>JBKQVI010000303.1:0-9746 GCA_052139985.1 Terriglobia bacterium
TATCATGTTGTAAAGGATAAATGCGACTTACAACGTACTATGCATGTCTACATACTTAGGGCCAAAATCGCACTTAACCCCACAAGGCAACACAAGTTATCTCAAAAACTTAGAGGTGAACATCGGGCACAAATGGAGCGCGGGCTTCCAGCCCGCACCGTAAGGAGCGGCCAAGATGGCCGCGCTCCCGGCCACGCTTCCAGCCGCGCTTCACGATTGTAAGCCGGCAGGAAAACCCTGATATGATGGGGGCCGAGGAGCACGAGCTCCCAGCGGGGAGCACGACCTTCCAGCCCGCACCGTAAGGAGCGGCCAGGATGGCCGCGCTCCCCACCGCGCTCCCGAAAGGACGGTATGGCCACAGCCCCAAATATGAAGCCCCCCAAAGGATGGCACTCCCGAGGCTACCTTCCTCACTTTGACGGGGGAAGCATCCCGCAAACGGTTACCTTCCACCTGGCCGATTCGCTTCCCCAAGCCATTCTCGACCGCTGGGAAAACGAGCTGGCCACCATGCCCGAGGCCAGGGCTTCCGTCGCCCGTCGCGAGCGAATCGAACATTACCTCGACTCCGGCGCGGCCAGTGTTGGCTTTCGCGGCCGGGGGTCGCGGAAACCATAGAAAACGCCTTACTCTTTTTCGAGGGGCAGCGTTATGGACTGGAAGCCTGGGTCGTAATGCCGAACCATGTGCATGCTTTGTTCACGCCTATGGGCGGCCACGGTTTGTCCGAGATTCTCCACTCCTGGAAGTCGTACACCTCGAATGAAGCGAACCGGCGGCTGGGGAGAAGTGGGCAGTTCTGGTTCCCGGAATACTACGATCGCTTCATTCGGGACGAGGGGCACTTCGTCGATGCCGTCGAGTACATTGAAATGAACCCTGTGGCAGCCGGGCTCTGTTTGCGCCCGGAAGATTGGCCTTACGGAAGCGCGCGCTTCTGGCGGGGGAGCGCGGGCTTCCAGCCCGCACCGTAAGGAGCGGGCAAGATGGCCGCGCTCCCAGGCACGCTCCCGGCCGCGCTTCACGATTGTAAGCCGCCAGGAAAAGCCTGATATGATACGGGCCGATGGGCGCGGGCTGGAACCCCGTGCTCTGCGAGCAGGGTGAACCGCTATGTTCGCTTTTCGCTGGAGCGCGGGCTTCCAGCCCGCAATAAGAAGAAGAGCGGCCAGGATGGCCGCGCTCCCGCGCACGCTCCGCTTTCGCCTGCTGGCGGCTGGTATGGCTCTTTTTGCCATGCTGTTACCGTTGCTCGCAGCGAGTCAGGCAGACGCCGAGGGCCGCAACGAGCTTGACCGCAAGTTTCAATCCGCGCTGGCTCATTTCAATTCCGGGCAATACCCCGCCGCCCAACAAGAGCTCGAAGCGCTCGACAAGGCTGTGCCCAAGAGCTTTGATGTTCTGGAACTCTTGGGGCTCGTTTACTCGGCCGAAGGTCAGGAGGATAAGGCTACGCCGCTCTTCCAACAGGCCGTTCAGCTCCGTCCAAAGTCCGGGCCTGCACGGAACAACCTGGCCACAAACCTTGCGCATCGGGGAAAGACGGCGCTCGCCGAAAAGGAATTCAAGAAGGTCGTCGAGCTCGAACCCGAAAGCTTTGACGCCAACCACAATCTCGGAGCGTTTTATCTGCGAACGGGTAATATCCCCGCCTCTATCCCCTACCTGGGAAAAGCGCAGAGGGTGGATCCTGCCGCCTATGATAATGGCTACGACTTGGCAATGGCGTACCAGGAAACAGGCCGTTTGCCACAGGCCCGCGTGCAGATTCAGAAACTTTTGCAGCAGAAGGATACAGCCGAGTTGCACAACCTGCTTGCCGAGGTGGAAGAGAAGGCAGGCGATTTTGTGGCCGCGGTGAACCAATACGAGCTGGCGGCGCACATGGATCCAAGCGAATCGAATCTCTTCGATTGGGGCGGCGAGCTCCTTGTCCATCAAACCCCGGATCCCGCCATCGAAGTATTCTCGCAGGGGCTGAAACGGTATCCCACATCCGCGCGGCTCGCCATCGGGCTGGGTCTTGCCCTTGACCTGCGCGGCAGCTTCGACGAGGCGGTGAAGGCCCTTGTGCGCGGCGCCGATCTCGACCCTTCCGACCCGCGGGCATACTCTGTTTTGAGCAAAGCTTACGATCGGGCCCCGGCGCAGGCCGACGAGGTGGTGGAGTGCTTCCACCGTTTTGCCAATCTCCGCCCGCGCGATGCCCAAGCCGCGTTTTACTATGCCATGAGCCTTTGGAAGGGAAGGCGGCAGGAGACTTCTCCGGCCTACCTTGATCAAGTTGAGTCTCTACTGAAAAGGTCCGTCGCCCTCAATCCTTCCTTTCCGGACGCCCATCTCCAGCTTGCGAACCTTTACTCCCAGCGGCACAAGTTCGCTGAGGCCGTTCCCGAATACCAGGAAGCGCTCCGGCTCTCCCCGAATCTTCCGGACGCCCACTTCCGGCTGGGCCAGGCCTATGTTCACCTGGGACAGAAGGATTTGGCGGATAAGGAATTTCAAATCCACCAGCAACTCTACGCTCAGCAGTTGGCCGACGATGACAAGCGGCGATCGGAAATTCAACAGTTTGTCACTTCCATGAAGGCTGCTCCCGCCAGGCAGTGACGCATTGATTATTGTCGATTGATGAGTGGCGATTTTAAGGAAGTGTCCGGCGGCCGGTGTTCGGCGCTACGCAATCCACGTGCGAAGCGCGGCGCCAAGCCGGTCAAGCGGGACCGGTTCCGCCTGATTCCCGAGCGCAAATTCCGGCGGCGCGACCAGATAGGCTTGGGCGAGGCTCTCGGCCAGGCAAACGCAGACGGCCGAGCGCTGGTATTCCGGGTAACGGTAGGCGGCCAACCACACGTAGAGCGCCAACATTTGCGCGTCCACGGCGCTTCCCGGCAAATCGTCAACAGCAGGGAGGGGGTTCACCTGATCCGGGTTGTCAAACACGGCCACGCCGGTGAAGGGTTTGGGCTTACTGCGAATGCCGAATTGCGCGGCCAGGAAAGAGGGCCGGGCGCGGCGGAATGCTTCCGAGCTCGCCCACTCCACAAAGGAGTTGCCAAAGATCACAGCGCCGTTACCGCTCAGCCACAGCGACCGCAAGAACTCTCGCACGGCGGGTAGCGAAGCCACTTCCGGAGGACACCACGGAGTGACTTCGACTTTGCGCAGATGATCGAACACCGCGTCTGCATCGGCAAGGTCCTTACGCATGGTGTTCATTTCGTGCGAGAAGCTCTGCCGGTACCGGTCCAGCCTCCCATAGCTTAGCAATGTAGCAGTTGGAACGGCAGGAGCGACAGGTTCCCGCTCCACGAGACGATCCACGACGCTGCTCCCAGCGTCCACAATCCAGGTGGACGCGGGCGAGGTGCCGGGACGGTTCTGGGCCGCGTCCAGAAGACTTCCGGAACGCCCACCGGCCGCGCTGGGTATGCCGGCGAGAAGAAATTCCAAAGGACTGTGGGGCTCGCCGGACAGAGCGAGATCGAGTTTCAGAGGCCGGCCGATTCCCTGCCACCGGCGCCAAACGCTCGACGCATCAACGGGGAGAGAATGAGGGATGTCAAGCAAGACCAATCGATTTCCTGACTTTGCTGCCGCGCCGTTTGTCTTCACTGCATGCTGTTCCGCCGCGTCGAAGACCGCCTGCACCGCTCGCCGCCAATCCTGAAAGTACGGCGAACGGGCAAGCTGAGAGGAATTCTGGATCGTCTGTTCGGTGGTCGAGAACGGCCAGTGGCGGACCCCCATCTTCTCTTCGAGTTGCACCACCTCCCGGAAGAGGTTGGAAGACTGCTCCGAGTCGAGACTCGTCACGTAAAGGAGAAGCCTCTCAACCGAATGCCGTTCGTTGGGGAAAAGGTAATCCCACTCGTGGAGTTGCTGATTAACAAACGGGAGGAAGGTGAGCGGCAAGCGTTTGAGCAGGCCCTTCCTAAGCGCGTCCTGAAGATCGTCCGGCAACTTCTCCTCGACCCGCATAATTCCTTCCTGTTTAAGCGCGGAACTCCCTCAGCAACGCCCCTTGCGAATCCAGAGGCGGGCAGCCGAGCAGGCCCGCTAGAGTGGGACAAAGGTCAATGTGGCGAATAGGGCGCTCGATAATTTGCGGCCTGTCGACGCCCGCCCCCAGCGCCATCATCCAAGTATTCCGGGTTGACTCTTCGTTGGCACGGTGATTGAAGAATCCGTTGGTCGAGGAGCCGTCAGGATCACGTCCAAACTCGGGGAGAATCACCAAGGTGGTTTTCCCCCGGTACGAGGGGTTCGCTTCCACCTCCTGCCACAGTTGGTAGGCGAGGCGATCTACGGTGCGGATGCCGGCCAAGTGGAACGAATAAGAGCCGAAGTGCGCCGCTTCGACGTCGGAAAATACCACCACGAGCAGGCGCGGTGAAAACTTGCGCATGACCTCGCGGCTCATTAGAAACGTGAGCTCGTCGCCGGAGGTGGGGCCGCCGCTGTGCACGAAACTGGCGATGGCAGTCTCGATAGTGCTCCGCGCGCGCGGATCGAGCCGGTCGGCGGCGTCGAATACGGTCCAGCCCAGCCCTTCGTAGTTGCTGCCTTCCATCGCGCTCTCGAGCTCAGCCTCAACCTTGCTCCGATCCGCCATGTTGGCGGTTCGTCCCTCGCGGAGAGCGCTCACGACCGCCGTGAGCATCAGTTGTTTGGGAAACACCACGTTGGCGCCATACGCCGGGCCGTAGTCGGAAGCCGAACTTGCGCCGATCAGGCTGGTAAGCGCCTTATTGCTGGCCACCACCCAGGCGTCACTCCGATCGACGCGAAGTCCCTTGCGAAATTGCTCGAACAAGGTGGGAGTGGTCGGGGCAAGCTTTCCCCAGTCGTCCACGCGCTGCCAGTTGCCCGTGAGAATGCTGGAAATGGCGTTGAAGTGCGCGGTCACGCCTTCGTTGCGCGCGGAAGAGTAGAAAAGCGCCCTGGGCAGCAGGTCCTTTGAGAGATGCGGGATGTTCTCCAGCCCCTCCGGCGAAAACGTCTCACCGCGGCGTACCCCGCCGATGATGGCCACCACGACCTTCTGGCCTGAACCCGTCAGAATTTGCGGGCTCTCGTCTGCGCGTACTTGGGGAAGCATCAGGCCGGCAATGAGCAAACCCGCCGCGCGCAAGAACGTGCGCTTCGAATTGTCGGCTGCGGAATCGGGCTCGTTGGGAGACCCGACGACAACTTGAGTGCGGGGGCGAAGTCCAATCTCCATGAGAGAACCTCGCGAGGGAGACTTCGCTGGGAGTCAAGTCTTGCTCCGGGACGGCGGATCAAGGCTGGAGCGATTATACGCGCAGAACGGGCGCGTTTCAACGCCACGCCAAAAGATGCTGATTACAGCCTTTGACGGACTCGGAAATTACGATGAGCGGGTACTTCTCCTGTTTGTGCCTGATAAACGTTAGTGCTTTATCGGAAGCGCCCTTCTACGTCCAAATCCGCTTTGCGAGGACTCCGTTTATTCTCAGCCGTTTAGTCCAAAACCAGTGACGTCGTTCTGCAAGGAAACACAAGCGTACCCTCTCATAATGGCACCAAATAGTATCTGGTGAGGGACAACCTTGCTCGTTGGTAAGTAGAAATCGGGCAACAGTCCGCATGATTTCTCCGCGCGAATTTTTTCGGCGACGGACACCTGAACTTTCTATGCTGACCTTGGCTGCGTCCGGGTTGCGGATAGTTGTGCACAGGATGTTAGACTAACCAACGCTTTTTCTGCACGATGCCGACTACCGGAAAATCTCTGAACCGTTGCACTGCCCCACCTGGGATCTCGAGTTTACCCTTAACCTATTGAAAAGAATGGTAGGCCTGGAGGGATTCGAACCCCCGACCCACGGTTTAGGAAACGGTGGCCCGCGGATGCAGGTCAACCTAACTTACTGAATCTAATGAATCGCCGAGTCCAACAAACTGGTCAGATTGTCCTGTTTTAGGCCCTATTTTCGCTTAAAGTAGCCGTTAAAGTAGCCGATAAAAAGGCCGATGGAGCCACGGATTTCGGCTGGCCATCGTGCCCTCGGAGCCAATTGCGCGTAGTGACCAGCAGTCGCATGAGAAGCACTCTTTCCCTCTCTGGTCTCATTTCACCCACCAATCCATATCCGACCAATCTCTTGAGGTAGACGGATGAACCTGCCAGCAAGTCGGCAATGATTCTACCACCAACATTCGCAATCGGGCGGAACCTTCCACCTCGCAAGTCCGTTACGCAAGTCCCCGCGCGAAGCCCACCGCGAATTCAAAACCTGACCAAATCGTCATATCGCTCCTGAAATTCAACCCTCCCTGGCAGGGGGAAGGGTAAGTGTGCAACGCGCGAGGGCTGGAATGGTCAACAACTGCATTCACCAGGTGGCGTCTGGATATGGGACCCATGTCCAAACGTTTCGAGGCCGGGGGGGTCTACACGGACATCGCTTTTGAGAGACCCCACCGGGCCTGTCCTGGAGGACACATGGATACAAATCGGATATTCACAAACCTGTTTGGTGGATGCCTTACGGCAGCCGATAAGACCGCGGCCACCACCATCAATTATACCAAGTCAGCCGTCATGCCCAGATTCTCGGGGCTGACACGGAAAGCTACACTGGCAGCAGGCAAGACCCTGCTCGCGGCCGGCTTCAAGCTGGTCGATTGCTGCACCCGCAAGTGACCGCTTTCTCACCCGCATTAAATCTCCACTCACCGTAGTCACGACTCCTTTCAATTCACTTCATTTCCCTTATCACACCGGAGGTGTGCCTTGAGAACGTATCAACCTGAACATACCTTGATTGCTCGTGAAAACCGAAGAGAGAACCGAAAAGAACTGGCCGACATGCTGCGCCAAATCGCCATGGAACGGGCAGCTCGACTGCCACCACCACCAGAACTGACATCACTCGAAACGCAGTTCCAAGTAAGCGTCCGTAACGGCCTTCGAGACGTCCAGCGCGCCAAGGACTTTCAGTCCGCCCACATTCTGCGCTGGCTGCAGAGCTAACCCCCACGCAAGCCGGAAAGCCCCGGTCTCAAAGCCGGGGAGCAAGGGGCTCCCGCCTTCGCCCCCGCATTCCGGAATCCCACCTCAGCTCCTCTCGTCCGAGGGGAGACCCCAATCGTGAACACAAATCCCAAGCCCGTCTGGGGCCCATACCAGACAACTGGAGGCATTGTGAACTACCAACATCTGCACTTTCAGTTTCCCGCTAAACCATTCCAGCGGTGCCATGTGATTGAAGACAGAACCGCCCCTCGCGGTATGCGCTTTCGCCACGCACGCCAACCCGGTGAGAAGCCTGACCCAAAGATTAACTTCGGGATGGAAGAACTGTCGGCTCGGCTTGAGCACGCCGGGGTGGAATACATGCGCATTGCACTCGGTAACGATTCGAAATCGTTTGCTCTGGCGGAAGTACTACTCACCTTCGGGATGCAGGGAGAAAGTCCCGAAGATGGGAATTGGTATCCGGTTATTCCCTGGGTCCGTGACGACGGCTTCTACGCCGTTTGCATGCGCAAAAGGATGCCGTACCGTGACGCCTGCCGTCTGTTTGGGTTCGACATCCCGACCGGGAAGCCCAGCGTCCCCAAGCGTATCAAGCGGGATGTTGCACGGGGCCGCACAAGCCTGTTTGGCGAGCTTCTGGAAACCCGCCAGCTCAATCAGTGGGACTCTCTTCACACCGTGGTGCTTGCCGATGGCGAAACGACGTTTGAAGTCGCCACCTACAATCCCGGTAATCGCTGGCCGGAGGCCTGGACTTCCGGAGCGGCACTGGCCTCTCCGCGAGGTGGCGCAATCCTCACCGGCCACCCGGTCAAGGTCGGTGACCTTATCCAGATTACCGGCGCCATGCCCAACGGCCAAATCAAAGGGAATTGTCTAATCTGGGATATTGACCATGACCTCGTTGTCTGGGACGTGAAGCCGGAATTGTGCGCCTGGCAGGGCCAGATTTATCTCAGTGTTCTCAATGAACTCCACGGCAGTCCCGCCAACCTGGACGTCCAAACCGCCTCCAACCTCGACCTGGCCAAGGTGCGGGATCACAAGCTGATCCCGTTCCTTTGCCAGCAATACGCCTGCGATGTGTTCGACCTGATGCGGGACGACGATCGAGTCAAAGAGGAGATCGGCTTTTATAACCCCGCAGCCTGGACCGATGAAGACGGTAATCCGGTGATTAACGAGAATCGCTGGAAGCTCTGGCGGATGTACTCCGCGGGCTTGCCGGCGATGAAGTTTCGGACCTGCCGGGACGCCTTCTATCGGACCCAGATGGAGTCCCCCGAGAACAACGATCCTGATCGCTTCCGGATTCGCTTCCGGGAGCCACAGGATCTCATGACGGTCCAGTCGAATGAACTGGCCGGAGCGGCCGTGCGAAGGTATCTCTTCCCCGAGCCATTTGTCTTTGACAAGCGGGGCTACCCGTACTGGGACCGTTCAACGTTACCCGACGTTGACTCGGTTTATCTGGGCGGGTTTGACGGCGAGTTCATTTCGTTGAGAAACCCCAATGCCTCGCATAAAGAATCAGGCAAGCTACGGGGCTGCAAGCTACAGCACTTTGCCGCAATCGACCGTGGCGCCGTGATGTTCGTGCATCTCGGTTTCGCCGCGAGCCCGGAAGGCGCCCCAGGTATGGCAAAGAGCTTCAACGGTGCTGACTTCGACGATTCCGTGCTGGCGTTGCTAGACCCGGAAATCGTCCGGCACTGGAACAACCTGCCCGCGTATCCGTGGGTTGCGGCTACCCCTACCGAGGTAACTGTCATCGACGACGGTGATGATTTGTTTGACCGGCAGCCCAAAGCCAGGCTTTACGACTGGCGGTACGTGGCCTGCATGGTCCAGGACGCGAAGCGCGGTCAGACCGGAATCGGATACGTAGTTAATGCCATCACCTGGCTCAACCTCCTCTGGCTCCATCGGGAGAGCATCGTGGCCGAGCTGCGGGCGATGCAGCCGAGCCCCCAGGTGGCAGAAGCCATCCGCTGGATGGAGCAAGAACTGCCCGAGAGCCGGATGCCCATGGTTGCTTCGCGCCTGGAGGAGATCATCGACGCGCTCAAAATGAATGGAAAGTCGATTGACTGGGCGAACGACGTGATTACGGAGTTTCGCCAGTCCTGCCCCGTGGCTCCAAGGTTCTGGTGGCAGGGTGGATACCAGAGCCAGGGACGCATTCCCCGCGATCGAATTGTAAACGGCAATGAACCCATTCCGGTGACCACAGCCATGGACGTGGCCCGGGAGCAATGGATTGAAATGTTCCAAAAGGCACGCCGGTTTGCCGACAAGGAAAGTTGGAGAAACTGCTGGCAAGTGCCACCAGAGATTCGCAGCTTCTCGACTCGCCCCGAGGCAGCGGCTGCCGCACGGGACTTCTGGATGTTCTATAACCGCACCCGGGAAGCCAAGAAAACGGAGTTCCTCAAGGCCGGCAAGGACCATCGCGGGAAGAAAGTCACGACCGAGCAGGACGCCGGGATTGCCGCTTACTTGTACGCGGAAGAAGATGTCCATGACCGGATCAAGGCCAGCGGTATGTATCTGGATATCTATGCGGAACTGGTCAAGCTGGTCTTTGACCGCGGATTGACACTGGAACCACCACGCAATCCCGATGGCACGGTGAAGCCCATAGCGGATGGCATTCTGGGTGGGCCACACACCCTGGATGGGCTGCTGGATATCGCCAGAGCCGCTGGCGTGACTCGTCGCCACGTGCCCTTGACTT
>JBKQVI010000304.1:0-4186 GCA_052139985.1 Terriglobia bacterium
CGCGAGGGTGCGTGGCGTGATGATCGGCATGCGGAGTATTCACAGCTCGGACCCCCCCACCCCGCGGGCCCCCGCGGTTGACAACGCCGGTTGGCCCCCACCCACTCCCCCCAAGGGGGCGAGGGCTGGAAACTCATACTAAACTCGGTCTCCCTTTACAACATTGGCGGTCGTCGCAAATGTAGAAACTCCAGGCCGCGGACCTTGGAAAGCAGGTCCGCGCTACGATCTGCCGACGCCCAGCGAAGTCCGTGCGCCGCGCCGCTCTAGCTGACGGCCGATAGCTGACAGCTATTCTAAACAAAAACCGCGTCCGAGATGACCAGGACGGTCAGGCAGTCCCGGCGCTCGCGACGCGGCGGAAAACCCGCCATGCGGGTGGGGCAGCGGCTTTACTGCTGAGACCCTCACCCGCACGGAGGAAGCGTCTTAGTTCTTGCTGACGTTGATCTTGATCGTCTTCGGTTTGGCTTCTTCTTTCTTCGGCATCGTCAGCGTCAAAACGCCATCCTTGTAGTTCGCCGTAACCTTGTCCGCATCGACACTGTTGGGAAGCGAGAAGGTTCGCGTGAAGGTTCCGTAAGAACGCTCGACGCGGTGGTAGTTCTGCTCCTTCACTTCCTTTTCGAACTTGCGCTCGCCCTTCAGATAAAGGGTGTTGTCCTCGACGCGAATCTCCACGTCGTCAGGGTTGATGCCGGGCACTTCCGCCTTCAGCACCAAATTGTCGCCGTTCTCGTAGATGTCCACGGCCGGCGCCCAAGTCCGGGTCGAAACCTCGCCCTCACCCACTACGGGAGAGAAGGCCTCGCGGAACAAGCGGCCAAACTCGCGCTGTGTCGTCATCAGGTCTCGGAAAGGTTCCCATCTAACAATCGCCATGGTAGTGATCCTCCATTTGTTGAACTCTAATTTTCTTAGTACATATGCATAATAAAATATGAGTGCATTGCTGTCAAGAATTATTTTAACATTGTTTTCAATGACTTACTGACTCTAAGTGTCATCCTGTGTCCCGATAATCTGGAAGTTTAGCTCTTGGGCGCATTCTTCCCGGCCACCGCGGTACTCTTGAGGCGCCCCGCGCTGGCCTTGAAGACGGCTTGGGCTACCGTACGTTGTTGGAATAGTATTGACCCTTTACTACCCTTATATACCCTTTGTTAAGCATACGGTTTCCCATAAAACCTGGCGCTTCCACCGCAACTGCTAAATCCGAAGCGAGTGCACGAGCGGTTGTAAGTTTGCCATGCGCGGCGTAGACTATAGGCTCCTTAAATTGATGTCCGAATCCTTGGGGGCCGCGCGGGTGGATCACCTTTCCGAATCCCCGGGGGGCGAGGTTTCTTATCGAGGCACGCGCCATGCAAGATGAATTAGCCGCAAGCCACACACCCACGGCGGTTGAAACGGAGTCGGGATCAGCGGCGCCCGGAAACGCGCTGCTTTTACCTTACGAGGAAAGTTGTAAGAAGGTGCGCGAGCTGGCCTTGCGGCAACTCAACCGCATGATGTCTTACGAGGCCAAGGTACTAAAGGGTGATGATGCCGATGCCATTCACGATATGCGAGTGGCCAGCCGAAGGTTGCAGCAAGTGTTGGACTTGCTTTATCCCCAACCCCGCCCGCCGGAGTTGCGCCGCTTGCGCCGCCAGATTCGCCGCTGCCGCCAGGTGTTGGGGGACGTGCGCAATTGCGACGTGCTACTGGCGCATGTGGGGCAGTCGCTCGGAAGGAAGCGTTCCGCGCGGCGCGATGCGTGGACGGCGGTACAGCGTTTTCTGCTGATTCGGCGGTCCGAGAGTTTTCTGCGGGCCATGCACAAACTAGGCAAAATCAACCTGGCCGTCCTTTACGTGAACCTGAAGGAGTTCATCCATCATGAGAAGGCTCATGATCGGTCCGCAGTTCATCCTCATCACGACCGAGAGACACCGCATCCCGCCTTCGCTAACGACCTGACCAGCGCCCTGGAATCTGCTTGGGGTCGTTTCGAAGACCAGGTAGCCGAATCTCATCGGCATGCACGTCCCGAGGTTATCCACGGAGCTCGCATAGCTGCCAAGCGGCTGCGCTATCTGCTTGAGGTCTTCCACGAGTTCGGCGTTGCCGGCAGCGCCGAAGTGCTGGTGTGGCTCCGTCAACTCCAGCAGCATTTAGGGGATTGGCACGACCTGGAAGTCTTGGAGCAGATGATGATTGAAATGGTAGCGCGGCCGGAATTCCTGCGCGATCAGTTGCCCCTGGCGATGGAAGTGGAGAAGTTGATTCTGCGCAATCGGCAAAACAAGGTCGGATTCGAAGAGAAGTATTCCCGCATGTCCCGAGGATCGGCGGAAATGCACCACTTGAAAGAGTGGGTTGCCTACCTGTTGGCGTCGCCCTCCGCCGCCTTCGCCAAAGTCTGAGCCTCGGGCTCGACTTCCTCATCTGCCGGCGTCGTTGGCTTTGAATGCGCCGGCATCTCCAATACCTTCTTGGTAGCTTCTTCCAGAGCTTCTCCGGCAGGAGCGGGAATCGAAAACAGCGGCTCGCGCGGCTCACCGCTCAACACCCGCGCCACTCCCGCGCGCAGGCGCTCAAACACCGTGCGGACGTCGGGTGTGGCATCGATGACTTCGAAGTTGTATTCCTTTGCGAGGCGCTCGAATTCCGCCAGCAGCTCGGTTTGATACTTCCGGAAGCTGTCGTACATATCCTCGCTGGGATGAATATCCATCCCCGATTCCCAATAGTCGAACCCCCGAGAAAAAACGACGCGGGGGATGAGGTCATCCACGCCAATGCGCAAGTAGAAAGTGGCGTCGGGCTTCAGTGCAAATCCATAAACGTTGCGAATCCACCGGGCGTCAGCGCCCCTAACGATGGCTCGCGCCATTAGGGAATAGGTATAGCGATCGGTGAGGACCACGAAACCGGCACGAAGCGCGGGAACGATTTCATGTTCCAGCCGGTCGGCGAAATCCGTGGCATAGAACAAACTCAGGGTAATGCGCCCCAAGGTGTGCCCTTCTTTTGCCTGCTGGATACCTTTGCCCGCGAGGTCCGAGCGCTTGATGGCGGTGTCGAGGACCGCCCGCCCCTGTTGTTCGAGCCACGGCCGCAGCAGCCGGATCTGCGTTGACCGGCCTACGCCGTCTGTGCCTTCAATCACGATAAGTTTGCCGGTCAGTTCCGCCAGTTTCATGCCCGGCAGTGGAGCGGCATAAGTCTCTCTCACGGCGCAACCCTCAATCTCTTCGCCTGAGCCAGCTTGGCCTTCACAATTTGCCGCATATAGGTCTGCTGCTCTTCGATGGGAAGGGTAGCATCCACGGTGGTCAGGTCGAACTCGGGAACCATTTTTTCGTACTCGGCCAGGATTCGGCCCTGGAAGATGCCGAAACTCTGCTCGGGGTTTTCGCTCAGGCCGAGGTCCATTCCCGCTTCGTAATACTTCACCCCGGTACGCCCGTCCAGAATGCGTTTCATAGCGACATCCAGCGGCACGCGGAAATAGAAAGCCGCGGTGGGCTTAACGGCGAAGCTATAAAGCTCGCGCACCCACAGCGGGTCCATCCCGCGCACCACATCGCGTCCGAAAGCCGTGTAAATGTACCGGTCGCACAAAACCACGGCCCCGGCCTTGAGCAGGGGTAGGATGTTGTGCTCCATACGGTCGGCAAAGTCCGTAGCGTGAATCAGGGAAAACGTCGGAGGGGTAAGTGTTTGCTTCTTTTTGCCGCGCTTGGTAGTTTCACGGACGAGCGGCGACGAATTCCACTCGCTGAAGACCACCCCGTAACCCTCCGCTTGCAGCCACTGGTGCAAAAGCGCGAGCTGGGTGGATTTGCCTGAGCCATCAATTCCCTCTACCACAAAAAGCTTTCCGGGAAAACGATGCTCACCGTACCGTTTCATGCAGGCACTCCCGTAATGAACCTAGGCTTGAAATGAAACATTATTGTAACATAGGCCCTGCCGGCGGGCGGCAGGAATCGCGGATGAAGGTAGTGTCCTAATTTCGCGTGTAGCGCCGGGCTTGAGCCCGGCACTGGACTTTGGCCTTTGACTAGAGAGAAGGGGTTCTGCACTTTTTTATTGCAGAAGAGCCGGTCTTTTGGTATCTAGTTAATAGACTAGATATCCAAGGAGGCTTTCTATGGGATTCCCCACCAAAGTGCAGCTCATCAAGCGCCAAGCTAGC
>JBKQVI010000305.1:0-5186 GCA_052139985.1 Terriglobia bacterium
GCCGCCTTCAGGTCAATCGGATTGGCCTTGAGTGCGGCCAGTTGTTTCCCAAGAAAAGCGGCCTGCTGCTGCTGCGCGTCGTACGCGGCCCACGATCGGCTAGCGCAACTTTTTTTTCGCCCGGTGCTGCGTATAGCGGTCCCCTAGAATCCCAAGCCGCACCTTTAGAAAGCTCATTATCTTGGTCGCCGTTTGTGGCACTTCGTTGATCCTCACTCCGCGCGGGAACTGAAGTCATCCGTCCCGCGGCGGGTATGTTTCACAATAATTCGGTCAGCCGAATTGCAAGAGCGTCATCCACCACATCGAATTCGGCCCACCCAATGACTTGGCCGTTCACCTGTACGGAAGCGTGCGAGCCTTCCTTTTGGGTTGAGCGCACGAGAGAACCCGGGCAGAGGCCGAGCAAATCGGCCACGGTAAAGACCGCCACAGGTACTTCCACACGAAGGTGGCAGGGAAGCGCCATGACCTGTTTCCATGGATCATTTGAAGATGGGTCAACAATCGATACCGGTTCTGTAAGCGTCATTTCGGCCATGTCAACGTTGGACTAGGAAATCAGTTAGGTAAACTTCTCGAACCCCGAGCTCAGGAACCCCCGCTTGGAGAGACTTAACCAGCTCGTGCTTCAGTTTGATCTTTCCTTCGGGAGCCAGCAGATCGTCTGAGTTATAGGTGCTAAGTACTCGCAGAATCACGTCCCGAACCTGCGCGGTGGGAAGCGCCACGGCTTCCTTTTCGCCGCGCCCGCTGATCGGACGTGCTAAGCCGACATCGACACCAACCCTCAGAAAACAGTCGCCCGGGGGATCCGCAAGATTAACCACGAAGCTCTCTAGGTGCATGACTTCCTTGACCGAAGGAGCTGTCGGCACCGGTCCCGCGGGTTGGGCTCGGCGTTTCAAGACCAGGAACCAAGCCGCACCCGCAAGAAGTGCAAACGCGAGCAGTCCCGCTGCGAAGGCCATCGCAGTTTTGCCAAAGCCCTTATCTGAGTCGTTTTTAATGCTCAATGTATCTTTGCTCATACTCGACCATGCGTTAATGCAACTGGGCCACCAACCAACAAAGCAAGGCGAGTTTCTGTTGGGGTTTTCTAAGAGGTTTTGAATCAATGAAGATTGTCTAATGGTCCCGCTGCTCGGCAGGAGTTCAGACAGGAGCGGTACCCGTCGGATTGGCAAGCGGCTCTGGGGACATTAGAGCTGGCTAAGAATGCCGATCATGTTCTGCTCCCACCTGTGGGAGGAGGTGGGAGCAGAGTCAAATTGGACCAATTCCCCGATACTTAACTTGTTTGGAGGTTGATCGCGGTCTGAGTTATGTCGTCAGCGGTCGTAATTGCTTTGGCATTCGCCTGATAATCGCGCTCTGCCGTGATGAGGTTTGCGAATTCGGTCGCAATGTCCACATTTGATTCCTCCACCGCTCCGCCCTGGATGGTCCCAAGCCCACCCGCTCCGGCAGTCCCAGTGATCGCCGCTCCCGAGGCAGCGGTCACAAGATAATCGTTACCGCTGGTGTCGGTCAGCCCCTGAGGATTAGCAAAGTTAGCCAACGCAACTTCTCCGAGGACGGTTGTTTGTCCGTTCGAGTAGGCTCCTTGGATGGTCCCGTCCGAGGTAATGCTAAACGACGTCAGAGTTCCGCTGGAGAATCCGCTTTGTGAAGTATTGGAAGCCGCGGAGGCTGCCCCGGCCTGTGTCACGTTGGGTGACCCTTGTGAGTTGAAGAGCTGCCACGAGAAATTCATGCTGGACGCGCCGTCGGCTAAGTTCGGCACGGTAATCGCCGCCACGTTGCCTGCCGGAGATATCAGATTTCCAGAGCTGTCAAACTGGAGAGTGCCAGATCCAATAACCACGGGGGCTCCCGATGAGCCGACATCCGCTGCCGGAATCGTAATTTGATAACCCCATTGATTGGTCCCTTCCTTCGTGAAATTAAAGGAAAGGGTATGGCTAGCCCCCAGGGAATCATAGACCTCCATGGGCTCGCTAAACGATCCGGCCGAGTCGCCGGTGACTCCGCCGCTGAGGGTCGCCCCCGCAAAGGACAGGCTCGCGGCGTTGGAGTTCGTTGTCACAACGCTATTCCCCGTCGCATCGTCGGCAGTTGCCTGCAGCGACAATGTATTTGCCGTAGTGCCGGTTACGGTAGCCGACGTATTTGCGACCGTACCCTGGCTGTAGGTCGTCCCGGCTGCCTGGCCGTTTCCCGTTTCCGCATTGATCGCCCCGGCCAGATTTGCCAAAGTGGCTGCGTCCGACGAACCCATCAACACCTGGTTGGCTGTGGACGTGAGCGAGGATACAAAAGTGTAAGTGGTTCCCCCCACCGTCACCGTGTCCCCGGCCGTAGGCTGTGCCGAAATCGTCAGCGCGCCCGTGGCGGAGATGCTCGCGGCGGCGTCGAGATTCATGTCCAAATTAACTTCCGTGGTCGCTTGCGGCGGGGACAGTTGTCCGTTTGAAATCTGTAACGGAGCCAGCGCCTGCGACGAACTGATGGTCCCGTTGGTGGCCGGATATCCCATCACGTAGTTACCATTCGTATCCACGAGAAACCCGGCGGTGTCCGTCGTAAAATTTCCGGCGCGCGTATATTCCTGCATCCCGTCATTCTGGACGACAAAGAACCCATTTCCCTGAATCGCCATATTGGTATCGATGCCCGTAGAATCGGTGCTCCCCTGCGTGAAATTGGCCGACACGGAGCCAATCGTCGCTCCATCTCCGACCTGGATCGGGTCGCCTGAGCCACTATTGCCCAGGGACTGGTAAAAGAGAGATGAAAAATCCGGCGTCATATCCTTGTAACCTGTCGTATTAAGATTGGCCAGGTTGTTAGAGATTACATTAAGTGCATCTTCCGCGGCCGTAAGGCCTGAAAGCGATGTTGAAAACGATCCCATTAGATTCCTCCTAAGTTTTGCGTTGCCTGTGCGGATTGAGCCGCTGCCGACGTGCTGGAGCCCAGCGCCGTCTGGAGCGTTTGATTGATATCCATCGTCTGTTGAAGCTCGTTAAACTGGACCAGTTGCGTCATCATGGTGGTCGGATCCATGGGGTTCGTCGGGTCTTGAGCTTGGAGCTCCGCGGTCAAAAGTGTGATAAAGGAGCTGCCGGTCAACCCATCCGACGAACTGCTCGTGGCCGTACTTCCCGAACTGCTGGTACTATTCGAAGAGCCCGTCGTAGTTGTGGGTGGGCTCGAATCGAAACGATGTAAAACCTGACTGATATTCATTTCCTTGGACCTCCTGTCCTTTTCATCTGTAAATTCACTCAAGCGCGGATGTTAACCCGGCTTGAAACAAAATCCTCGGTCTGGTCCGCAATCGTTGACGTCGATGACGATCCGGTTCCAATCGCGGAGTGCTGCATATAACCCCTCGCGGGAGTGGGGGGCTGACCTGTCTGCCTTTCCTGCTGGCGTTGAGATTGAGAGTGGCCGTAACTTAAGCCTTGCGATACATCGAGGTTTGCAACCTGAATTCCCTTGTCGCCGAGTGTCTTCTCGAGAGAGGTAAGTCCTTCCGTCAAGGCGGTGTGTGCGTCGTGATTGCTAACTTGTATCTCGGCTCCGAATTGACCATTGCTAAGGACCGCTCGCACCGAGACGGGTCCCCAGGAATCCGATTTCAAATCGACTTGCAACTCCGATTGGCCCACGTCACCGGGGTGACGAGAGCTCATGATTTGGCCCAGATATTCTCTCGCTCCGTCCCAATTCGGAGGGTCTGGGGCAGCAGGCCTCGCCGGGTCGGCAGAAGGGGCTGTAGGTCCATTTTGTGTATCTGAACTCCTTCGCATCGCTTGTAAAGGGTCAACCGGTATTTCAGAGTTTGGATCGGACTTCGCGGGACTGGCCTTCGGCCCAACCCCTACGGAGGATGCGACGATCGAAGGGAAGGTACTGAGGTCCGGAGCGGAATCCGCCTGAGAGTCTTGCGAAGTTGCATCGCCGGTGAAATTGGCGTACCCGCCTGCCTGTGGCCAAACCCAATCCACCGGCACCGTATTACCGGGCGCGGGAGCGGTTTCCTTGGCATTACCCGATAGACCGGGGTCCTTGCTCTTATCGCTCGCCTGGGCGCTGAGCTGAGCGTCGTTCGGCGGGTTCGCGGCTGCGACCACGGCAGCGCCGGCTTCGCGTAGCGTAGCTTCGGAACCGGAAGCTTTCGTGTTGGGGGCAATGTTCGCATCGCTATTTTGCCCAACGCCACGCGCCGGCCTTGCCGCATTGGCGGGCTGAGGCTGCCCTGCCGGGGCTGCGAGATTTGCAGCGAGAATACCCGGCGCGGAAGGGGCCATGGGGTTCGCGGATGTCTCTGTAACTTGGGGACTCGCGCTTGCGGATTCGCCAAAACCGAGTTGCGGGACGATACCCTCCTCAACCGCTTCGGTGGAAATACCGGAGCTCCAGGACGGAGGCCCGGGCAATCCCGAGGTTGGTGCGGCAGGCGTTGCGCCGGCCGGATCGAATGGGCTCGACGCGGAGTCTACGCAGGCCATGCCGGGCGCCCCCGGCTTCGTCGCCTCGAAGGCACTCTCGCTCTGGGGGCCGGCTACAGCGGCCCCGCCGCCGGCGGCGGGAGCGCGGTAGCAGGGATCGGGGGCGCCGCCAGCCCGCGCACTTGGAGTGTTTCGGGATTCGTCCCCTTCAGCCGCCAAAACGCGCACCGGGTAGACGTAAGGATAGCCGCTATTGCCGGAGATGGAAGCGCCTTCCTTGCCGCTCCCCGAAAGACCGGAAGCCGTCGTGTTGAGGGCAACGGTTGCACCGCTGTTTTGCCCAACTCCGCGCGCCGGCTTTGCCGCACTGGCGGGCGGCCCCGGCAATCCCGAGGTTTGTGCGGCTAGCGCAGCGCCGGCCGAATCGGATGGGCTCGACGCGTCCCCTTCCTTGCCGCTTCCCGAAAGACCGGAAGACTTCGTGTTGAGGGCAACGGTTGCACCGCTGTTTTGCCCAACTCCGCGCGCCGGCTTTGCCGCACTGGCGGGCGGCCCGGGCAATCCCGAGGGTTGTGCGGCCAGCGCAGCGCCGGCCGAATCGGATGGGCTCGACGCGCCGCCTTCCTTGCCGCTTCCCGAAAGACCGGAAGACTTCGTGTTGAGGGCAACGGTTGCACCGCTGTTTTGCCCAACTCCGCGCGCCGGCTTTGCCGCACTGGCGGGCGG
>JBKQVI010000306.1:0-9807 GCA_052139985.1 Terriglobia bacterium
CTGCTCCACATGGGGCGGCCATGGCTGTTCTTCTGGCTGTTGCCGTACCCCGACACCATGGGAACGTGGCCGCACTTTCGCAGCCCGCTGGTGTGGGACGTCTTTGCGGTTTCGACCTACGCCACCATATCGCTGCTGTTCTGGTTCGTGGGCTTGATCCCCGATTTAGCCACGTTGCGCGACCGCACCAAGGACCGCCTGCCGCGCAAGATCTACGGCTTCCTGGCCATGGGCTGGCGCGGTTCGGCGATGCACTGGCACCGCTACGAAATGGCCTATCTGCTGCTCGCCGGACTGGCTACGCCGCTGGTGGTTTCCGTGCATACGGTGGTGAGTTTCGACTTCACCCTGGCGGTGATCCCGGGCTGGCATAGCACGATATTCCCGCCGTACTTCGTGGCCGGGGCCATCTATTCCGGCTTTGCGATGGTTTTGACGTTGGCCATACCGCTGCGCAAGTTTTACGGCTTGGAAGATTTCGTGACGCTGCGGCACCTCGACAACATGGCGAAGATTCTGCTAGCTACCGGATTGATTGTAGCGTACGGCTACATGATGGAAACGTTCATGGCGTTTTACAGCGGGCCTTCCTACGACCGCTACATGATCATGAACCGGATGACGGGCCCATACGCCCCGGTTTACTGGACGCTGATCCTCTGCAACATCGTGATCCCGCTCACCACCTTATGGTCTGCCAAAATCCGGCGGAATGTGGGCGCGCTGTTTGTGATCTCCTTGGTTGTGCAGACGGGAATGTGGCTCGAGCGCTTCGTGATTGTGGTCACCAGCCTGCACCGCGATTTTCTGCCCTCGTCGTGGGGAATGTACTACCCGACGGGCTGGGACTGGGCAACGTTTTTGGGAACGCTCGGATTGTTCTTCACCCTGTTCCTGTTGTTCATCCGCTACCTGCCCATGATCTCGATCTTCGAGATGCGCGGGCTGGCGCATGAATTGAAGGAGAAGCAGGGATAGGGGGAACTGGTGGCGCGAGAATTTCGAAACTGGAAACTAGAAACTGGAAATTGGAAACTCGAAGCGTAGAGGGGGAATGCCAAGTCTCCAATTTGCAATTTCCAATTTCCGGTTTCTAGTTTCCAGTTTCGTGTGTGCTTTTTGGTTCCGGCGATGAAACGACATCCGCTTTACGGCTTGATGGCCGAATTCAACACGACGGACGATCTGATGAGCGCTGCCCACCGCGCTTATGCCGAGGGCTATCGCCAGATGGACGCGTTCACTCCGTTCCCGGTGGAAGGGCTGGCGGAGGCCATCGGCTTTCACAAAACGCGGGTGCCCTTGATCTGTTTGATCGGCGGGTTGATCGGCTGCTCCGGCGGTTTCTTTCTCCAATGGTGGCCGAATGTAATCGGTTATCCGCTGAACATTGGCGGCAAGCCTTACAACAGTTGGCCGTCGTTTATCCCTATCACCTTTGAGTTGACCATCCTTTGCGCAGGACTGGCGACGGTCTTTGGGATGCTGGCGCTGAACGGATTGCCGACGCCGTACCATCCGGTGTTTAACGCGCCGCGCTTTGAGTTGGCCACACGCAATAAATTCTTTCTTTGCATAAAAGCGCGCGATGCAAAATTCGACGCGCAGAAGACGCGGGAGTTCTTACAGACCTTGAATCCCCGTGAGGTATCGGATATTGAGGCTTAGAGGCTGCACAAATCGAATCGATAGGGCGGGCGCGCGGTGGGCGCTGGTGGCCCTGGCAGCGGTGTGCGCCTGGGGTTGCCGCGTCGATATGCATGTGCAGCCCAAAGTGAAACCGGACTCTGTCAGCAAATTCTTTCAAGACGGGCGCGGCGACCGGCCGGAGATTCCCGACACCGTGGCGCGAGGTCACATGCGCGCCGAAGAACTGCTTTACACGGGCCGGGTGAACGGCGTACTGGCTGACCAGTTTCCTTTTCCGGTCACGCGCGAGGTGCTGGAACGCGGGCGGGCGCGGTTCAACATTTATTGCTCACCCTGCCACGATTACACGGGCAGCGGGCGAGGGATGATCGTGCAGCGCGGATTTCCGCCTCCGCCTTCGTATCACATCGATCGTTTGCGCCAGGCGCCAGCGGGACACTTTTTTGAAGTCATGACGGATGGCTACGGCGCCATGTACAGCTATGCAGGCAGAATCACGCCCGAAGATCGTTGGGCGATCGTGGCGTACATCCGCGCACTGCAACTCAGTCAGCACGCCACCCTCGATGACGTGCCCGCGGCACAGCGCCAGCAACTGACGAGCGGAGCAAAATGAATACGGCTGAAACATCGATAACAGGAGTCGAGCGACTGGAGAAACCCGCGCTGGTGGGTGGCGTGGTGGCGCTGGTCCTCTGCGCGGCGCTGGGTTTCCGCGACCCCACGCAGTTCTTTCGGTCGTACCTTCTGGCCTTCGTTTTCTGGATCGGTTTGCCCTTGGGTTGCTCCGCTATCCTGATGCTTCATAACCTGGTAGGGGGCACGTGGGGATTCCCGCTGCGCCGTCCGCTCGAATCCGGGACGAAGACTTTCTTCTTGATGGCCGTTCTGGTGCTGCCGATCCTTTTCCGGTTGCCGGTGCTCTATAGTTGGGCTGATGCCGCTAAAGTTCAGGCCGATCCGTTGCTGCAATACAAACACGCTTATCTCAATCAACCATTTTTCGTGACCCGTACCGTATTTTACTTTGCTCTTTGGGCTTTGCTCGCCTACTTCCTTAACAAGTGGTCGAAGCAGCAGGATGAGACGGGCGATGCCATGCTGACCAATCGTCTCCAGAGCCTGAGCGCTCCGGGCCTGCTAGTTTTTGGGCTGACGGTCACGTTTGCTTCCGTTGATTGGGTGATGTCGCTCGAGCCGCATTGGTTTTCCACCATCTTCGGCATGATCTTCATGGTGAGTGAAGCCCTGGCCGCGATGTCGGCGGTGACGGTGACGGTGATTTTCCTGTCGAAAGAGAAGTCGCTCGCCGGCCTGGTTTCCTCAAAGGTGTTGAACGACTACGGCAACTTGCTCCTGACCTTCACGATGTTGTGGGCGTACCTTTCCTTTTCACAATTCCTGATTATTTGGGGCGGAAACCTGCGGGAGGAAATCCCCTGGTACATGACCCGCGCGCGCGGAGGTTGGACCAGCGTGGCGCTGATCTTGATCGTCTTCCACTTCGCGGTGCCATTCCTGCTTCTGCTGACGCGTTTTGTGAAGCGGCGCGCGGAAATCCTCGGCTGGGTGGCGGCGGGCCTTCTGCTAATGAGCCTGGTGGACATCTTTTGGCTCCTGACCCCGGCTTTCAACCACGCGGGGCCGGAATTCCACCTTACAGATTGGCTGGCCATTCTTGGGATCGGCGGATTGTGGTTGTGGCGGTTCACCTCGCAATTGAAGGGGCGACCACTGCTGCCGCTCAACGATCCGCGCCTGAAGGAACTAATGCAACATGCGTGAACCGACAAGAGCAGTGGCTAGTGGATAGTGGTCAGTGGCTAGGGCGGGCAAAAGAGGATAGTGTGTCACATGTCTGAACCTGTTAAAGGACCGGAACAGCTCGGACGCGGCTACGAAGACTCTGACGTCAGCGTGCGGCAGTTGTTTGCCTTTGCCGCGGGAGTCGTGGGACTGATCGTGTTGGGGGTGCTGGGCAGCGCCGCCGTGTTTCACTTTTTCGTCAGCCATCAACCCTTGGGGCCGCCCGCGTCACCTTTTGAAAACGTCCGCACCATGCCCCCCGCGCCGCGCCTGCAAACCACCGCGCCACTCGAATTAAAGCGCTATCGCGCCGACCAGGATAAGATTTTGCAGCAATATGGGTGGGTGGACTCCCAGGCCGGCATCGTTAGGATTCCCGTGGACCGTGCGATGGATTTGCTGCTGCAAAAAGGGTACCCGGTTCGGGGCAGTTCCCCGATGAAGGGCCAAGTGGACGTGCCTGGGCCTGCGGCTCCGCCAGCGACTCCCCTGAGCGCACCCACTCCGGTGGACGGGCAAGAGGTACATTGACAATGATTGCCGCAAAGCGTACGACGCAGAGGATTAATATTCCGACAGTGCGGACAAGTAAATTTCGGCGCGCTCGGGTAGCTGCCCAACTCAGCCTTTTGCTCTTGAGCGTAGCCTTGGTGGTGGCGGCGCAGGACAATGCTGCGGTCACGCCACCGCAGCTGCGCGGCGTGGGGATTGACCAACGCTTGAACAACCAGGTGCCGCTCGATCTGAAATTTCGTGATGAGACCGGCCACACCGTGACCCTGGGTTCTTACTTCGGCGGCAAGCCGGTGATCCTTTCGCTGGTTTATTACACTTGCCCGATGCTGTGCACGATGGCGGAAAACGGCCTTCTGAACGCGCTGCGGGATGTGACGTTCAACATCGGCCAACAGTACCAAGTGGTGACGGTGAGTATCGATCCCACCGAAACGCCGGAGATGGCGATGGGCAAGAAAGCCGTCTATGTAGGCCTTTATGGGCGCCCCGGTGCGAAACAGGGCTGGCATTTCCTGGTGGGTGACGAGCCGTCGATTCGCACTCTCGCCCGGGCGGTAGGATTTCACTACAACTACATGCCGGAAACGAAGCAGTTCGCGCACGCCACCGGCATTATCGTACTGACCCCGCAAGGAAAGGTCTCGCGCTATTTTTACGGGATTCTCTATCCGCCGCGCGATGTCCGCTTGGCGCTGGTCGAGGCTGCCAGCGAGAAGATCGGCAGTCCCGTCGATGCCGTTTTGCTCTACTGCTGCCAGTACGATCCGACCACGGGCAAATATAGCGTCGTCGTATCGCGGATATTGCGGATTGCAGGACTGATTACCCTGCTTTGCATGGGGACGTTGATTATCGCTCTCTCGCGAGGCGGGCGGCAGACGAAATTTTAGATTTCGGATTTTAGATTTTGGATTAGCGAGTTTGGAGGCAGGAATCGAAGCGGGCGAGTGCATTGTTCAATCGAAAATCCAAAATCTAAAATCCAAAATGGTTAAGGGTGACCGAACAGCATGTGGCAAGGGTTCTCCATCAGGCCGGATCAAGCGTCCACGATTGCGCAGGGAGTGGATTATCTTTACTACTTCCTTACCGCCATCGACCTGTTCTTTACGGCGGTGATTTTTCTCGCCATCTTCTATCTCGCGCTTCGCTACCGGCGCCGCTCGGAGCAGGACCGGCCGGAGCAGATCGAGGGCAGCATTCCGCTGGAAATTGCCTGGACGCTGATACCGCTCGGGCTGGTCACCGTCACGTTCCTGTGGGGCACCAGCCTGTTCATCCGGAATTCGCGCCCTCCCGCCGCCTCCGAAGAGATCTTCGTGGTGGGCAAACAGTGGATGTGGAAATTGCAGCATCCCGAGGGCGTGGAGGAGATCAACGAGCTGCACGTACCCGTGAACCGGCCCATTAAGCTGACGATGACGTCCGAGGACGTCATCCACGACTTTTCCGTGCCGGCGTTCCGCGTCAAGAAAGATGTGGTGCCGGGAATGTACACCACGCTGTGGTTTCAGGCCACCAAAACCGGCTCGTTCCATCTCTTCTGCGATCAGTATTGCGGCACCAACCACTCGCTGATGAAGGGTGAGGTGATTGTGATGGAGCCCACGGAATACGAGCAATGGCTGAGCGGAGGCATCCGCGGTGGAACCATGGCGCAGGCGGGCGCCAAACTTTACGATCAATTGGCTTGCATCACCTGCCATGGAACCGGAAAGGGACCTCCTCTGACGGGCATTTATGGCAAATCGGTAAGGCTGAACAACGGCGTCACGGTCGTGGCGGATGACGCTTACCTGCGGGAATCGGTCCTTTATCCTTCCGCGAAAATCGTGGAGGGCTACGGTCCCATCATGCCTACTTTCAAGGGGCAGGTTACGGAAGAGCAGTTACTGCAATTGATCGCGTACATCAAGTCTTTGACTCCGCAAGAAGGGAAGACGTCGAAATAGTAGCGACGTAGCGCCGCCCTTTAGGGCGGCACTTCCCACGACAAGGTTATGCCGGGTTACAACCCGGCGCCGATACCCGCAAGAAGGGAAGGAATATGGCAACGGCAGCGGTGGATATCGATACTCGGGTGCACTATTTGAATGCCAATTACGGCATCAAGTCGTGGCTGCTGACGACGGACCACAAGCGCATCGCGATTCTCTACATGGCGTCGATCACCTTCTTCTTCCTGGTCGGAGGCATTGCGGCGGTGCTGATTCGGATTCACCTGATTGAGCCCAACGGCGCGATCTTCGAACCCGCCACCTACGACAAACTCTTCAGCATGCACGGCATCATCATGGTGTTCTTCTTCATGATTCCTTCCATTCCCGCGGTGCTGGGAAATTTCCTCGTACCCATGATGATCGGCGCCCGCGACCTGGCATTCCCCAAGCTCAACCTGCTGAGCTGGTACGTCTTCATGGTGGGCGGCGTGTTGGCCCTGTACGCCGTCATCTGGGGCGGCGTGGATACGGGCTGGACGTTCTATACGCCGCTGAGCACGACTTACGTTAACACCAACGTGATCTCGGCGGCATTGGGAGTGTTCATCGCCGGATTCTCGTCGATTCTCACCGGCCTGAATTTCGTAGTTACGATCCACAAGATGCGCGCGCCCGGAATGACCTGGTTCCGCATGCCGCTGTTTCTCTGGGCGATGTATGCCACCAGCCTCATCCAGATTCTGGGAACCCCGGTGGTAGCCATCACCCTGGTGCTGGTAGCGGTAGAGCGGCTCTTTCACGTCGGCGTCTTCGATCCCGCTGTGGGTGGCGACCCGATTCTGTTCCAGCACTTGTTCTGGTTTTACTCGCATCCCGCCGTGAACATCATGATTCTGCCCTCCATGGGCGTGGTTAGTGAATTGATAACGTGCTTCTCGAAGAAGCGCATCTTTGGCTACAGTTTCATCGCGTTCTCCAGCGTGGCCATCGCGGTGGTTTCCTTCCTTGTCTGGGGTCACCACATGTTTGTCAGCGGCCAATCGATCTACGCCGGTATCGTCTTCTCCGCCCTCAGCTTCCTGGTGGCGATTCCTTCCGCCATCAAGGTGTTCAACTGGACGGCTACGCTTTACAAAGGATCCGTTTCGTACGATGCGCCCATGCTCTACGCATTGGGATTTATCGGCCTGTTCACGATGGGCGGGTTGACCGGCCTCTTCCTGGCGACACTGGCGGTGGACACGCACGTCCATGACACCTATTTTGTGGTTGGCCACTTTCACTACATCATGGTGGGCGGCGCGGTGATGGGATATCTGGGCGGCATTCACTACTGGTGGCCCAAAATCACCGGGCGGCTATATCCCGACGGTTGGGCGCGCTTGGCCGCGGCGATCATCTTTATCGGGTTTAACCTTACGTTTTTCCCGCAATACATGCTGGGATATCTCGGCATGCCGCGACGGTACGCGATCTATCCGCCGGAGTTCCAGGTTTTGAATGTCATGTCGTCGGCAGGGGCGTCGATTCTCGCGGTGGGCTATGCCATTCCCCTGGTTTATTTGATCTGGTCGATGCGTTATGGGCCGGTGGCGGGGCCCAATCCGTGGGGCGCCAAAGGTCTGGAGTGGGAGACGCCTTCGCCTCCTCCTACCGAGAACTTTGAGGAGACGCCCGTGGTGACGGAAGAAGCATACGCATACGGTAAGTAGGGTAGAACGGCGTTCGGCCCCGGGACGGGCGCCGCTCGTCCCTAAGTTCATAACGGGAGGCATAAGTTGTCTGACAGTCACGCCGCGAGCGCGCTGGCGCACCAATTCGAGGACCTGCAACAGCAGCACGAGGCCGCCAGCCTGGGCATGTGGATTTTCCTCGCCACCGAGGTGATGTTCTTCGGCGGGCTCTTCGCCGGCTACACCATCTATCGCAACCTCTTCCCAATCGGTTTCGCGACGGGAAGCCACATGCTGAACGTCACCATCGGCGCCATCAACACCGCGGTGCTGATTTGCAGCAGCTTGACGATGGCGTTGGCGGTGCGCGCCGCGCAAATGGGAAAGAGGAATGCGCTCGTGACATTCCTGCTCCTGACCATCGCTCTGGGACTTACCTTCGTCATCGTCAAACTGACGCTCGAGTGGCGGCACGATTATTTGGAAGGCTTGGCGCCCGGTCTGAATTTCACTTTTGCCGGAGCCAACGCCAAATCCCTGCAATTGTTTTTCTGTTTCTACTTCATCATGACGGGCGTGCACGCACTGCATATGGTGATAGGAGTGGGAGTTCTGGGCGTGCTGCTGTTCCGGGCGTGGAAAGGCCACTATGGACCTGACCGTTTTAACGCGGTTGAAACCGCAGGCCTCTATTGGCATTTTGTGGATATCGTCTGGATTTTTCTCTTCCCGCTTCTGTACTTGATCGGAGGGCGATACTGAATGCAAGGACACGTTGTTCCGAAGAAGATCTACTTCTTCATTTTCGGCTCGCTCCTGGCGCTGACCGCCCTGACCACGGGCATGGCGTATGTGGACTTGGGCCAATGGAACACCATTGTGGCGCTCATCATCGCCTGCTGTAAGGCAACGCTGGTAGTTCTGTTCTTCATGCACCTGCGCTGGAGTCCCACCTTGATGCGCGTGGTCCTGCTGTCGGCGCTTCTCTGGCTCGCCATACTGATCAGTCTGACAACCACCGATGTCTTCTCGCGCGACTGGACGCCGATTCCGCAAGGTTGGGAATCGTCCGAGTTGCGCCTGCCCGCGCCGCCCGGAGATTTGCTTTTCCGACGCTGAACACGTGTTCTTCTTCCCTCGCCCCTTGGCGGAGAGGGGGGACCGCAAGGCGGTGGGTGAGGGGGCGCTACAAGCTTGAACGTCCTTGGCAAATTTGAATTGGCGCCAGGGTCGTAACCCCAGCTAGACCCGCTAATGGAGCACCTGCCGGATACAGTCTTTTCCCCGAATGCGGTGACGGTAGCTATTTCATCAACCCACGGTACCGGATTCTCGCCCAGCCCCAAAGTCCTCAAGCCGCCCGCAGGAACTTCAGGCAGTTGGGGCAGGTGTCCTCAGTTGCCTTGACCGGCCTACCGCAGGCGGGGCAACGAAGCGTGCCTTCCGGAGCCGCCGGTCGTCCGCGGGCGGAGAAAGGCAGGACCGGGGCCGGAACCGCCTGCTCCTTCGCAGGTATAACTTCCGCGCCTTGCGAGTACCCCAGGACCAGCAAATTAAGTCCTATGGTCGAAACTACGACACCACAGACGAGGAGCAGGAGTGAAAACGCCAGCGGACCAAACTCGATGATGCCAAACTGAATGTCGCGCGGGTCGCGGGGATTGTAACGGATGGGGTGATGCGATCCCGGCGCGTACATCCGAGCCAGATTCGCCGCGGCCTGAATGTAGGTGTCGGCAATGTAAACCGACTGAGCCTCGGTGGTGTAATTCCTGCCGCCCACGGTGTAGCGGAATTCGATTTTCGGCACATACCGGTGAATCGGCATTCCGCCCTTGGCGTAGGGAGCCTGCAAAACCTCTTGCACGGCGCCGCGCACCACCACGCCATCCGTGCTCGGCCAGATGTTCCACACAATGTGAAGCTGGCGGGCCGCCCAGAATCCGGCCAACATCAGCGACAGTCCCACCAGGAGTCCCAACGCGCCCTTGCTGACCAACTCTTCCTTGTCTCTTTTGTTGTCCATCGCATTATTGTGCACGGAAGGAAGAATGACGATCCTGCCGGCACACCTCCATTCCAAACGTACACAGGAATACGCGATCGGCGGGGGACGGGGTCCTGAACAAATTGTACCACTCCGGAAAGCAAGTGCAAGTGATCGATGATCGCGCCATCTGGTCATCGGGTGATTCACCACCGTTTCTCGCCCCCCTCTTAGA
>JBKQVI010000307.1:0-4932 GCA_052139985.1 Terriglobia bacterium
GGCCTCGCACCTTCTCCTCCCGCCGTAATTGCCCCGCCCATCCCTTCGAACGCGCTTCCCTCAGCCCCGATTCCCTGTGCAGTTATCCAAAATCCCAAACCCGCCTCCCTTATCGGCGGATTAGGGACCTTGAATTCTGCGGCTGGAGCTTGTAGCGTGGACGTCTCGCCCGCTGGAGCGTGGGCATCCTGCCCGCGCTGTCGTGGCTTTGGCGAGACGACTACGCTACGTCTGGCAATTTCACCTTTCACCTTCACGTCGGTCGCCGCCGCGGTCTTGACATCGCGCGACGACGGAGAAAACAATAGAAAGGTCTTCTCTCAGTGTAGGGCCAGGAAATGAACCAACCTAACCTCGTCTTCCCCACGTTTCGCAGTGGTTTCACCTGAGGGTGAAGCTTTCGATCGCGTGCCGATTACTCGAACCCACATCCTAATTCTGACCAGGAGGAAGCCATGAAGCCGAAGCTTGCGCTCGGTTCTTTTTGCACCTTTGTCCTGATCTCGCTGCTGGCAACGACTGGCGCGCCCAGCGAATCCTCACCGCCCCCGCGGATTTTCCTGTTTACATATCAGGTAACACTGAAGGATATTCCGGCCGGTGCACAACAAGTCCGGGTATGGATTCCGCGCGCCGTCACCGATGCGAATCAAACGGTGGTTTTGAAGAAAGTCAACGGGCCGGTCCACCTTTATGATGAGGTCGCGGCGCCCGACGGCAATCACCTTCTCTACGGAGAGATCCTCCGCCCCCAACCCGGCCCGCAGGAGTTCACGGTGGAGTACGAGGTGACGCGCAAGGAATACTCCAAGGGGAATTATGAGAGTTTGTTGAAGGCCGGCCGCGGTTCCGCCGCCCAGCCGAAGGCCCTCGCGCGATTCCTTGCTCCCGACCGCCTGGTTCCCATTGACGGAAGGATGAAAGAGTTGGCAGATGAGAATATCGACGGTAAGCAAGGCACGGTGGAAAGGGCCCACGCGCTGTACGATTATGTCTTCCACACCGTGCGGTACGACAAGTCGGGCACCGGCTGGGGGCGCGGCGATTCGCTTTGGGTCTGCGATGCCAAGCACGGCAACTGCACGGACTTCCACTCGCTGTTCATTTCCCTGGCGCGAGCGGAGGGAATTCCCGCGCGTTTCGAAATCGGTTTTCCTGTGCCTGATGGCAACGAAGGGACAATTCCCGGTTATCACTGCTGGGCGGAGTTCTACGCGGACGGCGCCGGATGGGTGCCCGTGGATATTTCCGAGGCCTGGAAAGATCCCAAAAAGCACGACTACTTTTTCGGGACGTTGGACGCCAACCGTGTGCAGTTTTCAGTCGGCCGCGATTTGATGCTTCAGCCGAAACAGCGAGCGAGCCCACTCAATTACTTTATCTACCCGTACGTAGAAGTGGACGGGAAACCTTTCGAAAGGATCGAGAGGAGATTCTCGTTTAGAGACGTGTCCGCGCTCCCTGGCGTGGCCCGCCCGACCGCAGCGCGCTGAGCTGCCGAGAACCGGCACGAGAGTTTGCGCAGGCCGGCCGCCGAGCATAGGCCACTTTCGAGCGTGCAGTAGCAGCAGCTACCGCTGTGCTTGCTTAGGCTCTCGCACTACTCTCGTATGAACCAAGCGCGGAAGGCGGTAGCTGCTGCTACCGCACTCCAACGCGCTTCGCGCAGTCTCAAACCTTGGCTCATCGTAAATGGCCAGGAGCGGTGGTTTCCGAGCGCCTCTACAACCTACATCGCCAGAGAGAGAAATCAGGCGCGCCCGGCCGAGTAGGACGATGCCGGCCAGGAACCTTTGGAGGTAGTCGCCGCGTTCAGCGTCTCCACGATTTTCGCCCCGTATTTCTGCACCCGCCATTCGCCGAATCCGTTGACCTTCTTAAGGTCATCGAGCGTCTTTGCCGGCATTCGAACCATTTCTTCCAACCATTTGTTCTGCGCCACCATGTAAAGAGGCACTCCCTCTACCGCCGCCGCATCCGCCCGCCACTTTTTCAAGGCCATGATCGACCTTCCCTGCTCGCGGGTTAGCTGAGTACCGGGATCGACGCTTGCACCAGGACTTTCAGGAGTCTTCTGCGCTGCCGGCGCTCCGTCCTCATAAAGGAAGAGGACTGACCATACGGGACCTTCCGGCGGGTTGGCGATGGAAGCAAACACTCGCTTTACGTTTGTTGTATCGAGGAAATCGTTTAACTTCCGCTCCCGATCAAGCGCTTCTCCCGGCTCAAGAGGAACACTGAATATCTTGTATCGCATAACGCCTCCCTAAATTGAATGAATCTGCATTTCCACACGTATCATCGGCGGGTGGCGGGGGGAGGATGAGGGAATTCTTATTCGAGCGGCGGTCTAATTTGGAGGCAACGCCGCTGTCTTGGCGGCTCCTGTGCCGGCTGGAAGCCGGCGCTACACTACAAATTCCCTCAAACCGACTTCGGTTGTGCCTCCGGCGCCGTCAGGCTACAATAGGATCAATGGGAGATCTGGTACAAATCGGTTTGCCGCAGACGGCCGCTCGCCGGCCCGAATGGCTAAAGGTACGACTCCCTGCGGGCGAGAACTACTTTGACCTGAAGCGGCTGATGCGGGGCTTGGGACTGCACACGGTGTGCGAGAGCGCGCGCTGCCCGAATATCGCCGAGTGTTGGCAGCACCGCACGGCGACTTTCATGATTTTGGGCGAACTATGTACGCGGCGGTGTGGCTTTTGCGCCGTGCCCAAAGGCAAACCGGCGGGCGAGGTGGATTGGGAGGAACCCGCACGCGTGGCCGAGGCCGCAGCGGGCATGGGGTTGAAGTACGTGGTGGTGACGTCGGTGGACCGCGACGACTTGAAGGACGGCGGCTCTACGATTTTCGCGCAAACCATTGAGGCGTTGCGCGAGCGTATTCCCGCCTGCCAGGTGGAAGTGCTGATTCCGGACTTCCGCGGCTCTGACGAGGCCCTGGAAACTGTGCTGCGCGCCCGGCCCGACATTCTGAATCACAACACGGAAACCGTGCCCCGTCTGTACCCCGTGGCGCGGCGCGGCTCGCACTACGAGCGGTCGCTGCGCCTGCTGCGACTCTCGCGTGAAATTGCTCCCACGATTCCCACCAAGTCCGGGCTGATGGTGGGGCTCGGCGAAACCTTCGATGAAACATGTGCGACGCTGAAAGACTTGGCTGCCGTGGGCGTTGATATCGTCACTATCGGCCAATACCTGCGTCCTTCGGGTGAGCAGTTGCCCGTTGCGCGCTTCTATTCCCCGGAAGAATTTGCCGCCCTCAAACAACATGGCGAGAGCGCCGGCATTCGCCACGTCGAGTCCGGCCCGCTGGTCCGCAGTTCATACCACGCAGCGGAATCGGGTAATTTGATCATCGGGGCGTCGGGTCATTGAAACGGCTGTCCGTTGTCCGTGGTCAGTTGTCCGTCGCTCGCCCCTAGCCCGTGATGCCTAGTCACCCAGCCCCAATCTTACCAATTCGCGTGCCACGGACTTCGGACAACCGATCTCCCTTAAATGAACCAATGAACCGATGGCCCGATGGCCAGATAGCTTCACTGGATCTTCTGCTGTGCATGGAGCCGTTCCAGGGCTTGGCTTGCGGCTTGGTGGACCGCTTTGTCGACCTCGGAAGTCTTGCCGGCGGTTCTTTGGAAGACCTCGCGGTACATTTCCTCACCTTTCTGGGGTCTTCCCAAGCGATATTGCAGGCTACCGATCAGCATGGGCCAGAGGGGGTTGTGGGGAAATTCGTGCTGGAGTTCGCCGAAGAGGCGCACGGATTTCTCGTACTGCTTCTCACTCGCGCGCGTGAAGTCCTTGGCAAGGTAGAACTTCGCTTCCGGCCTGCCCAGTTCTCCTTTCTCGGCGCAGAGCTGAAGCTGGTGAAGGCCTTCCGTCCGGCTGCCACCCGGAAGCCCTATGAAAATGCTCAGGAATTTGACGATGCCGGGGAGAGTGTCAACAAAGTAGTTGTAGATACCGATGCCTAGATACGCATCAACCAGGCTGGGATCGAGGGCTAATGCACGCAGCAGCAGAACACGCATCTTCTTCCCGGCGCGGGCGGTGGGCAGGTCGCGATCGTGCAAGCCTTCCAGCCGGGCTCGCAGGGCGTAGGCGTAACCTTCGTAGAGAGAGTTCCGCGCAATATCCTGGTGCTGGTGGATAAAGGCCTCAGCTTTGTGAATCGCCACGCTATCGACGTCATCGAAGTGGGAATCGTAAGGGGTAGATTCCATGTTAGCGACATCAAAGACGTCAGGGTCAATGAGGTTAGCGGAAACATAGTAGATCCTCCACCAAGTCACGTCCGCTTCCAACACAAAGCCCACGGGTGAGTCAGGGTCTCTCTGTTCGATCTGCTGAAAGACGGCGACGGCGCCATCAAGGTCGCCATCCATCATCAAATCGACCCCGCGCACCGAGGCATGGCGGTCATCCTCGTCCTTGGTGGAGTTGGGCGCAGCCAGCACCGGGCGAGCCGCCAACAGGAGAACAAACACCAACGTGGATCTCGCGAGTCGCCCTGTCTTCATCTTCATCATCAGTGAGCTGGGTTTCTGTTGCCTAGCGAAAGAGTGCACTATTTTACACAGGGTTACGCCAATGTCCCAAGGGGGATTTGATGCTGCACGTCAGATACCCGGATCGTAGTTTTTTCCTTGTATTGTTCGTGCGCCTGTACTAGGATGGATCGGTTGTGTTGGCGAAGCCGAGCGATCAAGGCGGCGTCGGCCCCGTACGTAGCAGATCGCTGGTTGAAATTCAGTAGTCGGCTCCAGAGTTGAGAATGTTGAGATTCCCCAAACCCGAAACGATGTGCGAACGGCAAGGTAGGCCGTCTCGCATATTTGTGTGCGCCCATCGGCAGGTCGTCGATAACACCATTATGGCGACAAATCCAGGGCGTGGCGGGGGTAGGTAGAATCCATAGGACAG
>JBKQVI010000308.1:0-32415 GCA_052139985.1 Terriglobia bacterium
ATATCACTACAGACTTGTAATGTCAAGGTAAATATTATATATACATGACTACAAATCGCCCCACAAATTACCGCATCTCGCTGGTGCGCAACAACTTCAGCACATTGCTACGCGGAAGATCCGTCAGAATTCCACGTAGACAGCTTTTGCCGTCGGGGGCGCCTGATTCCAGTCCATCGGCATGTGATCGAAGGTCACGCGAAAGGCGTGGGTCTCTCCCGGCTGCAAGGGCGTGGTGCGGTTCGCAAGGGGATGCGCGGTTTCTCTCAACACCACCTGATTGAGTGTGTCCACGAAATTCAATTCCACGTCCAGGCGCCGAACCTGTTTCGCGCCCTTGTTCGTGACACTTCCATCCAGGTAGGTTATTGTCGCGCCGAGAAAGTTGGCAGCGGCGCTCATACGCAAATCGTCGAAGGACAGCGAGGCGAGATAATCCTTCTGCTCAGCGCTTAGAGCCGGCCGCTCCGCCTCGGCCGAAACCGGACGGGTTACGGCGCGATGTTGACGGAGAACAAACACCGCCACCAGCGCTGCCAGAATTACAGACACGATTAAGATGATAATTAGAGTGGAAGTACCGCGATCGTCCCGAGGCATGGTTTTCAATCAGGTTCCAGCCACCGTGAGGCCGGAAATTAGTAGAGTAGGCGCCGCGATGGCGCTGCGAAATTCCAGGTCAGAGCCCACCATCTCGATGTGGTTCAGCATTTCGGCCAGATTCCCCGCGATGGTGACCTCTTCCACAGGGTAGGCAAACTCTCCGTTTTCAATCCACATTCCCGCCGCCCCGCGGGAATAATCACCCGTCACGATATTCACACCGAAGCCAATCAGATCGGTCACATAGAAACCCGACTTTACTGACTTGCGAATCTCGTCGGCGGAATGCGGGCCGGGCGCCAGATAAAAGTTCTTTGGTCCTACGTTCGGGGGCCCGGAAACACCGCGTGAGGCGTTTCCCGTGGTCCGCATGTTCAGCTTGCGCGCCGTGTAGCAGTTTAACAGGTAATTGCTGAGCACGCCCTTCTCAATGACCGGCGTCACAGAGGAAGGGATCCCTTCACCGTCGAAGGGGCGCGTGCCGAACCCGCCTGGCCGCAACCCGTCATCAAGAATGGTCACGCGCTCGTTGGCAACTTTCTGATTCAGTTTCCCGGTCAGAAAAGAAGCGCTGCGATAGATGGCGTCGCCGCGTACCGCCTCAAAGATGTGGCCGACCAGCGAAGGGGCGGTTTCCGGATCGAAAATCACCGGCACGTGGCAAGTGGCAACTTTGCGCCCCCCGAGCTTCCTCAAGGTCCGCTCTGCGGCCTTGTGTCCCACCGACTCGGGGCTCTCCAGCCCGCTACGGCGGCGCGATACGGAATACCAGTAATCGCGCTGCATACCGCCATCTTCCGCCACCGGAGCGACGGAACCCGCACAATATGATGACCGGTAGCTGCCCACGAAACCCAGCGAGTTCGCGTAGGCCCTTCGACCCACGCTCGCCTCAAACCAGGCGCCCTCGGAATTCTTGATGCGGGGGTCGGCGCCGAGTGCCGCCTGTTCCGCGCGCCGGGCATAGTCAATGCGGTTTTCTGTCGAAAGCTCGGCCACGTCATCGGAGTAGAGTCCTAAATCTCCGTCGTAACCACCAAGGAGCGCCGCCTCAGGCAGCCCGCTGGCGGGATCTTCCGAAGTTACCCGCGCCATCGCCAGCGTGCGCTCCACCAGCAACTTTAATGACTGTGGAGAAAAATCGCTGGAGAAGGAGGACGCGCTGCGGACGCCGCGGAATATTCGCAATCCCAGGGCCTTGGAGGCAGCCTCTTTCAGCTTCTCGATTTGGCCGAGCCGCAACGCCGTGGAAAATTCATCCGCTTCGTGGACGGTCACGTCCGCCGCCGTAGCGCCGGCGGTCATAGCACGATTCACCACTTCCGTGGCAATTTGTTCCAGTTGTTGTTCCATAAGTAAGAGCCAGAAGACGGTAGACGGCATACTGTAGACAGGGAAAGGAGGCGGGAACCCCGGCTCCAGTCTACCGTGTGTCGTATCCCGTCTTCCCTATGCAAACGACTGCCCGCCCCGTGGCGCGGTTCCACCCACGGTCAGGCTGCTTACTTTGATGGTGGGAATACCGACTCCCACCGGCACGCTTTGGCCATCCTTGCCGCACGTGCCAATTCCCGGGTCGAGCTTCAGATCGTTACCCACGGCGGTGACGCGGGTCAGCACGGTCGGGCCGTCGCCGATCAGGGTGGCGCCCTTCACTGGCGCTGTCAGCCGGCCATCCTCGATCAGGTAGGCTTCCGACGCGGAAAAAACAAACTTGCCGTTAGTGATGTCCACTTGGCCGCCGCCGAAATTGGACGCGTACAGCCCGCGTTTGACGGAGCGAATGATGTCGTCTGGGGCATCCGTGCCTGCCAGCATGTAAGTGTTGGTCATGCGCGGCATGGGAATATGTTCGTAACTCTCGCGCCGCCCGTTACCGGTCCGCGTGGTCTTGAGAATGTCGGAGCTCAGCTTGTCCTGCAAATAGGCGCGCAGAATGCCATTCTCGATCAGCGTAGTTTTTTGCGTGGGCTCGCCTTCATCATCCACATTCAAGGAGCCGCGTCGCGCCGGAATGGTGCCGTCATCCACCACGGTGCAAATGTCGGAGGCCACGCGCTGGCCCATTTTGCCGCTGAAGGCCGATATGCCCTTGCGGTTGAAGTCCGCCTCCAACCCGTGCCCGATGGCTTCATGCAGCAGAATACCGGGCCATCCCGGACCCAAGACTACTTCCATCTCGCCCGCCGGAGCTTCACGTGCTTCGAGCTGAATAATCGCCTGCCGTGCCGCTTCTTTGGCGAAGTGTTCGGGCGACCGCTCGCCGGAGAAGAACTCCAGCCCCACTCGACCACCGCCGCCACTGGAGCCGGACTGAAGATTGTTTCCGTCCTGCGCAATGGTTGAAATATTGAGGCGCACGAGCGGTTGGAAATCCGTGACCACGCGGCCGTCCGAGCCGGCGATCAGCACGTGGCGAATCTGATCGCCATAAGTCGCGCGTACCTGCTTGATCCGCGGGTCGGAGGCGCGCGCGGCAACATCCGCGCGGACGACCAGTTCCAGCTTGTCAGATAAGTCGCGATCCGTTGAGGGCAAGGCAACGGGATAGAAATCGTGGTGGGCGTCGAGCGCGCTCAAGCCAACCGTAGATACGCGAGCGGGACCGCTGGCAATTCGCGCCGCGATCTTTGCGGCCTTCATGATCTTTTCCGGGGCTAGGTCGTCCGTATAGGCGTAACCGGTCTGCTCCCCCGCCACCACGCGAATGCCGCAGCCCATGGAGATGCCTTCGGTCGCGGTCTTGACCAGGGATTCGTCCACCAGGAGCGAAGACGACGTAGTGTGCTCGAAGTAGAGGTCCGCGTACTCGCCGCCCTCCGAGAGTGCCGCCCCCAGGTACTGCGAGAGACTTGCCTCCGTCAGCCCGAAGCGGTCGAAAAAGAACCGATCAGAATTGCCCATTTCCGTAAGCCACCTTAACCACGGCGTATCAGCCTGACACTGTTTAGCGACCGACACCCCTGAATTCCAACCTAACACACACCCCAGAACGTGTCAATTTTGGCCGAGATCAGCCCCGCGAGTCACGGGGCAATGAGGTGATTTTGGATTCTAGATTTTTGGATTGAGCCAGCCAAGGCCTCGGTTTACTGCTCACGGATTGTCCCGCGCACAGCGAAAGCCGATCGGTATTTGGTTCCCTTCCTTCTCCTGGGCGAGACGCCGAGAAACGCGGAGGCCGGATGCGTCGCTCTCCCAGAATCCTCCGCGCGCCACCGCCAAGGCGTTCGAGGCAATGGGCTGCTCGACATCCGGACCGGTCGCTACAGAGTCAAAATAGTACTTGTCGAAATATCGATCAAGAACCCACTCTGAAACATTTCCGAGCATGTCGTATAGACCGTAAGCGTTGGGCTGCTTCTTTCCCACGGCATGGGGCGCATCGTCACTGTTGTTCGCATACCAGGCGATCTGGGAAATCACGCCGTAATACGGTTGAGAATTCCCGCCACGTGCCGCATATTCCCATTCCGCTTCGGTCGGTAGTCGTCCCCCTACAGCCGCGCAATACTCTTTGGCCTCCGCCCAGCTTACCCCACTCATCGGAAGCTCTCCGTCACCGGCGGGAGATTGGCGTGCACGTTTGACCGCAAACTTCCGGTAGGCGGCGACCGTCACCTCGGTTTGGCCGAGCCAGAAGCCCTTGTCAATGGCCACTTGGTGGGTCGGTTTCTCGTCGTCTCGGCATTCGCTGTCCTGCACCGAGCATCCCATCATGAATGTTCCTGCCGGAATCCAGACGTAGGTCAGTCCGTCAACGGGGTTCAGCCAGGTCTTCAAGTGCTGGCCAGCCAGGGGAGAGATGGGAGGAGAGAGAGTCACGCCCGTTGGCGTGGGAACGGCTGGGTTAGGGCCGGGCGGCCTGCGCGATCTCAAAAAGAGGATCACCCCGGCGACCACCGCCAGGGCCAGAGTCGAGCCCGCGAGCCAAACCGCTCGGCTCTTGAGAGGAGCCAGGGAACGCGGAATTCGTTGGCCCGCGAGAGCAGCCAAGGTCGCATCAATAAGCCGCTTCAAGTTCTCGTCGGTGCACCCATCCGGGGCGTCGAGCCACTGGGTCAAGGAAAGGAAATACTCCAGATCCTCGGGCAAAGCCTGCTGCGAGATGCGGAAAGGTATAATCCGCTTCTTGCCGTTGAAAGCGTGGCCGACTTCGCTCAGGACGTGGGGCGAGGCTGCGGCGTGCTCCGTGAGAATCAGCACCAAGGCACGAGCCGAATTCACCCCTTCGACGATCGCAGTCGGGAAGTCCGTGCCGGGCTCAATATTTCTGGGAGCGATCCAACACGAAACCCCGGCGTTCTCCAAGGCGCCGCAGATGCGATCCGCGATCGCCTTGTCGGCGGATGCGTAGCTGATAAAAACTTGTTGCGCCATGCCCCTCTCCAGTAAGACAGTGCCTCACAGTTTCTCAGGAGGCGAGGCTGCGGGCGCGGTTTTGGCGTTTCCTGCAAGGAGGATTTGAACAACACCTGGACTTAGGAACTGCGCCGCTGGAAGCACCCTCTCACGGATGAGTAGCCGCCTTGCCCCCTTCTTTGACTTCGGAGGCCAGGGTCATAATATTCAGGGTGGCGGCGTTCTCCGAGGCAATAGCGTTCTCGACTCGCTCTACGAAGAGCACAAAGGCATCCCTGGCCTCTAGCTTTCCATATGGACCTTCCTTCGTTAGATACTGGAATTTTTCAGCTCTGATGAACTGCTCAGTTGACCGGTAGTTCTTCCATTGCTCTCGGTAGTGGTAAACACTCTCCAAGGAAACCATAATAACGACCATTAAGCTGATGACTGTGGTGATGGAATTCTTGAACGGAATACTCACGTTGACGAGCACTGGGACTACCGCACCCCCCAAGACTGAGAGCGCACGCATGTTGAGATAGTATGACTTATACTTTACAGCTTTCATATTGGCCCAATCAACATAGGTTTCGACGCGCGCTTTGATGTAACCATCTGAGCTCATGCTACCCAGTAAATCTGCTTCCATTTCAGCCTCCACTGCATAGTGCAATTGGGATGGGGCCGGGTGCATCCAGACCGGGGAAACACCGTTCGGCCGACAGGCTTCTGACGCACTGTACCTCAACCAAGTTCTTGGTCCAGCGAACGGTCGCCTCGCCGACCTTTAGGGCCCGGCCACCCCGGGTTTCGTCCCCTGTTCTTGAAAAGCCGCCCACTTCGCGTGTTCTTGTGAGACCAAGGACTCAATCCTTTCAGCGAGCCGTGCATGAGCCTGCGCCCCGTCCGCACCTGCATAAGGACCAGCATTGGCCAAGTATAGATACTTTTCATGTTTCAGAGACTCGCAAGTCGAACGATAGGTAATGCCGTTCTGGTGGTATTGGTTGAGCTGCAACAATCCTTCCAGCACCGCGATCAATACGCCCAGGCTGCCCGTGATCGCTGCCGGAACGCGGAGACCTGAGGATAAGGGCACAAGTGCTGCCGCCACGACCTCAACGACCTTGAGCCATTTATATGCTCGCTGGTTGTAGTTACTTTTGCGATCGTACCAGTTGATTTGATCCTCAAGCCGTTCCAGGGTGGGGTCCTTCTCAGTCATCGTCGCACCTCTTGTCCCGCTCGCGAACGATTCTAGCTCAAGCCGCGAAATCATTCACCTATTGTGAACGAGACTGGTTGCCATGCTGCAAGTCCTGCACCTGGCAGAAACATATTGCTTAGGATCGCACGACAGGTATATGTTGCGGGCAGTTCAACGCCCAAAGAGAAATTCCAACACACAGGGTAGCGACGCGGTATTGAGGAAGCCGACTACTTTTCAACTACACGAGGAGAACGGATGTCCTGCCGACCGCGCGCCATTTTTTGGAATGGGGGGGTTGCCAACGTGCCACAATTCACAGAATCACTCAAACTCAGTTCAACACTTCAGCAGCTCCAATCAGGCGTCCTCAAAGTATTCACAGCGAAGACGCCCCAACTTGATCGCTCGAAGATCGTGCCCATGTACAGCAAAGGTGTGCTGACCAACGAGAAGCTGGCCAGCGACCCCGTGCTGGTAGGTTTTGGCCAACAGGTTACTTCGCAGCTCAACAACGCCAAGACTCTGATGAATCAATTGGGATACAAGGATGTCACCCAGGCGCCGGCCATCAGCGTGAGTCTCGCCTCAGTCAAAGTGGTGCCGGGACAACTGAAGGCTTCGACGGATCTCGTCTTGCGACCTCCTATTCTAGAAGCTAAAGCCGTCGATGCTGCAGCGGTTCTGGCCAAGCCCGCAGATGTCGCCGCCAAGCCTGATGCAATTGTTGCCAGGCCGAGCGTGGTCGATCCGGCTGCGCCCAGACCGAGTCCCCTACCACCCGGCGGAGGTGCACCGGGGTTCTCACCGGTTTCGTGGTTGGTAAACGAGGCGGTCATCATTGCGTCAAGCCTTGACCTGACACACACCAACCTCATCATCGACCCTTCGGTGAGCAAGCTGACCATCATCGTTGAAACGCTTACCTGCGACGCCGGTGCACAAATCACGTGCGACGACTCGGCAGTTTGGAATCCGTCGCCTCTGCCGCAAACGACCGCACAAGCGGGCAGTAGCTACAACCAGAGCCACCATCCCGATGGCCAGGACAATGGTTCGAACGGCGGAGACGGTACCGCGGGCCAGACAGGCAGTCCTCAAACCGTTGCGCCTCCAGCGGCGCCAAGTATCAGTATTTATGCGCTGAACATTACTGGTATGCCAGCCATCAGTGTGCAAGGTCTGAAGGGCGCGCAGGGTAATCCAGGTCAGAACGGAGGAAGCGGCGGCAACGGCGCCAAGGAAATTAATGGGAGTGACATTCCGCTGTTTGGTGTTGGCGTTTGCCGCAAAACGCCCGGCAATGGCGGAAACGGCGGCAATGCCGGACAGGGCGGCGCAGGCGGTTCCTTCTTCATTGCAACGACCGATTCCAATTGGCAATCGTTGCTGAATCAGTCGTGGCAGATTGCCAACACCGGCGGGCCGGGTGAAAATCCTGGCTTACCGGGAAGCGGCGGCGCGGGAGGTGGAGGCGGATATCCCGGTGACCCGTCTCCAGGCGGCGCGGGCAGCAAGGCCTCAGGTGGGGGCAACGGCGCCGCGGGAGTAAGTGGGACAGCGGGTGGTGTGGGGCCAGTGGGCACCGGTGGAGTCATCACGCCCACCATTATCACGGCCGCCGAGTGGGAGGACGAACTCACGCTGCCTTAGCTGCAAACCATCAATCCCAGCCAACGTCCTCCGGGCACAGCCGTGGCTGCTGTCGGACTCAATGTCGATGCCGGGGACACGGTGCCGGAGAACGGACAAAGCGTCCCTGCCACCTCTCCGTCCAGTGGCCAACTGCACTTCACTATGCCGACTCCGCTGGCCGGCGGCACCGCCACGATTGCCATTCGCCGCGCTAGCGACGGTGTGGCGAGCAATTCCATGAACTTCAGCGTGCAACCTCTTATTCTCAGCAGTTCGGCCTCCGGAGGCTACACTCCGGGTGAAACCATCACCCTGAACGGAGCGGCTTTCCTCCCCAACGCCAGCGTCCACTTTACCCCCTCGGGGCAGGCCGAGCAGGCGATCGAGGCGCAATCGATCGCCGCCGACGGCAGTTCCCGGCAAATCACGGTTTCGTCGGCCACTACGGCAACGGCCCACGGTCAAGGGACCGCATCGGTCATGGTGCCGCCCGACCCCACCGCCCCGGCGAGTGCGTTCAACGGCCTGCTTCCGGCCGGAGCGCAGTCGGCGCGCATCGGTCCCGGTGCGCGCGGACTTACGCTGCGAAACGTCTCCTGCACGGCCACCGCGCGCGACGTGTTGCTTCTGGGGCCGAACTACTACTCTATTCAGGTCAGTACCAATGAAGCCGGCAAGACGTTCGATGCGTTAGTCACCCATCGATACGACGTGCAGACCGGCGCCGCCCCGAATGTGCAGACCACGCCACAGATGCAGATGGCCGCCCTCGCCGGCTTAAGTCTGGCGTCGGGCGAACAACTGCTACTGTGGGGCGATGAAATCCTTGGGCAAGTCGGCGTCTCCAACACGGGTGCCGCCAAGACTTTCAAGATCGCGGCTTCCACCGTGGATCCCGCCACCGGGAAGGTCACGGCCTCACAAACCGTGGCTGGTTCGGTGGCGGCCAACGCGGACTTCGCGGTCGCCGTCACCGATTGAAGCCAACTTAGCAGCGTTCCGGCCACGAAACAAGCCGCTCTCCGGGCGCTCCTGCCACCGAACTTCCAGATGCCGACGGTGAAGTAGGCTGAATCTCTTCGGCGATTTTGGATTTTGGATTTTGGATTGCCGATTTGCGAGTGTCGACCTTCGATTTGAGATCGGAGATTCGCGACTCGGCACCTCGGACTTCGGACATTATGGGTGGTGCATACATTGCATCTGATGTATGTCCCTTAGGGCCTTCGGCCCGCGAAACCTCATGAAAAACAGTGCCGGCACGCAGAGAGGAATGGATTAGCTTATCTCCTTTGTTTTCAGCATAAGGAATTTCCGCGTGAAATGTTTTCGACCTTGCGCCCCACCCACCGGCACAACCCTAGATCATCCGCACCGACCGACCATCCCCACCTTGGTTTAGCGCATACACGGAAGGCGATGAATGCGCCACCCGCAGTCAAGTAGCCAGCGGACAGGCTGCGGCTGCACACTGGTCAACTTCCGGGTGGCCGTCATCCGATGATAAAGCGCTAAGCCTTGTTGAGCGCTTCTTGGACATTAACACCAGCTTGATTCCCAATATGGTTGTGACTGTGCTCAACCCCCACGAAGACAGCTTCGCATAGTCTGAAAAGCAAGGTAGATCTGTTCTTGAGGTCAGCGGGTTTTCGTCGTGATGGGCGGAAGAAGCGATAGCGGACCTACAAAACAGGTCTACAGGTCGTAGAACAATCCACTTGGCGGTAGAAGGGCCGATGCGCGAATGTGGCGACAAGCGGTTCCGGGGCATATCGTCGGCCACCCTTCCAAAATGGCAAAACAGTCGCCACGACGATCACCGGGTACCACAGACAATGGTTAGAAGCGTTGCCCAGCGGGTACCGCGGAGTTCCGCATTTTGATAACGCGTACGACCAAGCGGGTTACGTTAACTTATTGGGAACTACACGGGTAGCGCATCAGAGTGTGTGCCGTTTCACACTCTGCGGCTCTTAAGATGGCCAACGTCCACTCTTGTTAATGCGTGTGAGGGTATGGTTGGGTTACATTCCGGGGAAAAGCCGCAGAGTCTCTGAAAGCTGGCCTCTGGGCTACCGGTGCGGTTAACGATAGGCTAACGTGATGACCTTGAGTGGTAGCGACAGTCGGCGCCTTCTTGACCGTGGGCTTCTGTCATGGTGGGTTTTTCATAGCCGTCGAACAAAGTCGCGAAGGAAATCCAAAAGTGGTTTTACATGGAAGTAAGAGCCCACAGTCAGGAAACCGCCGACTGTGGCTACTCACTCAGAAAGCAGTGTGCCCGCGCGTCCTCAGGTCAGGTGTCCATTTGCGGAGATGGTTTTGCCGTTGCGCTTCATCTCGTTGCCAACGATGTCGTAACACTTGAGCACGCCGCCCTCACGTACCGCGTAGACGGGGAATGGGCCCGCGTGCTTACGGATCGCGATGACGATTTCGTTTTTCAAGCCAGGGCGGGTGAGGAGGATTTGCGTGAATCTGCGCGCGGTCTGCTGTCGGGCTTGGTATATCTGCGCCGTTACCAGTGGGTCGGGTTGACCCGCGACCGTAGTGGTATTTCCAAGGCCATAGCGCAGCTTGTACGCGGGACGCGCGCCGGGACTTTCGGTGGGGGGTTTGACCACCGGGATTACCGAGTAACCAACAGCCATGTCGAAGTCCTGGGCCAGCTTCACCCGCGTCATCTCCGCGCGGAAGCCGCGAACCTTATGATATAGCTGAGGGAACGTAATCTTGTCCTTCGCATATCGGGTGAGGGTAAAGATAACCTCCTGGTCTGCCTCCGGAGAGAGAGGCAGGAACGAGTAATGTGATCCTTGGCCTGAGTTGTGGACCTGATCGAATATCGGAGTGTTGTGGTTCAGGAGGCTTGCGCTCAGGTCGTGAAGGCCCTCTTCATACTTCTTCTCGCGGGTGGCGAAGTTAGAGGGAACCGCGAAAGGCGAACTGTCGATCCCGCGTTTGGCGTGGTATTTTTGGGCCTCACGGTACCTGGCCATCAAATCATCAGGAAAGACTGGCGGGTCCGGCATCGACGGGATCTGCGGGTTCTGCGAGACCGCCTTCGTCAAGAAGTTCTTCTTCTGCTCCCACGCCTCCTTCTTCTCCTCCCGGTCCGCCACGCGATCAAGGTACTTACCCTGGATTTTTCCGATCTCCTCAGGTGCGTTAAAGATTTCGGCGTGCCTCCCCCGCTCCGCGTCGCTCAGCCGGGTGTACTGACTGTCGGCAAAGTACCGGTCGGCCTCAATATTGAGCGTCGTGAACTCCTTCGCCCTCTGGTCTTCGAAGCCAGCCGGAAACGATCTGACGGTCATCCGGTCGTCCTGGAAGGCCTTGTCGAAGGTGTCCTGCTTTTCCCATTGCTTGTAGGACTGCCACCAGTTGTCGATTGCCCGCTCGATCGGCAGCCAGTTATTTGCCAGAAAGGCCGGTTCCCACCGATTAAGGAATTTGTTGAGTTCCTGGCGATGGTATTCAAGTTGCGACATGTTGGTCCAAGCCTCCTGACGGGGTCGCTAGCGCATGCGTCTAATTGCACACGGCACCGCAAGCTATAGTTCAAAATTTCCGTTATGGACCTTGCGCCCCGACTGGGAACCTAGCACTTGACTGGCCCAAATGCAAGCGCAAGCTGGGTCTAACAGTGAAGTCGCCACCGAACACGTTAGTATGGCGTTATTGAGCCTGCCGCGCGCCGAATCTGACTTTCTCCCGACCCATTCCTCCGACAGGCGGGTGGCGCATACATTGGGGTTGATGTATGCGACCCGAGCCTCGCGCAGCGAGTCGGCAACGTGACGCAGACATAAGGAGCGATATGTGCGCCACCCATAGCTCGGCTGGGTTCCGCGCAGGGCCGGCCAGTTGACCATAAGTCGGCTACGCTGAGATGTTCACAATAGTCAACAAGATCGATCTTCGTCGAATAGCGTTTACTGACTGCCGAGGGCAGCGTTCCATCAGTCACCTCAACGGGAAATGCCCCACCCTCGGCTTTCGCGCCTGGTGTCTCCGGGCGTATGGTCATCCACTAGGAAGTTGGCCATACCTTCGCGGATCACGCCTGCCCTGCCGGCAAGTGTTTAGCCTAGGGTGTGACTGCGATCCAATTCAAACTGATCTATGACCGAAAATTCTATAGAGTCCGACATAGAGTTCCTACCGCCTCCCCGCCGATAAGGCTGTCAAGACCTGGCTCCGCTTAACCCGATAGAATTGGCTCCCTTTTAAGCTGGTGCTGACAGCTATAGTTGCCGCAATTCCTCGCGGATTACACGCCGCAGTGTTTCCTCAATCGAGGGCTGCTGCGCACCCTCGATATAAGCCCGCAGTGCGTTGTCGATCAAGGTTTGATAATTGCCGCCCCCATGATCCCGCCCTCGGTTTCGGCCTTGGTTTGGCGCATACATAGAAAGCAATGTATGCGCCACCCGCGATCGCCGATGTCAGTTTGCTTCTGCCACCAAGGGCCCGGCCAGCTCACGGGTGAAATAGAGAACGCCCGGCCGCGTCGGCATCCACGTGGACGGCACGTGGCGGCTCACGGCGTGCCGCAGCGTGACCCACAACGACAGCCCTTGCCATTGCATGCCGCGGCCCAGCTCGCCGTCAGCGCCTCCAATCGCGTAATCGGCGTGAGTGAAGAACGCCGGGCCAATGGTGTTGGCGAACGCCGGCACTAGCGTCGTGCGACTCTTGAAGCTGGTAATGGCGTTTTGTTCGATCGTCAGCGGGTGCAGGCGAGCACCCAGCCGATGCGTTTGCCGGCGCCACTCTTCGTCACTCGCGAATTCCAGCCCGAAATGCGGCTCCCAGAACGCGATGTGACAAGCGCGGCCGATGCCATAGACGACCACCAGCTTGGCGCCTTCTTTGCGCAATGCTCCAATGCGGTCCGGGTACTCGGGTAGGAGGGGGCGTGTGGCAAAGAACCGCTGGCCGGGCGGCACCGTGATCTCACCAAGTGGCCCGTAGAAGGCGTTCTCCATGGCGTACTGGAAGGCCCCCGTGTTGCCGGGTGGAAGCGTGTTGCCCTCCCCGTCGCTCCATTCATCCATGTTGAAGCCGGTGACATGGTCACAGGGAATGTTCCAGTCGCGTAAAAAGTACACCGTCCACCGGTACATGCCCATAGGGCCCACGGGAAGAATCAGCGCCAGCTTGCGGCCGGCTTCTCGGCAGCGACGAATCTCCATGGCCAGTTCGTGGCCAAGCATCACGTCGAAGTCAGCGAGCGTGTTGGCCATGCGGATGGAGTAATCTTTATGCCACTTCGGCTGGCGCTCGAAGATCGCCTTGGGGTCGTCCGCAATGCAGGCGTCCCATTGCGCCAAATCCCATCCAGCCGGGAAGAAATTCTCGAGTAAAGAGCCTTTCAAGGTGGTAAGCAGGTTCATAGGTATCCTCGCAAGAAGCTATTTGAGTATTTTTGAATTGGAAGGGTTGAAATTTCCGCGACGCCTACCGCGGGACCTCCCCATCCTGGAGCAGGAGGCGTTACTTCGCGCAGTGAGTTTCTTTTTCCGGCTCCGCATCGTGGCGAGTATACTCCTCTGCGCCGGGCTCTTCTACCATTCGGGCGAACGGGGAACTTAGCAGGTAGCCACGCAGCGCAAGTGCAGGCACGACTATGGGCTTTCCTCTTGCCTTTTATGCCCCACCGCAATCACGAGTGGGCAACCCAAATGGGATACGCCGCTACGGTTGCCTTGTCGAAAGCAAACAGGTAACAGTTAGCGGCGAATCCCCGCCACCTTAGGGGGTTGTTCGCAATTCCTCGCGGTTCGCACGCCGCGGCGTTTCTTCGATCGAGGGCTGCGGCGCACCCTCGAAATAAGCGCGCAGCGCGTTGTCGATCAAGGTTTGATAGTTGCCGCCCCCGGCGTTCTCGACGGCGTCCCGGAAATATTCCAGGACGCCGGTGTCCAGGCGGACGGTATTGGGCCTGCCGTACAAACCATGACGCGAGACTCGTAGCGTGGGCGTCTCGCCCGCTAGGGCGTGGGCATCCTGCGCGCGCCTTCCCGGCGGGAGCGGGACGCTCCCGCGACAGCGGGCGAGACGCCCACGTTACCTCTCGTGGCATGACCATCCTGGCCGTGACTTCACACGGACAGGACGCCCTCACGGACGTCTCGGGTTTGACTTTTGTATCGCGCAGCCCGGAAGAAGTCGACGGGCGAGACACTGTTCTTTTTGCTCTTGCGCCCAAGCGGGCACAGCTATAGAGTCTGTCTCGCCGATGCAATTTTGCCGGCCGTTGCCGGTTGCAAGCAAATTGAACGGAGCGCCAAAGTCTCAACAGTAAGTGGTGGACTGCCGACGCCCCAAGAGGATCATCTCAATGGATAACCCGACACACTTCCATCATCACAGTTCCTCCCCATCCAACGTTCACGCGCACGAAGCGCACCCCTCTCGCCGCGATTTTCTTCGTATCCTGATGGGTGGAACCCTGGGCGGGGCATCTATTCTCGAACTTGCCTACCATCGCGCCGCCTGGGCGCGTGCTGCGGCTGATTCAGGCGCCAAGCTCTTCGACATCGAGAAGGCCGCGGAGGGCATTTACTTCGCGCAAGCTCGGCCGCAGGCGATGATCAACTGCAATGCGGCGATTTTCGTCGGGGCCAAAGACGCGGTCGTGGTAGACGCCCACTCCAAGCCCTCGGCCGCCACCTCGTTGATTGGCCAGATCAAGCGGGAGATCACAGACAAGCCGGTGCGTTATGTCATCAACACGCACTTTCACTGGGACCATACCCAGGGCAACCACGCCTATCGCGTCGCGGAACCGAAAATAGACTTCATCGCCAGCGCCGCCACCAAACAACTCTTATCTGAGTTGGCGAGTGCGCGGCTAAAGGCTTCGCTCGATCTCGCGCCCAAACAGGTGGACAGCCTTCGCGCCCGCGCGGCAAAGTCCGCCTCCGCGGAAGAGAAAGCTTTCTGCGTCGAGCAGATCCGCCAGATTGAAGCTTATCAGGCGGAACTCCGGAACTACACGCTGGAATTGCCCACCGTTACATTTGAAAAGTCGTATCTGCTTCAAGACCCGGCGCACGACCTTCATATCGAGTTTCACGGTCACGCCCACACGGCGGGAGACGTTGTGGTGTTTTGTCCGCAGAAACGAGTGGTGGCGACCGGCGATATGATCCACGGCTTTCTGCCCTTCATTCTCGACGGCTACCCGCGGATTTGGCCCGGGACCATCAAGTCGGTGAGCCAGCTTGATTTTGCGAAAGTCCTGCCCGGGCACGCCTCGCTTCAGACCGGGCGCGACATCATGTCCAACATGGCGAATTACATTGAGGAACTCACGGGAAAGGTGGCAGAGGGCAAGAAGGCGGGCCTCGGCGTGGCCGAACTGCAAAAGCGCATCACCGTCGCTTCCCTCAAGTCGCTTCAGTCAAACGGCTACGGAGAGTACATCCAGCGCAACAACGCGCGGTTTAATCCTACCTTCGGGAAGGTGGCTCCGCTTCAGAACGGTGTGAACAGCAACATCGGCGAGGTTTACAACAATCTTGACCGGGTGTAGGCGGCAAAGCAAGTCTTCAGTTGTCGGTTTTCAGTAGCCAGGAACTGGCTAACAGCTCTCGGCCGACAGCTTCAAAAGCACTTCGCCACGGAGACACAGCGCGGCAGAGCCGCAACCAAATCGTGGCACGGCCATCTTGGCCGTGACCGGTCACGGGCTGGAAGCCCGTGCCACAGAATCTTCGCGTGCCGCGAAGAAGCCTGGAAATAGTAGTACAGAGAAATGCAGACAGAAACCAAGGGTCGAAAACTAACGAACTGTAATTCCCGCGCTCGGGAGAAGATATCTTCTCTGTGATCTCCGTGCCTCTGTGGTGGGTCTTTTCTTCGCCACACTCGAAGAAGTTGGCTGATCGTACTACATGGCGGTAAAGCCGCGAGAGTTGTTCAAAACGCAAAAGGCCGGTAGCGGCCTGCTGTTTGAATTACAGTGTAATATGCCGTATTATAGGGTCATGCCGAACGGAACCACGAACAAGAAGACGATCTGCTTCCGGCTTGAGCCGGAAAAGGTTGCCGCCCTCGACAAACTCGCCAAGGCTCAGACTCGTGATCGCACCTTCTTGCTTCACGAAGCCGTGGACGCTTACCTTGATGTGCAACGCTGGCAGATCGAGCATATCAAAGAAGGTCTGCGGCAAGCCGAAGCAGGCATGGGCGCGGATCACGAGGAAGTGCGCGCCAAGTGGCGGCGCCGCCTGCGATGAGCCCTGAACATCTCCCATGAAGATTCGCTGGATGCCGCTGGCCGAACAGGACCTTGAGGCGGCTTACGATTACGTCCGGCAGGACAATCCGAAAGCCGCCTCGCGATTGGTGGCGCGCATCTTTCGAGCAGTAGAAATGTTGGGCTCCTATCCGTCCGCAGGTCACCTTGGCCGTGTTGCCCCTACCCGCGAACTCGCTGTCGCCCAAACTCCCTATATCGTTGTCTATCAGCATACCGGCGATGAGATCCGAGTCCTCGCTGTGATTCATGGAGCACGACGGTGGCCAACGAGTTTTGGCGAAGGCGGGTAGCCAACAAATCTGTGCAAACATGCGATTCGAGAGCCGTACTGGCGGTCGTCAAACGCCGCTACAACATGATTTTCTGGGCTCTTCGGTCAAGGGCAATACCGAAGTAATCGCGAAGCGCCGAGTGCCAGTCCGCTTCGGTCGCGAGCACACGCTCTTCCTTCCTGCCGTCGGCCTTGATAATGAGGCGCATGCCGGAGAGTGTTATGCGGCCCTCGGGTGTGGCAAGCGAGCAGATTCGGTTCCGGGTGAAGTGGGAGTCCCGGGAAGTCTGGTGATAACGGCACATCCCGGCGAAGTCCAATAGTTGCCGGGGCGCCAACGAGAAGTCGTACTGGCGGAGCCACGAACGATCCCGTTGCCGTGCCTCGAGCTGCCAACGCTCCCCCGCCTCAATCAGCCGGAAGCTACCGGCCGCGTCCTGCTGTTCAATCCGACCGACGAGACGCAGCGGTTCGAGGAAGTTGTCGCCAAAACCGACATCTGCGAGCCACGGCTCTTCAAGATCGATGCGCAAAGCAAGGTGATCGAATTCCTTGCAGGCGTCTTCCTGCTTATCCGACACGCGCGCCGCGAGCAGCGTTACCCGGAATCCCATCGCGCTAAGCAGTGTGGCAAAGGCCCCATTGAGCTCGTAGCAGAAACCGCCACGGCGCTCGCAGACGATCTTCTGTATGAACCGCTCGGGGTCGAGGACGATCTCCCGTCCCAAGCCGATATCAAGGTTCTCGAAAGGCACGGTGAGCACGTGCTGCCGGTGCAGAGCACGCAACGTCTCGAGCGTAGGTGCAAGTGCGCCCTTATAGCCGATGCGACCGAGATACGCAGCCACATCCATCCCCCGACCTCCCGCTCCCAGCTCAGATCCCAATTTCCTCGACCGCCCACTCGCCTGCCGGCCCGTCGCCAGATTCCTCGCGCTCACCTACTTCCAGAACTCGGCAGACGCCAGCACCGGGACAATCTCGAAATCAATGAGGTCGTCCCAATGTTTCGCCCATTCTTGCAGCAGTTCGGAATTCGCCGCTTCCATAACCTGGAAGCAGCGCGCGCCGCTGGACTCAACCCAACTCGCGCGGTAGACGACGCCTTCCGGGAGCATCCGGCCGCTCTGCCGGAAGCGCTCGCCGACAAGCGCCGTCTTTCCGGGCTTAAAACTTTCAATGACCATGAAGAGCATACCCCGCAGCTTATACCACCTTGGACGCGCGTGGAAGCGCCGCGCGAGGCGCTCGATGATGTCTCGTACCCGCGAGTTTATCCATCGGCCGGCGGACCCCATGGCGGCGTAGAGCCGCCCTACTAAGGCTAGCGGAGACTCGCCTTGACGCTCGCGGGAGGCGCGACTTAGAATGACGTATTACTTTTTGCACGTTACGGCGAAAAGAGGGGGCTTATGTTGGACGGTCCGATTCCCGAGGGGCTAACTTTTGACGACGTTTTGCTGGTCCCGAACAAATCAGCGATTTTGCCGACCCAGGTCGATACCCGCACGCGGGTGACCCGCAATATTACCTTGAATATACCCATCGTCAGCGCCGCGATGGATACCGTCACGGAATCGCGCCTGGCGATTGCCCTGGCGCAGCAGGGCGGCATTGGAATCGTCCACCGCAGCATGTCGATTGCTCAGCAGGCGCTGGAAGTGGACAAGGTGAAACGCTCGGAAAGCGGCATGATTGTCGATCCCGTCACCATCGGCCCCAAGAACCGGATCGCCGATGCGCTCGAAATTATGAAGAAGTACCACATTTCGGGCGTGCCGGTTACGCTCAACGGCAAGCTGGTGGGCATCCTCACGAACCGGGACCTGCGCTTCGAGGAACGCGTTGACCTGCTCGTGGAAGAGGTGATGACCAAGGAAAACCTTATCACCGTCGCCATTGGCACCACCCTGGAAGAAGCCGAGGGAATGCTTCACAAGCACCGCGTGGAAAAACTCCTGGTCGTTGACGACTCTTATAATCTTAGAGGACTCATTACCGTAAAGGATATTCAGAAGAAAATTAAATACCCCCATGCTTGCAAAGATGAACAGGGGCGTCTGCGCGTGGGCGGGGCTCTGGGCGCCACGGGCGACTACCTGGAACGTGCCGCGGAACTGGTGAAGGCCAAGGTGGACCTGCTGGTGATCGACACGGCCCACGGCCATTCCACGCGCGTGCTGGAAGCAGTCCAGAAGGTGAAGGACAAATTCCCCGATATCGACCTGGTGGCCGGCAATGTGGCCACCTTCAACGGCGCGTGCGACTTGATTCAACTCGGCGTGGACGGCGTAAAAGTGGGAATCGGACCCGGCTCCATTTGCACCACGCGCGTGGTGACGGGCGCCGGTATGCCGCAGATCACCGCGATCTCCGAATGCACACGCGCCGCCGCGAAGGCCGGCGTTCCTATCGTCGCCGACGGCGGCATCAAGTTCTCCGGCGACGTTTCCAAAGCGATCGCCGCCGGCGCCAGCACGGTGATGCTCGGCAGCCTCTTTGCCGGCACGGAGGAAAGCCCGGGTGAGACCATTCTCTACCAGGGACGCAGCTTCAAATCTTATCGGGGCATGGGGTCCATCGCCGCCATGACCGCCGGGTCGGGCGACCGCTACTCGCAAGAACGGGAAGTGGCGCGCGGCGAAGTGTCCAAACTCGTTCCCGAAGGCATCGAGGGGCGCGTGCCGTACAAAGGCCTGTTGGAAGACCTGGTGGCGCAACTGGTGGGCGGCCTGCGATCCGGGATGGGCTATTGCGGCTGCGTCAACATCGAAGAACTGCAGCAGCGCGGCCGCTTCGTGCGCATCACGTCGGCGGGCTTGCGCGAAAGCCACGTGCACGACGTCATCATTACCAAGGAAGCTCCGAACTACTCGCTGGATTAGCCGCGGACCAAGAGCAACATCAATCCCGCGAGCAGCGCGAGAACGCTCGAAACGGCGAAAGGGGCGGCCGGCGAGTAATGCTGCCAAATCCAGCCCGCCATCAAGCTCGCGGGAAACGCGGCCACTCCCACTACCCAATTGAAGACCCCGAAGATCGAAGCGCGCGACTCGGCCGGCGCCAGGTCGGCAATCCACGCTTTCATGACCCCCTCGGTCAATGCGTAATAAGTTCCGTATACCGCAAAAAGAAACCATACCAGTTGAGGAGTGCGGGACCAGGCGAAGCCCGCATACACGGTCGCGTAAACGAAATAGCCCACCACAATCAGCCCGCGCCGCGGCACGCGGTCGGAAAGCTTCCCCGCCGGCCAGCTCAGCGACGCATAGACCACGTTGAAGAGAAGTCCCAGCGCCGGCGCTGTCCATGCCCTCATGCCAAGATTCTGCGCGCGCAGAACGAGAAACAAGTCGGAGGAGTTCCCGAGAGAAAATAAGCCCACGGCGGCGAGAATCAGAATGAACTTTCCGCGCGGGAACCCGGTAGCGCGCCCCACCTCACCCGTGGATGGGGCCGAGGCGCTGGTGACGCCACGCACTTCCTTGACGGCGAACCACGCCAGCAGAATGCTCGCCAAGCCGGGAATCGCGGCCACCCAGAAGACGGCGCGAATTTTTCCGGCGAAAAGTTTCAGAAGGAGGATCGCGCTGAGCGGACCCACAATGGCGCCCGCCGTATCCATGGCCTGACGCAGACCGAACGCGGCGCCACGATGCGCAGCATCGACAGAGTCCGCCATCAGCGCATCGCGGGGAGCGGCCCGGAAACCCTTGGCCGCGCGGTCGGCGAATCGAATTCCAAACACTTGTTGCCATGAATGGGTCACAGCCAGCAGCGGCTTCACAACATTTGCCAACGTGTATCCCGCCGCAGTGAGAGGTTTGCGCCGGTTCAGGAAGTCGGAAAGCCAACCCGACAACAGGCGGGAAAAACTAGCCACGGTTTCGGCGGCGCCCTCAATGAAGCCAAAGGCCATGGGCGGCGCGCCCAACACGGTGACCAGAAACTGTGGCAGCAGCCAATAGCTCATCTCCGTCGAGGAGTCATTGAAGAATGCTACCCACGCGAGCGCCCACACATTCCGCGGCAGGCGAACCTCGGTCTTCGCGGCGGTTAGACCTTCGGCTGGATGTTCGGTTCCCATGGCCGTCTCGCCCCCACAAACAGAAAATCCCGGCCCGAAGTGGAGATCTTCGGGCCGGGATTGTCAAAACCAAACCTTCACAATAGTCACCCTTCGGGCGGCTATTTCTTATCGTCGCCTTCTGCTTCGGCGGGAGGCGGCGGCTCTTGGGCTTTGGCTTCTTCCGCCGCTTTGCGCCGGGCTTCGATTTTCTTGGAACGCTTGGCGGCCAATCGTTGGAGAACTTCATTGTCCACAAGTTCGAGAATGGCCACGTCCGCGCCGTCACCCTTGCGCCAGCCGGCGTGAACCAATCGCGTGTACCCACCCGCCCGCGTCGCGTAGCGCTTCGAAAGTTCATCAAACAGGAATTTCACGGCAGTGGGTTCGAGCAAGTAGCTCGCGGCCTGGCGCCGCGCCGCCAAATCTCCGCGCTTCGCGAGCGTGATGATCCACTCCGCCAGCGGTTTCGCCGCCTTGGCCTTGGCCACGGTGGTTTCAATCCGCTCCCGCTGAATCAGGGAGGTTACCAGATTCCGCAGCAGCGCACGCCGGTGCTCTGTCTTCCGGCTCAGCTTCTTTCCGTAATTACGATGTCGCATAGGGTCGATTACCTATCAGCAGTGGTTAGTCGTCAGTCGTTGGTGATTAGCGGTTGACACTCAGCCACTAGCCACTCTAAACGAGCCACTGTCCTTTTAAACTTGTGGCTGAGGAGGCTCCGGGGGCTGTACCATCGGATTGCCCTTCTCATCGAACTTCAGTCCCAGGCTCAATCCCATGGCCGAGAGAATCTCTTTAATTTCATTCAGCGATTTCCGCCCGAAATTCTTGGTCTTGAGCATCTCCTGTTCACTCTTCTGAACAAGTTCCCGAATGGTCGTAATGTTGGCATTCTTCAGGCAATTGTAGGAGCGAACGGAAAGCTCCAGTTCTTCCACCGAGCGGTCCAGGTTCTCGTTGTAAATGGGCGCGGGACGGTCCTGCGCTACTTCCTGAACTTCGGGCTCCTCCTCAAAGTTGATGAAGATGTTCATGTGATCTTTGAGGAGCTTGGCGCCCAAGCCCACGGCATCCTGCGGGGTGATCGCGCCATTCGTCCAAACATCCAGCGTCAACTTATCGTAGTCCGTCATTTGTCCCAAACGCGCGGCTTCGACAGTGTAATTTACTTTGCGCAGCGGTGAGTGGACGGAATCGACAGGAATATACCCGATGGGAAGGTCCTCATCGAAGTTCTTCTCCGCCGAAGTGTAACCGCGGCCGATCTTCACCCGCATTTCGATATGCAGGCTGCCACCTTCGCTGACGGTGGCGATGTACACATCCTTATCGAGAACATCGACGTCCGCGTCTTCCTGAAGCATCCGTGAAGTAACTTCGCCGGGCTTGTCCACATTGAGGGTAAGTGTCTTGGGACCTTCCACGCTCATCTTCAGCGGAATCTGCTTTAGGTTCAAAATGATGTCCGTAGCGTCTTCAACTACGCCCGGGATAGACGAGAATTCGTGCATGACGCCTTCGATGCGCACTGCGGTGATGGCCGCTCCCTCAATCGAGGAGAGCAGCACGCGGCGCAAGGCATTACCGATTGTCGTCCCGAAACCACGCTCAAAAGGTTGCGCGGAGAACTGCCCATACTTGTCCGTCAAAGTATCGGTGTTTGCTACCAGGCGCTTCGGTTTCTGGAATCCTTTCCAAAGCATCGCTTTCAAACCTCCCTTGGGGCCCACCTTGGCAGGCCACCTCTCGTGCACGTCGATACCGATTACTTCGAGTAGAGTTCGACGATCATCTGCTCCTGAATTGGGAAATTCACGTCTTCGCGCTTGGGCAGCGAAATAACCTTCGCCTTCAGGCCTTCGCGATCCAATTGGAGCCAGGGTGGAACACTTCGGCCCCCGGAAAGGTCCAGGGCGCGTTGCACCGCCGCCAAGTTGCGGCTCGCTTCCTTGAGTGCGATCTCCTGACCAGGAACGACCGCGAACGAGGGAATATTCACCTTGCGGCCCGCGACCTGAATGTGGCCATGGCGCACCAATTGCCGCGCCGCGGCGCGGGAGGAGGCCAGCCCCAGCCGGTAAACGACATTGTCCAACCGCCGTTCCAGCATCAGCAACAGGGTTTCTCCGGTTACGCCACTCATCCGCGCGGCCTTCTCAAAGTAGCTGCGAAACTGATCTTCCAAGATGCCGTAAAGACGGCGCAGTTTCTGCTTCTCACGCAGTTGCAGCCCATACCCGACAATCTTGGGCCGGCGGGATTTTCCGTGTTGTCCCGGAGCGAAGTTGCGCTTTTCGATTTCGCACTTATCCGTCAAGCATCGCTGCCCCTTCAGGAACAGCTTGACCCCTTCGCGCCGGCATAGCCGACAAACCGCTTCACGATATCTTGCCAAACTAACCTCCTCAGGAACGAAACGCAAACTTCCGAAATCGCCCTAAACTCTTCGGCGCTTAGGCGGGCGGCACCCGTTGTGCGGAATGGGCGTCACGTCCTTGATATTACGCACTTCGAGCCCGGCGGTGGCCAAGGCACGGATGGCCGACTCGCGTCCGGCTCCCGGCCCTTTCACCCGGACCTCCACGCTGCGCATGCCGTGGTCGCGAGCCGCGTTGGCCACACGCATCGCCGCCTGCTGCGCGGCAAAGGGTGTGCCCTTGCGCGAACCCTTAAAGCCCATCGAACCCGCGCTGGACCAGCAAATCACCCGGCCGTCAGAGTCTGTAATCGCAACGTGCGTGTTGTTGAACGTGGCCTCGACGTGCACAATCCCGGTGGGGACAATGCGTTTTTCCTTCTTCTTGAATACCTTTTTCTTCCCTGCTTTTGCCGCCGCTTTCGCCATGAATCCTCACTCAATAATTGGATGCAGTCATACCCGGCTAAGTCTTCGCCATGGACCGCTTCTTGTTGGCCACAGTGCCCTTGCGCGGGCCCTTGCGCGTACGCGCATTCGTGTGAGTGCGCTGGCCGCGGGCGGGAAGACTCCGCCGATGCCGCATGCCGCGGTACGATCCGACTTCGATCAAGCGCCGGATGTTCATCGCGGTCTCTTTGCGCAGGTCGCCTTCCACTGCGCCTTCTTCTTCCAGGATGGCGCGGATTTTGCCCGTCTCGTCTTCTGTCAGGTCCTTGATCTTCTTGTTCGGATCGATGCCGGACCGCATGAGAATGGAGAGCGATCGGGTTCGACCGATGCCATAGATGTAGGTCAGGCCAATTTCCGCTCGCTTTTTGGGCGGTAAATCCACACCCGCGATTCTTGCCATCTCAAACCTCCCGTATCGTCCATCTTCAGCGCGACCCCGGAATAATCCAGACGCGTGCCACCGGCGCAAGTTATCCCTGACGCTGTTTGTGCTTGGGATTCTCGCAAATCACCCGCACCACTCCGCGCCGCCGTACAATCTTACACTTGGAACAAATCTTTTTTACTGACGAACGCACCTTCATGGAATTTCCTCATTAGGCCTCTGGCATCGGGTACGAGGTTGCGACGTTTCGCCTGACACCAGCGCCTGGAGCCTTATTATTTATACCGGAACACGATCCGGCCTCGCGTCAGATCGTAGGGAGACAACTCCACTGCCACCTTGTCGCCCGGGAGGATGCGAATGAAGTTCTTCCGCATTTTCCCCGAAATGTGGGCCAGGACCTGGTGCTTGTTGTCCAACTCAACACGAAACATCGCATTGGGTAACGCTTCCAGCACCGTTGCCGTAACCTCGATCGCATCTTCCTTCGCCATACTTCTCTGGGGCCTCAACCCCGGCGCGGCGCCCATCGCGCAGGACGCAGCGGGACAAAACTAAAGACGTGTCAACACATCGGGGCCATTCTGAGTGACCGCGACCATATGTTCGAAATGCGCGGACAGCTTGCCGTCAACCGTCACGGCTGTCCAATTATCGCCCAGGACGCGCACGGCGGGTCCGCCGGCGTTCACCATGGGTTCAACGGCAAAGACCATACCCTGCTTTAGCAAAGGCCCATGGCCCGCCTGGCCATAATTGGGGACCTGCGGCTCCTCGTGCATTGCCTTGCCGATGCCGTGACCCACAAACTCCCTCACCACCGAGTAACCGTTTTTTTCGGCATACTGCTGCACGGTCGCCGAAACGTCACCCAAGCGATTTCCCAGCCGCACTTTATCGAGTGCCAGCTCAAGGGCTTCTTCCGTTATCCTCAGTAAGCGCTGAGCATCTTCGCTGATGGCGCCCACAGGGACCGTTATGGCGGAATCACCGTAGTAGCCGTCCTGCACAACGCCCATGTCCAAGCTCAGAATATCGCCTTCCCTTAGGGTGCGGCGTTCCGAGGGAATACCGTGAATGACCTCGTCGTTGACTGACGCGCACAGACAGCAGGGATAGCCACGATACCCTTTGAACGCCGGACGAGTCCCCAACTCCTTCAGTCGCTTCACGACAAACTTCTCAAGGTCCAACGTCGTGATCCCGGGCCGCACCAGCTCCCGCATCTCGCCCAAAACCTGACGGACCATCCTGCCGCTACGCCGTAGCTTCTCGATTTCAACCGATGACTTACAAATAATCATGCTTTTGAAAGAACATCCACCAGCCCTTTGGCGATGACCTCCGGCTCCTTATTGCCGTCGACTTCCAGCAGAACACCCTGATTCCGGTAGTACTCGATTAAAGGACTCGTTTGCTTATGGTACGCTTCCAGCCGTTGCCGGATGGTAGTCTCGTTGTCGTCCGCCCGCTGCAGCAGCTTGCCCCCATCCTTATCACAGATCCCCTCCACCTTGGGCGGATTGAAGTAGATGTTGTAAATCTCTCCGCACACCGCGCAGGTCCGCCGGCCGGTCAAGCGCTTGAGGAGCAACTCCTCATCGACCGCGATGTCCAGAACCTGCGGCCGTCCTTGGCCCCTCGCGGCGAGCATCCGATCCACAAACTTCGCTTGCGCTAGCGTGCGGGGAAAACCGTCGAGGATGAAACCCTTCTGGCAATCCGGTTCGCTCGTACGTTCTTCCACGATGCCGCAAACCACTTCATCGGGAACCAGCTCACCGGCTTCCATCTTTGCCTTCGCCGCCAGTCCCAACGCGGTTTGTCTTTTCACCGCATCGCGCAACATGTCGCCGGTCGAAATCTGCGGAAAGCCAAAGTGCTTGGAGATTTCTCTTGCCTGGGTTCCCTTCCCTGCTCCCGGTGCTCCCAGAAAAACTAGGGCTTGCGCTTGCATGACTTTCCTCCGAACACCTCATCGAGCCGAAGACCGTCGTCCCCGGATCCTGCCCTTCTTCAAGAATCCTTCATAGTGTCGCATGATGAGCTGAGCTTCGACTTGCTGCACGGTGTCCATGGCCACTCCGACCACGATCAAAAGGGAAGTTCCACCGAAATAGAAGTTCACATTCAGCCCATGCAGGATCCATCCCGGCAGGTGGGAATCGAACCAGCCAGCGCCCATCCACCCCGGTAGGTGGTTCAGACGAAGCCCCGCAAGCATGATCTCAGGAATGAGTGCTACCAAGGCCAGGTAAAATCCACCTACCCAGGTGATTTTCGTTAGAACATCGTCCAGGTAGTCGGCGGTACGCTTACCCGGCCGGATTCCCGGCATGAACCCACCCTGTTTCTTCACGTTATCGGCAACGTCATCCGGGTTGTAAATAATCGACAGGTAGAAATGGGCAAAGAAAATGATCATTACAACGTACGTTAGCGTGTACAGCGGCTCTCCATAGGCAAACTCTCTGGAAAACCAAGTAAAGCCGGCGCCAATGTACCGGATGATCGCAACAGGGCTTTGATCCAAGTGAAACAAACTCAATGTTTGTGGAAACGTCAGGATCGAAACCGCAAAGATAATCGGCATTACACCGCCGCTGTTGACCTTAAGCGGCAGGTGGGTAGAAACTCCACCCATGATTCGGCGCCCGACCACCCTTTTTGCATATTGGATGGGAATGCGCCGTTCCCCTCGTTCCACAAAGACGATAAATGCAACAATAGCCAGCATGAAGCCTAGAAGCAAAAACAGCACAAGAAAATTCCACGTATGATTGACGAAAACCTTTTCATAAAGGTCGGCCGCAGCACGGGGCAACCCTACCACGATACCGGCAAAAATCAGCAGCGACATCCCGTTGCCGATGCCGCGAGCGGTAATTTGCTCGCCTAACCACATAATAAAGATGGATCCCGTAGTCAGCGTCAATACGGTGGTGAAAACGAAGCCCGGTCCGGGATGATTGACCAGACCGACACCCAGGGCCGTCTGCCTCTCCAGGGCAATCGCGATGCCGAAGGCCTGGAACGCGCTCAAGCCCACTGTCATCCATCGGGTGTACTCGGTTATTTTCTTACGTCCTAAATCGCCTTCTTTAGATAGTTTTTCGAGGTGCGGCGAAACCACTGTGAGCAATTGCAGAATAATCGAGGCCGTAATGTACGGCATGATTCCCAGAGCAAAAACCGTCAGGCGGCGCAGACTGCCACCGGAGAACATCGCCAGCAATCCAAACAGCGAGCCTCCCATTTGGCTGAACATCTGTTCGAAAACGTCCGCATTAATACCGGGTGTAGGGATAAATGCCCCCAACCGGTACACAGCAAGCATCGCCAGCGTAAAGAGGATGCGCTTCCGTAAGTCCGGAATTTCGGTAATGCTTTTAAGAGACTCGAGCATTACGAAATGACCTCAGCCTTTCCGCCCGCCTTCTGGATCTTGTCCAGGGCGGATTTTGAAAACAAGTGTGCAGAAACGTGGAGCGGCACCTTCAGGTCGCCGTCGCCCAGGATCTTCAGTCCCGCACCCAGTTGCTTTACCATGCCGCGAGCGACAAGCAGCTCGGGGGTAATCTTCTCTTCCGGTTTGAAATCCTCAAGGTCCTTCAGGTTCACTACGGCGTAAATCTTGCGAAAAATATTGGTGAAACCGCGCTTGGGAAGGCGGCGGTGGAGCGGCATCTGTCCGCCTTCGAAGCCGGGGCGCATACGCATGCCGGCTCTTGATCGTTGGCCTTTCGCGCCGCGCGTTGCCGTCTTCCCGTGTCCCGATCCCATCCCTTGCCCGACCCGCTTGGAGCGTTTGTTAGCCCCTACCGGCGGTCGAAGTGTTCCAATGTGTGTTGCCATATGTCTTCAGCCTATTCCTTGCTTGCCTCCGTCGGCTCGCTTCCTTTCGGCGAGGACTCTTGCTTTTGATCCTCCGTCGCGGCTTCGGCTTGTGGAGTCTCAGCTTGTGCCACCACCGCTTCGCTCGCATCTTCGGCTGCAATCGCCGGTTCCGATTCGGCGGTGGCAGCGGCCGCTGCCGCCGGCGGGTGAACGGTGTATTCCGGTATTGACGCCCATGCCGGAGCCACGGGCTCGGGAATAATCTCGAGCATGTGGGGCACGGCGGCTACGATCCCCCGGATCTGCGGGGTATCTGGACGTACCACACTATGATTCAGCTTGGTCAAACCCAAACTCCGCACAATGGTCTTCTGGTGGTAGGTGAATCCTATCCCGCTTCTCACCCACTTAATCCGAATCGTCTTGAGGGTCTTTTCCGCCACAGTTCCTCAACCTCCGAAAAGCCGACAGCTAACAGCCAACAGCCGACAATTACCGTTAGGCGTCGGCGAGTTACTGTTGCACCCTTCTAAATCTCCTCCGTACTTTTGCCGCGGGTATCGGCAACCTCTTGCAGGTCGCGCAACCGGAGCAGCGCGTCCATGGTCGCCTTTACCACGTTATAGGGGTTGGTGGTACCGAGGGATTTGGTCAGCACGTTTTGAATCCCCGCTGCCTCCACCACGGCGCGCACAGCGCCGCCGGCGATCACTCCCGTTCCAGGCGGCGCAGGCTTCAGCAACACTCTGCCAGCCCCGTAATGGCCCGTGACGATGTGCGGAATCGACCCCTGCGACACATTGACCTTGGCCAGGGATTTCTTCGCCGACTCGATCCCCTTGCGTATCGCCATGGGCACTTCGCGTGCCTTGCCGGAGCCGTAACCGACAATGCCAGCGCCATCACCCACGACGACCAGGGCCGCAAAACTCAGGTTCTTTCCACCTTTAACGACCTTGGTGACACGATTAATAGCAATCACCTGGTCTTTAAGCTGCAACGCGTTCGGGTCAATCCGATTCGCCAAGTCTTCCTCCTGCCGTATCCCCTAGAATTTCAGCCCCGCCGCGCGAGCGGCGTCGGCCAGCGCTTTAATGCGTCCGTGATAGGCATAGCCGCCCCGGTCAAAAACTACGCCAGGAATTCCCGCAGCGACGGCGCGTCGGGCCAGAACTTGCCCCACCACCTTGGCCGCCGAGACATTCCCGCCACTCTTAAGGGTCTCACGCACTTCCTTATCCCGCGTGGACGCCGCTATGAGCGTGTGGCCACTCGAGTCATCGACGACCTGAGCATAAATATGCTTGAGCGACCGAAAGACATTTAACCGTGGCGATTGGGCCTGTCCGCTCACTCGGGTGCGGATTCGTAAGTGGACCCGGCGACGCGCCACATCTTTAGAAACCATCTGTAACATCAGGAACTCTCCGCTTTCCTTAGCCTCAAACTACGCTGCTTTGCCTGCACCACCGGCAGCCGCCGCAGCCTTGCCAACCTTCTTCTTCAGGCGCTCGCCGGTATACCGGATACCTTTGTTCTTGTACGGGTCGGGCGGGCGCAAGCCGCGAATCTTCGCAGCGACATGCCCCACCAATTGCTTGTCCGAACCGCTCACGATCAGGTGCGTTTGCTTTTCCACGCTGACGGCGACTCCGTCGGGCACCGGAAATTCTATAGGATGCGAATAACCCAAAGTAAACGTCACCGACTTGCCCTTGGATTCAGCACGATAGCCAATGCCTACGATGTCCAGGTGCTTCTGAAAGCCCTCGGTCACGCCATGGACGGCATTGGCCAACAGGCTGCGGGCCAGTCCATGCAAAGCTGCCTGTTCGTCGTTTTCGCGTTTCAGCGACAAATGGCCGTCCTGCTTCTCGAACTGGATACCGTGGGGCAGAGGAATCCGCAGCGTTCCCTTAGGTCCCTTCACCGACAGCGACGGCCCCTCCGTCTGCACGGTCACGCCCGCGGGCAATGCAATTATTTTTCGGCCTATTCTCGACATAGTCTCATCACGTTCCGTCTGTCAATTCAGCGGCTTGAAGATCAAGCCTCCGGCTTTCGTTCTCGACTCCGGACGTCCGACATCGGACTCCCGACTTTCCCTAGGACACGCTACAGAGCACTTCGCCACCCACGTGCACCTTACGGGCGGACTTTCCTGTCAGCACGCCACGCGGCGTAGTGAGAATACTTACTCCCAGCCCTCCCAAAATACGCGGGACCTCGCGCGCGCCCACATAGACGCGGCGTCCGGGCTTTGAAACCCGATCGATACTGGCGATGGCGTTCGTGCCGTCGGCCGCATACTTCAAAAAAACCTTTAGGACTTTCTTCTTGCCTTCGTCGCCCACCTTGAAGTTGCTGATATAGCCTTCTTCCTTCAGGATGCGCGCTACCTCGATTTTGAGTTTCGAGGAGGGCATATCCACCCGCGGATGCCGCGCTTGAATCCCGTTGCGGATTCGAGTGAGCATATCGGCGATCGGATCAGTGACGGCTGACATAAGACTCCCGCTTTTTGCGCTGGCTGAACCTCAGGTCCAGTATTACCAGCTCGATTTAATCACTCCGGGAATATCACCCCGAAGCGCCAACTCCCGGAAATGGAGACGGCACATTTTGAATTTGCCGAGGTACCCACGCGGCCGCCCGCAAATCAGGCAGCGGTTCCGATGCCGAATCTTGAACTTCGGCTTCTTGCGCAGTTTGGCCATCATAGAAGAGCGTGCCACGTTTTACCCCCCTGCCTTTTCGCCGGTCTGTGCCGCGGCCTGCCGGCGTACCGCTTCCGAACGGAAGGGCATTCCCATGTGCCGCAGTAATGCCATAGCCTCAGCGTCGGTCTTGGCATCGGTCACGATCGTAATGTTCATACCTTTGGTCTTGTCGACTTTCGAATAATCGATTTCCGGGAAGACCAACTGATCCCGGAGTCCCAGCGTGTAATTGCCCCGCCCGTCGAAAGCCCGGGTGGAAACACCGCGAAAATCGCGAACGCGCGGCATCGCGACGTTCGTCAGGCGGTCGAAGAACTCGTACATCCGGTCGCCGCGCAAGGTCACCATCGCCCCGATGGGCATGTTCTTTCGCAGCTTGAAATTGGCAATCGACTTTCGCGCGCGGGTGATTACCGGCTTCTGTCCGGTAATCTGCCCCAATTCCTGGGCGGCCGAATCGAGCAGCTTGGCGTTCTGAATCGCTTCCCCCAGCCCCATGTTGACCACGATTTTTCGCAGGCGCGGAACGGCGTTGGCGTTGGTGTAGCTGAATTCCTTCACCAGGACCGGCACGACTTCCTTTTGGTAACGATCTTTCAGTCTCGGAGCCATGATTACGTTCTTTCCTCCCGGCCTTTACTTATCCAAAGATTTTTCGCACTTGGCGCAGATGCGCACTTTCTTGCCCTCCGCCATTTCACGATGCTGGATGCGCGTCGGCCCGCAGTCGCTGCAAACCAGCGCCACATTGGAAACATGAATGGGGCCTTCCTTTTCCAGAATGCCGCCGCGAATCTGTTTGGCGGGGTTGGGCCGCACGTGACGCTTCACCATGTTCACATGCTCGACAAAAATCCTCTGCTTCGCGGGCTCCACTTCCAGGACCCTTCCCCGCGTCGGTTGCCCGGCAGGCCCCCGGCTCCGCCCCGCAATCACTTGCACAATGTCGTTCTTGCGAATATCCATTGAAAATCCCCTTACAGAACCTCGGGCGCCAAAGAAACGATCTTCAGGAATTTCTTCTCGCGCAGTTCGCGTGCCACCGGACCGAAGACGCGCGTCCCGACTGGCTCGTTCGCGTCGGTGATCAGCACTGCGGCATTTTCGTCGAAGCGGATATAGCTGCCATCGCGGCGCCGCTGCTCCTTCCGCATCCGGACGATAACGCACTTCACAACCTTACCCTTCGGAATCGCACTGTCGGGAGCGGCCTCTTTGACCGCCGCCGTGATGATGTCGCCCAAGCCTGCCTGCAATCCGACATCGCCGCCAAGAGGCAAGATGCAGGAAAGCTTGCGCGCTCCGGAATTGTCCGCCACTTGGAGAATTGTCCGCATCCCGATCATACTTCCACCTCCGGCACGGGCGCGACCAACGTCGCCTTGGCCACGATCTCAACCACGCGCCAGCGCTTGCGGCTGCTCAGGGGACGAGTCTCCTGAATTCTGACCGTGTCGCCGACTCGGCACTCGTTTTTTTCGTCGTGAGCAAGAAAGTTCTTGGATCGCCGCACCACGCGTTTGTAAAGGGGGTGGGTAACCTGCCGCTCGACCGTAATCACCACCGTCTTCTGCATTTTATTGCTGGTGACAACGCCGACCTTTTCTTGCCGCTTCCCTTGTATGGCGCTCTGCGCCTGTTCGCCCGCTGTTTCCGTCACCTTGCACCTACTTCGTTTGGGTTGCGCCAATCTGGCGCTCACGCATCAATGTCTTAACTCTCGCGATCCCCTTGCGCAGCTCCCGGACAGCGGGAAGATGCTCCGATTGGCCACCCGCCATCTGGAATTTCAGCCGGAAGAGTTGGTCGGAAAACTCACGCTCGCGAGTCTTCAGTTCGGCATCGGTCCATTCCCGCATATTTTCTGCGGGCCACTTCCATCGCTTGTCCTTTTCCAGCTTCATGAGCTCCGCTCCACCACCGGTTAAACTGACTCGGCGCGCGTTACAAACTGCGTCGACAGCCCCAGCTTATGGCTGGCCAGCCGCATTGCCTCACGCGCTTCCGTTTCCGGCACGCCTTCGATTTCAAACAGCATCCGTCCCGGTTTCACCACCGCCACCCAAAACTCGGGGGCGCCCTTGCCTTTTCCCATCCGGGTCTCGGCGGGTTTCTTGGTCACCGGCTTATCAGGAAATATTCGAATCCAGAGTTTTCCACCGCGCTTAATGAAACGCATAATGGCCACGCGGCTGGCTTCGAT
>JBKQVI010000309.1:0-22137 GCA_052139985.1 Terriglobia bacterium
CGTCCCCCGACATCGACGCGTAATTCTCCGTCCGCTTCCACGCCGCGCGCCACGCCGACGACGCTGCGCTCACCGGTCAAGACACGGACCGCGCGCCCCCGCAGCGCGTCGAGCGCGCTCCAGATCGACAAGGTCATTGTCTTCCGCGCGCTCACCCGCGAGAACCTGGAGAAGATCCTCGATATTGAGCTTGCTCTTGTGCAGCAACGCATCATCAACGCCACCGATGGCCGACAGTTCGTGTTTAGCTGCACGACGGCGGCGCGGGATTTTTTGTTGCGCGAAGGCACGGACATCAAGTTCGGAGCACGCCATCTGAAGCGGTCCATCGAGCGCCATTTGGTATTTCCCATGTCGAACCTGCTTGCCACTGAGCAAATCCAGCTCGGCGACCTCGTCACCGTGGATTTTGACGCCATTCTGGGCAAACTCATCTTCGTTAAAGAAGAGCAGGGTGCACTTGTACACAGTGAAGAGGAGACCGCGCAAGAAGCAGCGTTGGTGCCGGTTTCGGTACGGGCCACAGGGGCTTCGCGCGCCCTCGCGCGGCGAGCCAGCCGGGACGCTTCCCGGTAATCGTGTGATTGCCCGCGCCTTGAGTCTCCGGCGGAGAGCGGTTCCGGCGTCTCATCTGAAACGGAGGATGCTCACGATATTGGAGAAATCATCCGTCCAGACTCGCGCATCCGGCGCGGCTTGGAGCACTCTCCAGCGCAAGTCGCTCCTCAACGCATCCAGGTCGTTCGGATGGCGAACCATCACCACCCACCAGGAGGCAAACTTTCCTTCTCGCGCTTCGTCTTCAGTGACCTGCGCGTCATCATTCGCCAAGCAGACCAGCCCCGCATCGTGGGCCAAGGCGCTCAACACGCCGTGAAGGTCCAGGTAACGATTGCTGATGTGAAAGGCCAAAATACCGTTGGGAGCGAGCTTCGATAGATAAAGAGCCAGTGCCTCGCGGGTCAAAAGATGCGTAGGGATCGCGTCGCCGCTGAAGGCGTCGAACACCATCATGCCGTACCCAAATGGGGGAGCATCGCGCAACGACAGGCGCGCGTCACCCAGCACCACGCGCACGGGGGAACCGCAATCGGAAAGGTAAGTGAAGTAACGCCGGTTCTGAGCGATGTGTAAGACGGTCGGATCGATCTCATAGAAGGTGAACCGCTGACCGGGTTGATGGTAGCAAGCCAAGACGCCCGCGCCCAACCCGATCAGCGCCACGTCATTTTCTATTGGGCCGTTCTGATAGGCCTCGAATACCTGCCCAATCGGCCCGCTCCGTGTGTAATAGGCCAAAGGTTCGCACGCGCGGCTGGGATCCAGGCTCTGCACACCATGCGCGGTTCCGCCGTGAAGCAGCACGCGGTTGTTTCCTTCCACTTCGTTGCTAACGCGGTACACCCCGAAGAAGCTGCGCTCTCGATAAATAATGTGCCCGAACGGTCCGGCATAAACCTGGCTCGCCAGGATCAAAGCTGCCACCCCGAGTCCAAAACGCCGGGGCCGCGCGCCGAAGCGCAGGCAGAAGATCGCGGCGGGGGCAAAGATGAAGAGGTTGAACGACCGCCCCGGCGCCACGCCCTTTGCTTGCAGTTCCAGAATCGCGACCGTGACGGCGAGCCCCAGTACCAGAGGCAGAACATAGTCAAGTCTGCGAGCGCGAGGCGTATCCTCGGCTCCATCGATCCTGGGGATAAGCACTGCGGCAAGAACCAGCGCCAGTGGAAACTCCATCACCGAGCTAAAGATCACGGGAGCCAGCAGAGCATTGAAAGCGCCACCGAGCACGCCCCCCAGGGATACCCAAAAATAGAATTCGGTGAGGTGTCGGGCGGACGGTCGACTGTGGGCCACTTCCCCGTGACAAACCATGGCAATAGCGAAGAGGGCGAGGAAATCTATAGGGAGCAAAACCATCAACGGCAATACACCTTTTAATACGATGGGAATCGCCGCGGCGAGAATTAGGAAGGGTAACCGCCGGCTTAGCCAGCGATGCGAAAGAAGGGGTTTGCGCGCAAATACCAGCACGAAACTGAGCAGATAAATGGCAAGAGGGAGAACCCAGAAAAGAGGAATGGCGGGGATATCCGTAGAAAGCGCTGTCGTAATGCCCAACATCAGGCTGGAGGGCACAAAGGCGAGCGCGACCCAACGCCAGCGCTGGCGCGGCGTGGGAGTGTCAGCGTTCCCAGCGGCGACTTCTTCAACCCGCGGGTCCGGCGCCGGCAGGTTCACCTGACCTGCAGCTTCATGCGGCGAACGCCATACCAGCAGAATGCAACAAGTCGCCAGCAGCAAGAACAATCCGTAGCACCAAGTCCACAGCCGGCTTTGATCGCTCAATCGAAGCAAGGGCTCGAGGACGAATGGGTAACTTAGCAGGCCCAGCAAGCTCCCGGCATTGCTCGCGGCATAAAGAAAGTAGGGGTCGCCCGACGAGGGGTGCCCGGACCGCGCAAACCATTCTTGCAGGATCGGGGTAGAAGCGGACAAGGCGAAGAAGGGCAAGCCCACCGCCACCAGCAGCAGCCACAGCAAGGATCCCGCGGGATTGGGTTGCACCGGCGGAGTCCATCCGGCGGGAACATGAATCGGTAGCAACGCCAGGGCCGTGAGAAGCAGGGCCGCGTGCAAAGCAACTTGCGTGCGCTTCCCCAGCAGTTTCGCCGACAGATGCGCGTAGGCGTAGCCTGCCAGCAGCGTCGCTTGAAAAAAAACGATGCAGGTCGTCCACACCGCGGCGCTCCCACCGAAAAGCGGCAGCGCCATCTTGGCGAACATCGGTTCCACAAGGAAGAGTAACGCGGCGCTCAAAAACATCGTCGCCGTAAACGCCGCGACAGAGGTGGCCTGCGACCGGCGTCCCCCGGGGGCCCCCCGATCAGGAAGTGATTCCGGCTTGTGGGTCAGATAGCACGCTCTCATCTTGCCGTGTCTCCACGCGGCGATAAACCCGCGCCGCTAAACCCCGTTCGCGCCGCCGAGTTTACCACACTATTCTCAGTCCATTTGCCTTGCTGGGCCTTTCCCGTCTTCCAACACGACACTCAGCCCCTATTTCCCCAGCCCTTTTCCGTATACTATCTTTAGCTCACACTTTTGAATTCTGCCGGCATACCGGGAATCGAACTTGTTGGCGTGGAGAAATCGTGGCAGATCGTGAAGATTCGGTATTCCGGCGTATCCTCAAAAACATGAGCCGCAGGTCGCGGACGAAAAAGTTCGATTTATTGAACGAAGTTTTTTGCCCGCGCCCGGAGGACCATGTGCTTGACGTAGGTGCGAGTGGGGAAGTGTTTCTACAGTATTCGCTCGAAGACGTTTACCCATTTCCCGAACGGATTGTGGCGGGCGGATACCAGGCCGAGGAAGTTCTGGCGGCGCGCCGGCAGTATGCGCAACCCCAATACGCGCAATTCGACGGCTGCGCGCTTCCCTTCCCCGACCAGAGCTACGACCTGGTGTTTTCCAACGCAGTGATCGAGCATATCCTCGGCCCGGGCCGTCAGGAGCGATTCGCCCAGGAGGTCATGCGGGTAGGCAAGAGCTGGTTCATCACCACTCCGAATTACTGGTATCCCTTTGAAACCCACCATCACTTGCCGTTTTTTCAGTTCCTGCCCCGGCCCGTTCAAATGCAGTACAACCGATTGCTCGGCACGCACATTCCCAAGGGCACGGTCCAGGAACTGGGTCTGCTTTCCGCGCGCCAGTTGCGCCGCCTGTTCCCCACCAGCCGGGTTGCAGGGGTGCGGGTCACCTTCTGGCCTGAAACCCTTGTTGCCTATTACCTTCATCCCGGCCGCGCTGGGCGCGCGACATAAGAGTTAAAACCTGGATCGCCTGGACGTGGCACGGGCATCTGAAGGTGTGAATAAATACGACTTTCACCACTGAGGCACAGAGACGCAGAGAAGAAGTCTTTGCTTTCAAGGCTCTGTGCCTCAGTGCCTCAGTGGTGATAAGCATTTCAGGATTTTTTCACAGCTTCTCTTGCCCGTGTGAGTTCATGGCCAGGATGGCCATGCCACGAGATGCCCACGCTACAGTTCGCGCGTCACAGGTGGCGATGGGTTATCTCGGGTTTGCGGAGATGGCTGTTCAAATGGTTTCGCAGTTCGCCGGCCTGGATGTTCAGGCGCCTCGGCCAGCTCCCAAGATTGCCCCACCCGTTGCCGGGCTGCCACTCCAGGGTCTACTCCAATCCTCAATTCTCACCTCTTTTATTCGCTCGAACACACGATCGTGAGAACAGTTTCCGTTTCTGTGGTGGTTCATCGCGGCGATTGGCCAGAAAGTCCTTCGGCAAATCGATGGTTTTCATCAATTCAAAAAAGGCCTGCCAGGACTTCGGTCTCCTCGACATTTAACTCGCTCCCTTCTGCGGCGCCCAGTAAACCTCACCGCGGATGGACTCCTTGGGGAAGCCGCGCCGGCGCAAAATCCCTTTGCCGTTTTCGATCATCTGCGGATGGCCGCAAAGATAGACCGTCGTGCAATGGGGCTCAAGCCTGAGATCGTCGATGTATTTGCGAAGGATGTCTTCCACGCGTCCGACTTCACCCTTCCATTCGAGGTCCTCCCAGGGCCGGCTGACGACGGGAATGTAGCTGAACCAGGGGAATTCCTGGACGAGGGCTTCCAGTTCGTCGCGATAGGCAAATTCCCACGAACGGCTGGCCGCCTGTAGCACCACCAGCTTGGCATCCAGAGGATGTCCCTGCCGCACCTCACGCGCCAGCGCTCGTGCCATGCTGATGTAAGGTGCGACCCCCGTCACCGTGCAGACCAGGAAATGGTGCTTGTGGCCGCTTTTGCCATCGAAGGTAAAGTTTCCTTTGGCGTTACGCCGCATCAACAACGTGTCTCCCACTTGGCGATGATAAAGCGGTGGGGTCACCCGGCCTTTCATTACCAGTTCGAAAAAAAACTCCACTTCTGTTTCGTGCGGACTCGAGCAGATGGAGTAGTCCCGCTCGACCACTTTGCCTTCCTCTTCGATTCCCAGAGTCGCATGCTGCCCCGGTTTGAAGGGAATCGGATACTCGGGTCGAACCCGGATCGACCACAAATCCTCGGTGTGATCTTTGCGAAAAATAATCGTCGCTTTTTGGAACCTTTCGGCGGAAACCGTCATGCGGTCTGACCTTGCCCTCTTTCATGGATTTGCGGGTCGAAAGCACATGTCCTCGGCGTGGCGAAGAAACTCGCTCGCGAAGCCTCAGTTCCATGCGCGTGGTTGGATGGCCCACCCTTTCAGAATCTCAGAACTCCTGGTGTGGGTCAACTGGCGAACGGCCGGCGGCGCGCGACATAGAAGTTGCGGGTGTGCGACATAAAAGTTAAAACCGAGATCCCCAGGACATGGCATGGGCGTCCCGCGCGCGGCCAGGAAGCGAGCGAGGGCCATGGGAAGTTGGTTATCGACGAGGAATCTCACGAGGCGTGAATCACCGAGTGGTCGGCTTGGCGAGCCGCATATTCAATGGCAGCAAGAATATCTTCTCTTTCCAGGAAGGCGTAATCGGCAAGAATTTCTTCGAAGGAAGCCCCGCCCGCCACTAGATCCAGGACGTCGGAAACGCGGAGACGAAAACCCCGAATGCAGGGGCGGCCTCCGCACTTTCCTTCTTCCACCGTTATCCTCTTCAGCCGTTCGATGCTCATGAATTGGAAGTCTACGGTGGTTCGGGCCAAAGAGCAAGAAAGAGCCAACATGGCCCAGGGTCCCGTCAAAGTTAGTGAGGTTGCGGGCCTCCGGTGGCCTGACGGCTTCGCTTAGCAGCGGCCCCTCACCCACGCTTTGCACGTTGTGGGGGTGAGGGGTTTTCTTCAATCCTATCGGTGTTTGACGGAACCCTGCAACATGGCGGGCGCGAACAGCCGCGGACCTGTTCCGTAGGTCCGCGGCTGTTCTCTTGCAAAAACTGAGAATCTCAAAGGTAGACGTCTACCTTCAGGTTCGGAAGCGCGAGTCTCGGGAAGAACCGCAGACCTCAAAGGCGAAGGTCTGCGCTACGCTCGCTTGTAGCGCGCCTTGTGCCGTGCGGCTTGTGGCGTGGGCATCTTGCCAGCGCCTTCCCGGCGGGAGCGGGACGCTCCCGCGACAGCGGGCGAGACGCCCACGTTACTTCCGTTGTCCCTATCAGGCTCCGACGCCACAGACAGACAATATGTCCCGTAGGTCGTCACCGGCTCTTCACAGAAATGAAATCTAATGGTGATCGAGTTCGGACAAACTTGATGGTTCATTCGAATTCGCCTGAGGGGGGTCTCATTGTGGGTCGATGAATTGTCTCCTTCGAGCGGTTCATGTGACTCACGCGGAGTCTAAGAAGGTCCAACCTGACAGAATAATACCCATGAATTTCAATTTAACTTCCAATTGCAAAAATGGTGCAGCGAGCATCGCGGCAAGGTGAAGGGAAGCCCTCATGTTTACTCGTGCCATTATTGCGCGGGGCTGGCAGTCGAGAAGATCAGGAAGCAGCAGGAGAGTCACCCGTCCGCCCCTGATGAAAACACGAGCTGCAGAGGGAGGACGCGTTACCCTTCCGCGACATCTGCTTTTCGGCATCATTTTCGCATGGCTCATGCTCTTCGCCATCCATTTACAAGCCGAGGTTGGCGGGAGCGTCTCCGGCACGGTAAAAGACGCAAGCAACGCCGTGGTTCCGGGCGCAACGGTGAAGGCGGCCAACACCGACACCGGAGTCGAGCAGCACGTCATAACCAACGGCCAGGGATTCTACTCGTTTCCCGAGCTCCCCATCGGTCGCTACGACCTGGTTTTCCAAAGGCCGGGCTTCCAGCCATACCAGCGCGCCGGTATCGCTGTCAACACCAACAGCGCGCTCATTGTTGATGCCGTATTGGAAATCGGCCCCCTAGCAGAGGCGGTGACGGTAACCGAGGCGGCCGTTCATGCGGAAACATCCGACACCCAGATGGGCGAGGTCATCACGGGCACAAGGATGACCGCTGTTCCCTTGAATGGCCGCAGCTTTACCGACCTGCTGGCCCTCCAGCCGGGGGTCGCTCCCTCTAGCTCGGTCACCTCCAACACTCAGCAGGACCAGGACGCCGGCGCCAGCGCGCTTTCGCCCTCAGGCGGATTGAACCCGGGAACAATTTCGATCAACGGCCAGAGGGAGTTTTCTAATGCCTTCATTGTCAACGGAAGCGACGCGGAAGAAGACGTTAACGCGGGGGCAGCCATCATTCCCAACCTCGACTCGATCGCCGAGTTCCGCATCCTCACCAGCAATTTCGATGCGGAACACGGAGGATACAGCGGAGGGCAGATCGATGTCGTCACCAAATCAGGGACCAACGAATTTCATGGCGACGTCTTCGAGTTCCTTCGTAACGCGAATCTCGACGGGCGCAACTATTTCTCTCCAACGCGCGGCGCCTTTGGCCAGAATCAATTGGGCGGAACGTTCGGTGGACCGCTTCGAAAGAATGAAGCATTTTTCTTTGCCGATTATCAAGGCACTCGACTAAAGCAGGGAATGGACACCGGACAAATCCCGGTTCCTTCCGTCCCAGATCGCGCTGGCAATCTGTCTGATCTGGCAGGTTCCTTCGTTACCACTGACGCCAACGGAAACACGATTCCCATTACCGTAAGCGGACCATATTGGGCCAGCCAGCTTTCGCAGAAATTGGGTTATCAAGTCTCGGCCGGCGAGCCTTATTACACACGTGGATGCACGAGTTCCTCCCAATGCGCTCTCCCGGATGCGCTGATCCCAACCTCGGCATGGTCCGCGCCAGCGAAGAATCTGCTGCAATACATCCCACCACCGAGCGACGGAACCAGCACGTTCTCGACCTCGGCCGAGGACGAGCGACTGCGGGACGATAAGGGAGCGAACCGGTTCGATTACAACAGCCCATGGGGAATGCTGTCTGCCTACTATTTCCTGGACGACTATACCGTCAATAATCCCTATCCGGTGGCGCAGAGTGGGGCCAGTGTGCCGGGTTTCAACGCGCTTTATTTGGGCCGGGCCCAGTTGCTCAGCCTGGGCGACACGAAGACGCTGGGATCGACGACGGTCAATGAGTTCCACTTCAGCTACCTGCGCGATCACAACGATCTTGGGAAACCCCTTGGGGGACTGGGCGTCAGCCTGGCGTCGCAGGGATTCTTGACGGGCGTGGGCACTCCCGGCATTGTACCGCTCGATCCACAAGGTGAAGGGGTGGCGAACGTCATCTTTAATACCTTTTCCATCGGGACAAACGCCAACGAGCTAAAGCAGGTTAACAACACTCTCCAATGGATCGATAATTTCTCGAAGGTGTTGGGCCGGCACACCCTAAAATTCGGGGCCGAATTCCACTACGACCAGATCAACACCAACCCGATCTCGCAATTCAATGGCAGCTTCCTATTCACCGGGAGCGAGACAGGGTCCGACTTTGCCGACTTCCTACTCGGAATTCCGAGCCAGTACAACCAGAGTCAACTGCAAGCGTTTTACGGCCGCAATAAATACTGGGGCCTCTACGCGCAAGACAGTTGGCGCGTGCGCTCCCGCCTGGTATTGAACTATGGCTTGCGCTGGGATCGCATCGAGCCTTGGTATGAAAAGAACAACGGCATCTCCACGTTTGATCCGGGCACGTCCTCGGTGGTCTTTCCCGGCGCCCCTGCCGGCCTTCTCTTTCCTACCGATTCCGGCCTCCCTCGAACGCTCGCCCCTCCCGGGAACCTCGGCTTCGCCCCGCGTTTTGGCTTCGCCTATTCGCCGGATGCCAGGCAAGACACCTTTCTCGGCAAGATTCTGGGCGGCCCTGGCAAGACAAGCTTGCGAGCCGGCGCCGGTATGTATTACAACGCGATCGAAGCCTACTCGCTCGGGGTCCTGGCCGGAAACGCCCCTTTCGGAATCACCTATACAAGCCCAGGTCCTCCGCTGTTCGCCACGCCTTTCATCACCGAATCGAACGGGCAGAATCAAGACCAGCCCTTCCCTGTAGCACTTGCCACGCAGAAGGCGTCCAGCAGCAATCCGGACCCGGACATTGATTGGTCGCAGTATGAGCCCATTACCGGTATTCCCGGCTACGCGGCGACGAACCGCATCCCCTACGTCAACGAATACACGCTGTCGCTGGAGCGGCAACTCGGAACGAACACGCTGCTCAGTGCGAACTACGTAGGCGCGCATGGGCGGCGGCTTCTGGTAATGGTGGAAGCGAACCCCGGCAACCCCGCGCTTTGCCTGAGCCTCGCCCAGCCCAGCGAAGTGGCGCCGGGTTCCGCCACGTGTGGGCCCTTTGGAGAAAGCAATGTTTTTACGACGGCGTCGGGCCAGATCATCAACGGAACCCGCGGACCGCTGGGCCCCAGCTTCGGCAGCGATACCGATCAGGCGACCCTCGGCAAATCGGATTACAACGCGCTTGAGGTCACCGTGAGGCACACCAGCGGGCGATTGGAATTCTTGGCGGGATCCACCTTCAGCAAGTCCCAAGACGAGTCTTCAAGCCTTGGTGAAGAGGTCAACCCTTTTGATCCGGCCCTTAGCAAAGCCTTGTCCGCCTTCGATGTGACGCACAACTTCGTGGCGAGTTATAGCTACCGGATTCCGTTTGAACATCTTTTTGGCGCCGCAAATAAATGGACACAGGACTGGCAGCTTTCCGGAATCACCCATTTCAGCAGCGGTCTTCCCGTGACCCTGGTCAACTACGGCGACAATTCTCTGCTCGGAGCCGAACCGAATGGCATCAACAACTATGGTATCGATGAGCCGGACTACGCGGGCGGCGCTCTCGGCCTGAATCATGATCCCCGGAACGGAAAGCCTTATTTCAACCCCGCCCAATTCAGCGAGAACGCCCTTGGTACGCCGGGCACGGCCAAGCGGCGCTTTTTCCATGGTCCGGGTATGAACAACTTTGACATGGCCCTCCTCAAGAATGTGCGCTTGACCGAATCAAAGTCCCTGGAGATCCGGCTCGAAGGCTTCAATGTTTTCAATCACGCGCAGTTCTTCGGACCCCAAGCGGTTGACGCCAATATCAGCAGTTCTACCTTTGGCCAAGTCCTGAGTGCAGGTCCGCCCCGCCTCGTTCAGTTGGGGGCGAAGTTCTTCTTTTAGGGATCGGCACGGCGCCTGGTATGCAGCCTAAACCACAGACCGGGTTTCAGTGCGGCCCCCACCAGCAAGTGATTTAGCGGGCGCGAATACGGCCGTCACTTATCGGGAGAGTTTAAAATGAAGCTATCATTCGGCCTCAGAGGTATTTCGGCGGGCGTATCTTTTATGCTGCTCAGCGCGTTCGCCATAGCTGCCAGCGGCGGTTACCACTTGCTCAACCAATACCCTTTCTGTGCGGCAGAGGGCAGTACGCGCGAGTATTTCGACTATATTACCGTCGATTCTTCGGCGCGCCGCGTCTACCTGTCGCATGGGACGGAAATCAAAGTCATCGACGCCGATACCGGCAGCCTCATCGGCAACATCACGGGCTTGCAACAGGGCCACGGAGTTGCCATCGCGGCGGAGTTCGGGCGAGGATTCGTTACCGATGGGGGCCAGGGAAAAGTGATCATTTTCGACTTGAAGACCCTCCAGGTCATTGGCCAAGCCAAGGCCGATGACGGCGTCCACTCGATTGTTTACGACCCGGCCTCCCGGCGGGTCTTTGCCATGAACGAAGAGCCCCACAGCTTCACGGTGATCGATGCCCAGGGGGGCACGGCGGTGGGGACCATCGATCTGGGGGCAGAACCTGAGTCCGCCGTCATCAATGGCACGGGGACTGTCTTCGTCAATTTGGAAGACAAAGGCGAGATCGTCGCCATTGATTCCCGCTCGCTCACGGTCAAGTCGCGGTGGCCGGTTGCGCCCGCGGGAAGGCCCACCGCCCTGGCGATGGACACACAGCACCGGCGGCTGTTCAGCGCCGGCCGGAAACCGCAGATGCTCGTCGTAATGGATGCCGACAGCGGAAAGGTTATCCAGTCGTTCCCGATTTCGGCGGGCGTGGGTGCCGCCGCTTTCGAACCGGAAACCGGCATGATCTTCGCCTCCACCCGCGAGGGGATGATTCATATCTTCCACGAAGACTCACCCGACAAATATACCGAGGTCGAGACCGTCAAGACCGAGTTCGGCGCCAAAACCATGGGCCTCGATACCAAGACCCATAACCTCTTTGTGGACACGGCGGATTTCGGTTCCCCGGCAAGCGCGGGCGGAGGCCGACCTGGAGCGGCGGTTCCGGGATCGTTTCACGTTTTGGTTTATGGCCGATAAAGATCGCCAAGCGATGAATCCAGATTCCTCACCACGCCGAGACGCATTTGTATGCGCTGTCGAACGGGCGGGGTTGAGCCACCTAGTGGCATCATCATGTAGCCCACGGCGAGCCAGCCGTGGGAAAGAACGTAGAAAAACAAGCGCTGAGCCCAGCAAGGGGCGACGTCTGAATGGTATTCCAGGGAACCCAATAAGCAAGTGCACCGCAGACCAGTTTGGGTAGGTCGACGGCTTTTCAGCTTGAAATTCTAGCGAGCAAGGGGCGGGCGAGGCCGTAAGGCGCCAATAATGAATCAAGCAGCCGCGCGCCCTGGTGGGTTATAAGTTACGTGCTATAAACAACATCGCCACAAGTCACACGTACTGAAACGTGAAATCGCGTTGAAACACCTCCGCACAGTGGCTCTGCTCGTCTTGGCGTGGGCGGTGGGTGCCGGTGCGTTTGCTACCGGCGCCGCGGCTCCCCCACAGCTTCGCTACGTGGTCATCGTAACCCGGCACGGAGTGCGCTCGCCCACGTGGGAGAACGCTCGCCTCAATGAGTACTCGTCCGAGCCGTGGCCGGAGTGGGGCGTTCCTCCCGGTTACCTTACCGCGCATGGCCGAATCCTCATGCAGCTCATGGGCGCCTATTACCGGGAGTGGCTGTTGAGCGAGCATCTACTGAATGCCGAGGGCTGCCGAGACGTGGACCGCGTTTATATTCATGCGGATACCGACCAGCGAACCGTCGAGACCAGCCGCGCTCTGGCGGAGACTTTGCTGCCAGGCTGCGCCGTCGCGGTCCATTCGGCGCCGCAGGGCAGCCGGGACCCACTTTTCGACCCCATTGAGGCAGGCATCGCCAAGCCCGATTGGGAATTGGCCGCCAAGGCTGTGCGCGAGCGCCTGGGAGTCGACCCAAAGCAACTCGCAAATTTGCATCGAGCCGACTTCGAAGCTCTTCAATTCGTCTTGGCGGGAGGAGGCACGCCGAAGAAACCGATCGAACCTCCGCAGGAGATTAGCGTTATTGGCACGAGCAAGGGCGTTAAACTCAATGAACCGTGGGGCTTGGCGTCGACCTTCGGCGAAAATCTGTTGCTTGAGTACTCGGAGGGCATGAAAGGCAAGGATCTCGGCTGGGGCCGCCTCAATTTGGACAATCTGTCCAAGATTCTCGAACTGCACGCCCTCTCGTCGGATCTCACCCGTCGCACCCCTTACGTAGCCCAGGGTAGGGGTTCAGACCTTCTGGAAAGCATCGTACGGTCAATCGAGCAGGCGGAAACCGGTAAGGCGGTAAGGGGAGCGCTGGGCCCTCCGGACGCCACGGTTTTGATCCTGTCGGGCCACGACACCAACCTCGCGAATCTGTCGGGGATGCTCGGCCTCTCTTGGGGAATGCCAGGGTATCCACGATGCGATACGCCGCCCGGAGGCGCGCTCATTTTTTCACTCTGGCAGCAGCCGGGCACGGTACAGTACTTCGTTCGCACGCAGTATATTGTGCAGACACTCGAGCAAATGCGAAACGCCACTCCACTCACGCTTGCTGCGCCCCCCGCGAAGGAAGATCTCGCAGTGACGGGTTGTGAGTCCGCAGCGCGGAGCACCGGCTGCCCCTGGGACACGTTTGAAAAAACTCTCCAGGGCGCTATCGACCATCGATTCGTATCGATGTAAACGCCAGCGCGCCCGAGTTGCGCGGATCCTCCTTCTCATTGCGGCGCGGGTCCCTGGGTCACCTGCACTAAGTCATCCGGCCGAATCCACTTGGCGAAGGCCGCCCGGACGTCCTCAGGCTTGAGCGCGATGTAATGCCGCGCGGCCTGGATGGGCTCATCCAGGGGAAGTCCGATGGCTGCCCTCGCAATCATGCCTCCCGCAATCGTATCGACACTGGATTCGGCAAGCGGAATCTCTCGCAATAGAAGAGCTTTCGCTTCTTCGAGTTCGTGGTCAGTGGGCGCCGCGGATTGCAGATCCTTCAAATCGCGTGCCACAATGCTGTGCGCCTTCGAGACGTTGGGCGGATCACAGCCGTAATGCACTTCGTATATCCCCCGCGTCTTTCCCACATTGAAGGAGGAGGAAACGGAATATACCAGTCCGCCTTTTTCGCGCAAGTCGCGGTAAAAACGGGTGGCATAGAAGCCCCCGCCCAAAACGTGGTTACCAAGTTCCAAAGCATAGTAGTCGGGATTGAAGCGGTTCAGGCCCAGGGTCTCGGCTAAGGTAACATCATCCTGAACCCGGCTGGTATTGGGGACCGCCGTCGTTACGGCCTTATTGGGTGGTGCCGTCGGCAGATCGGTGTCCGGTTTGGCGCCCTCAGCTTTCCAACCTTCAAAGTACTTGCTAATGACAGCCTTGGCTTCCTCGGGCGTCACGTTTCCGATTACGACGATGGTGGCGAGGTCGGGCCGGAAGACATGCCGGTAGTAATCCTTGACGTCCTGCAAGGCCAACGATTGCACGGTGACGGGCGTCGCGTGCCGCAAACTCGGATCCTCTTTCGGGAAAAGAGCGGACGTCAACGCTTGGTGTGTCAGAAATTCAGGACTCTGAAGCTGGCCCGCCACCGCTGCCGCAAGCCGCTTCTGCACGATCTGAAACGCCTCCTCCGGCAGCGCCGGCGTGAGCTCGTTTTCCGCCAAAAGCTGCACAGCCCGGTCGAACTGCGAGGGCAGAACCTGAACAGAAAAGCCCGTCCCGGCTGACTCTTCCGCGCCAATGTCATCGAGCGCCTTCTGAAACGCCAGCCGATCGAGATTCTTCGATCCATATTCAAAAAGTTCGTTGAGCAGGCTGCTCACACCTTCCTTGCCACTTGCCGCTTCCAGGTCTGGGTTATTCTTGATTTGGCCCCAAACACTGACCGTGTTGCTCACCGACTCCGGCTGGACGATGAGCTTCAAACCGTTGGGCAACGACGTGACTACCGGCCGCAGGCTGGATTCAGGCACGGACAAACGGGTAAGAGCTCTCGCCGCCCAGTCGGGAAGCTCCACCGGGTGGGTCTGGGTGGGCGCCAGAGACTCTTTACCCCCGAAAGAACTGGAAGAAATGGGCTTCCCGGAAGGCTGCGGGGTCAGAACCGCGGCGATGGCCTGATCGAAGTTCAGATATTGGCCTGCCACGCGGCTGACATCCGCCGCGGAGGCTTTGGCGATGGCCTGAATATCATCGTCGGGAGATTCTCGTCCCTCGATGGCCACCGCCTCCGACCACTCCATGGCCAGGCCCGAAACGGAGTTCCGTTGGAATTCCGCGTCTACAAGCTCGTGCCGCCTTCCGGCCTCAATCAATTCCGCGGGCAGACCGTTTTTCACGTCATCGGAAAGCACCTTCTTGATCTCATTCACCAACTCGTCGCCATTGCCGCCTTGGGGATAGACAGCCAGAGCATAGCCCAAGCTCGCCTCCGGCAGGGTCGAGAGCTGAAATCCTGCGTAAAGCGCCTTCCCCTCCGGGACCATCGCGTACAGACTGCCGCGCTGGCTACTTAGCGCATCCGCCAGCAATTGGGTGGCGGCGAAGTCCGGGCTGTCCGACCCCGGCATCCGGAAAGAAACAACTGCCAGCCCGTAGGGAAGATCCGTGGGTAGCGCCAACGCCTTGGCCTTTACCGTTGCTAGTTTTACTTCGGGCCGTGCAGGGAGGGATTTCTTGGGAATGTCGCCAAAAAGCGTTTTGACCTGCGCCAGCACGTGTTCAGGCTCCACATCACCTGCAATCACAAAGATGGCATTGTTGGGAGCGTACCACGTGTCAAAGAACTGGTGGAGCATTTGCCCCGTGGTTTTGTCAAACGATGGACGCGAGCCCAGCGCATCGTGGGCGTAAGGCGTGCCTTGAAACATGGCCTCCAGAAGTTGCGTGTAAAAAACGTATTGCGGATTAGAGAGGTCCTGCGCCACCTCTTGCTCGATGGCGGGACGCTCCTCCTTCCAGAGGTCGTCGGTATCGAGCGAACCGCGCATCCGAATGGCTTCTAGGTGCAATGCGACGTCCAGGTCTTCCGCCGGGACCGTGAAGAAGTACTGCGTCGCGGTTTGCTGGGTGTCCGCGTTGAAGTTGCCGCCCATGGCCGCGGAAATGTCGGCTAGTTGATCCGCCGAAAGGCCCGGGCTCCCGCGAAACATCATGTGTTCCTGAGCGTGGGCCATGCCCGGAAACCCCTCCGGCGCCTCGTTCGAACCCACCTTGTAGTTCATCACCGTGGTCACAACCGGAGCCAGAGTGTCGCGAACGATAACGACCCGGAGTCCGTTCGGCAACGTGGCGCGCGTGACGTTCGAAGCTTGCTCAGGCCTGGGGTTTGCGAAATTCAGTGGGGCGCACAACATCAACGCGACCGCGCAGATCATGAGCGTGAACCGGGTGAGATTCGGAGTACAGGCCGACGCCTGGAAGGAGCGTGTGCGCAACATGGATTTCCCCCTGAATGTGAGCGTAAGTGGCCATGGCCATTAGCTGTCCCTGGCCTTGTCCGTCATCAAGAGTACTCAATTCTCGACAGATTGCAAAGATGGAAGCCGAACGGGGTGCGCGGCATAAAAGTGAAAGCCGTAATCGCCTCGGAGGTAGCGGGGGCAGCCTGCCCCGATTCCTCGGGGCGTCGCTAAGAAAATTCTGGAAACCCTGGTGCAGCTTGAGGAGGCCAAGGAGCTGCCGGTTGGCCTGCGCGTGGATGGCTACATTGAAACTGCGGAGTGACCGCGCTCGGTTTGCGCGCTTATATAGGCCAGATCAGTAACCAGTTTGGGCCTTTTCCGGCGCCGGCGCGGGAGACTTCAAACGGTCTTTGTGTCTGTTTATGGGGAATTTCTATGATTTTTGGTAACTAGCTTACTTTTCAGTATGTTCTCAGCTTCGTTTTTTGAAAAGCCCCTCTTGCGGTCCTTTGTTTTCAAGATGTTCTCAGCTTCGTTTTTTCTGCCCTGCGCCGACATAATGTCGCGAAGCAATCTGTGGCCACCAGGGCTAGAAACGTCCAGGACGATCAATCCCTTTTCGCTCTGCGGGCCGGACGCCGAGGCAAAGAATGAAGCCATGAAGTCGCGGGCGCCCCCGGCCTGCCGGACCCTATAACGCGTCCGGCGCCGATCCTTACTCGTTCGTCATAGCCTATTGTGTGCAAGTTGTCAAGCGAAATAATTAACGGCTGCGCCGAGGGTCTCCAGGCGATCCGCCAGCGGTCCAGGATTTTGCTGCGAAATCCGGGTTCCCCCTTAAGGACCGGTGTGGAAGGGCGTTTTTCGGGCGGAATCCGCTTTAGGCGATAGGCTGAGCCGTTCCGGTTCTTCTCCACAGCACACGCAGCACCTTGTCCGAAACTTGGGGCCTGAGAAAAGCAAAAGCCCCGCACTGGGCGGGGCTAGAAATGCAAAGCGCCGTGGGGCTTTGGGCCGCGCACGGCGCGCAAGGTCACTATTGCTAGTGGAGCCTTACGAGGGTGGAACCCACTTACTAAGATAAGCGGGAACCGCCTCTGAGATACACAGGGTGTATAATACGCCACCTTCAAATCTTGTCAAGGGGGATGTATGTCCGAACTTGATCATGCTGAATTTGTACTCGGACTCGATCTGGGGACCAATTCATTGGGCTGGTCCATAATCGGGCTTGTAGATGGCGAACCGGCGCGGCTTGTCCGGGCGGGAGTTCGCGTGTTCGATGCGGGCATGGACGATAGCAAGGGACCCGGCCGGGAGGAGTCCCGCAACAAAGCGCGGCGTGATGCGCGCACGCACCGCCGCCAGCTTTGGCGGCATCAGCGACGCATGTTGAAGCTGGCAAGAATTTTGCAGCGGTTCGAATTGCTTCCCGCTGGCGATTTGAGTCAGCCGGAGGCCCGCCAGGACTACTTCAACCGGCTCGATTCAACCATCCTCCAATCGCCGTGGTTTTCAGAGAAGGAAAAATCCGGCGCCTACCCTGCCCCACGACAGGTCTTGCCTTATATCCTCCGCGCCGCCGCCCTTGATGAACCCCTCGAACCGCATTTATTTGGACGAGCCCTCTATCATCTCGCCCAGCGGCGGGGCTTTTTGAGCAATCGCAAACAAGCGGCAAAGAAGGACGATGATGAAGGAAAGGTGAAAGAAGGCATCGCCGAAATTCGCAAGGCGATGCTGGAAAAGCAGGCGCGTACCCTTGGCGAATACTTCTCCCGCCTATCGCCTCTTGACGAGCGAATCCGCCGCCACTGGACCGCACGCGACATGTACCAGACGGAGTTTGACGCCATCTGGACGGCGCAGGCCGCGCACCACCCCACCCTTCTGACGGCGGAGGCGAAGAAGGAAATTCAGCAGGCAATCTTCTTCCAAAGGCCGCTCTGGTTCGATCCCAATACCATCGGCCAGTGCGAACTGGAGCCCGGCCAGCGCCGCGCCCCCGCTTACTCGCTGGTTGCGCAGCGTTTTCGCCTTCTCCAAAAAGTGAACGACCTTCAGATTGAGTTGCCGGGCGAACTGACGCGATTCCTCACGCCAGAAGAACGGGGTAAACTCGCCGACGCTCTGGAGCTTCAAGGCGATCTCTCCTTTCACAAAGGACGGAAAGTAATCGGCCGATCCATTCCCAGCCCCGGCATCCGAGATTTGTTGGGGCTTCCAAAGGGTGTGACCTTCAACCTTCAACGCGGCGGCGAGGAAAAACTTCCGGGCAATCGCACCACTTCGCAGTTTTATGGCGTGTTCGGTGAGCGCTGGCTGGAAATGTCGGCAGCCGAACACGACAAGGCCATCATGGACATTCAGAGTGTGCAAAAGCCGGAAACACTCAAGCGTCGAGCCCTTGACTATTGGAAACTTGAAGGCGAAGCTGCGGAAAATTTCTGCGAGATTTCGCTGGAGCCGGACTATGTGAGCTATTCCCGCAAGGCCATACTGAAACTTCTGCCCCTGCTTGAGCAAGGTCTTCCCCTGGCCACCGCCCGCTTACAGACATACGAATCCTTCGCTTCGGGCGAGCCTGAAGCGCTGTTACCGCCCGTACAGAAAGCCCTGGCCGAAATCCGCAACCCCGCCGTTACCCGCAGCCTGACGGAACTGCGGAAAGTGACGAACGCCATTGTGCGCGAGTACGGCAAGCCCACGCAGATTCACCTTGAGTTGGCGCGGGATTTGAAAAAATCCAAGAAACAGCGCGAGGCCACCGCGGAGAATAATCGCCGGAACGAAAAAGCCCGGGCCGAGGCGGCAAATAAGATCATCAAGGATGCGGGTATCAAAGAGCCCAAACCTGAAGACAAGCGCAAGTTTCTCCTGGCGGAGGAATGCCGCTGGCAGTGCCCGTACACCGGCAAGTCCATCTCGATGTCGGCACTCTTCGGCCCTGAGGCCCAGTTCGACATTGAGCACATTATTCCGTTCAGCATCTCCATGGACAATTCCTTTATGAATCTTACCCTTTGCCACATTGCTGAAAACCGCGACGTGAAGGGCAACAGGACGCCTCATCAGTCTTACAGCGGCGATACGGCAAAGTACGAGCTGATCCTTCAGCGGGTCAAGAATTTTACCGGTGAACGCGGCACGGTTGCCGCCAAACTGAAACGCTTCATGCTGAATGACGAGGAGTTGGAGGTTTACCTGGAAGATTTCAGCAACCGGCAGTTGAACGACACCGCTTACGCCACCCGCCTGGCGAAGCGATACTTGGGATTGCTCTACGGTGGTGAGATTGACAAGCAGGGTCGTCGCAGGGTTTTTGCCCGAAGTGGCCGGGCCACCAGCGATTTCCGCGCCCTTTGGAAATTAAACGGAATTTTGAACGATGGCCCGACGAACGGCGGAGGCAGGGTGGAAAAGACGCGTAGCGACCACCGCCACCATGCCGTGGACGCCGTGGTGATCGGCTTGGCAAATGATTCCATGATTCAACGCCTTTCCCGCGCCGCCCAGATCGCGCCCCAACTCCACCGCAGACTCTTTGGCCCGCTGGAGGGGCCGTGGCCCAATTTTGTCCAGACCGTTCGGGAGGAGATTGCCCGCATCACCGCCTCCCACCGCCCCAACCGGAAGGTAAGCGGAGCGTTGCATGAGGAGACAATCTATTCAAGGGTATTGCCAGTGCTCGGTGCATCAGAAGGAGAGAAACCAGCTCCCCGCGTTCGCAAGCCCTTGGAAAGGATTACCAAAACTGAGGTTGACGATGTCGCCGACCCCATGGTGCGGGAGATGGTGCAGAGGAAACTTGCCGAATTAGGCGGCGATCCGAAAAAATTCAGCACGCCGGAGAATTTGCCCTATTTTGAAACCGCCGACGGACGCCGGATTCCCATCAAGAGCGTCCGCGTCATCAAAAAGACTCCCACCTCCCCAGTGGGTGCGGGAAAGCGCCAAAGATTCGTCACCAGCCAGAGCAATCACCATTTGGAAATCTACGCCGAACTTGATGAATACGGTGAGGAAGTGGAATGGGTCGGCGAGGTCGTGCCCTTGGCGGAGGCGTATCGACGTAAGAAGGCGCACTTGCCCATTGTACAAAAAAACTTTGGCCCCAAACGCCAGTTCAAGTTTTCCATATCGCCGGGAGAGGTTGTCGAGTGCGATGGGAAAGCGGGCACCCGCGAGTTGTTCGTGATGCATATGACCAGCCAATTGAGTTCCGGGCAACTTAACATCGGGTTCGCCCCCATCAATGACGCTCGCAAGGCGAGGGAAATGCAAAAGGCACGCACGTGGTTATGGGCGAACCCCGATACCTTTCGTCGGCGCCATCCCCGAAAAGTCGCAATGAACCCGCTCGGAGAATTGTCTGCGGCGAATGATTAAGAGGAGGTTCCAGTGGGTGATCGCGTCATCGACTTTTCTGACCGCGCCGCATATTTGAGCGTGAACAACTCGCTGCTGGTCATTCGCTTCCCCGCTGTGCAGGCCGCTCCCAGCGCGGACGGCGGGAATGAGGATGCAAACGCAGCCTCAAATGACCAACCCCCGGCGCGCGAGGAGGTTCATACCGTCCCCTTGGAAGAAATTGCGGTGGTGGTGGTTTCTCATCCTCAGGTCACCTATTCTCACGCCGTTCTGCCGGGCTTGGCGGCGGCGGGCGGGATCCTGATTGCCTGTGATTCAAAACACCTGCCTGCGGCCATGATGCTGCCGCTGGTAACGCATTCAACCCAGACGGAACGTTTTGCCGCTCAGGCCAAGGTTTCCCTACCCATCTGCAAGCGCGCTTGGCAGCAGATCGTGAAGGCCAAGCTGGAAGCCCAGGCGCAATTGCTGGAATACCGCCGAGGCGAGGACTACGGCTTGCGCGCGCTGGCGGCAGAGGTCCGCTCCGGCGACCCGGAGAACGTTGAGGCGCGAGGGGCTCGTATTTACTGGCGGGCTCTTTTCGGCGATGACTTCCGCCGCGACCGTGATGCGGAGGACCTGAATCGCCATCTGAACTACGGGTATGCAGTGCTACGGGCCATTACGGCGCGGGCCGTCTGCGCGGCGGGGCTGCATCCGTCGTTGGGCATCCATCACCACAACCGCTATGACGCATTCTGCCTGGCGGATGACGTGATGGAATCTTTTCGTCCGCTGGTAGATCGTGTGGTGGTAATGCTTAACGACCGGCTCGGCCCCAAATTGCCGCTGGACCGCGATGTCAAGCGCGCGCTGCTCTTCAATCTGCTGGAACGGTACGAATTTGAGGATGAAACCCGCTCGCTGTTTGACTGGGTGCAGCAAACCGCTTCTTCCCTCGCCTCTGTAATCTGTGAAGAGTCGGAGAAGCTCTATCTGCCGCGGCTGCGGAACTTCCGCGACGCCACGCATCCGGCGGAGTAGACGTGCCGCGGGCATCTTGCCCGTGCCCAAGCATGGCCGGGACGGCCATGGCACCGCGCAACCGGCGCTCGGAGAGCGCCGCCACAAAACAATGCCGAAATCTGAGTTCGCACTCTCAGGATACCGCGCCATGTGGCTCTTCGCCATGTTTGACCTTCCCATGGATAAGCCCGAACTGCGCCTTGAGTACGCCCGGTTCCGGCGCAATCTTTTGAAGCGGGGCTTCACGATGCTGCAATTTTCGGTGTATGCCCACTACGTCGCCAGCGAGGAGAGCGATGACACCTTGCGCAAGAAGGTCCAGGCCGCACTGCCCGACCATGGCCAAGTGAGGCTGATCTCCATAACCGACCGCCAGTTCGAAAAGATGGAGGTTTATGTTGGGAAAAAACGCCGCAGGGTGGAAGATCCGCCCTCTCAACTCATGCTTTTTTGAAGAGAAAGAAGGGGTATCCCCCCGAAAATCAGGCGTTTCGGGGGGATATAAGTGTATCTCAGAAGCGATTCTCGGCAAACCATAGCGTGACTTGGCGTGGGTCGACGTGCTTGTCTAGTGTATCTCAGAAGCGATTCTCGGCAAACCATAGCTGCGTAATGTTCTGGTTAAGCTGATCTGAAGTGTATCTCAGAAGCGATTCTCGGCAAACCATAGCGCCGCGGGTGATCAGGTTTGAGTCGCACCCAGTGTATCTCAGAAGCGATTCTCGGCAAACCATAGCGCAATTGAGCACAGCGAGAATACTGCTAGCAGTGTATCTCAGAAGCGATTCTCGGCAAACCATAGCCCGTTGTGCATTCCCAAACGTTAGGCGGCGAGTGTATCTCAGAAGCGATTCTCGGCAAACCATAGCATCCTATCCATCCTGTCTATCGATGTGGGTAGTGTATCTCAGAAGCGATTCTCGGCAAACCATAGCTACTATCCCGACGCCTCGCAGACTGCCTTCAGTGTATCTCAGAAGCGATTCTCGGCAAACCATAGCTGCTCTTGTACCGCGGGTTGGTTGCGCTGGAGTGTATCTCAGAAGCGATTCTCGGCAAACCATAGCGTGTAGCGCAGCGCGGCTCCTGGC
>JBKQVI010000310.1:0-16223 GCA_052139985.1 Terriglobia bacterium
AAGTCCAGGTTCATATTGGCGCTGATTTGAGCTCCCGCCAGGCTGGGGCCATAGGCTTCCAAACCTATTTCGGATTGGCGCACCGTAGCGCCGACACTCCCGCTGGTGGCCACGGCGCCCGGCGGCAAAGCCAGATTCGGGACGTCCAGATTATCCACGGTGCCGCTGTTCCCGAACAGATTCAGGAGGGCGAGGCCGCTTAACTTCACCCGATATTTGGACGCGCTTTCAACCTTCGTCTGGTGCTGCTCGTCCACCTTGGCCTGCAACAACTGCTGGTCCTCCTCTAGGCGGTTCAGGCGCGCCTCGGCCGGAGATTCCTCAGTGGGCGCAGTGGGTACTGGCGGTGCCTGCGTTGCGGCCCGCGCCGCGGAAACGTAGGTCGCGTCCTTTCCTTCCGCGCCCGCACTGAGGCTCGCCGACGAGAGCTTTTCGATCGCACCGTGCAACTCTACGCGAAGCTCGCGCGTTTCCTGGCGGGATTGTGAGACTTCCGACCGCAGTTCCTGAATCGTAGCGTTGAGCGCTTTCACCTCTCCCGCCAAAACTTGCACGGCGTCCTCCAGTGTGCCGTCTTTGGCGGGCGGCATGGGCGAGGCGGAGACCTGTGCTTGTGCACGGGGACCGATGAGTGACAAGCAAAATGCGGTAACGACCACCGCAGACCGAAACACTCGTGTGTCGTTTCCCATTGCAACCCCCTGCAAGGTGGCTCTAGTCCCGCGCATGCAAAAGAGGGCGGACGCCCACTTCGAGTGCGTAGTTGACTCCGCGCCCTCATCGAGACCCTTAGCCCACATTTCCCCGGTTATGGTCTCTAGTGTAATTCAATACATTGCTTCTGTGGGAAGGGTCTCTTTGCCTCACGCGAGCTTCCCTGCAAGGATTTCCGCCGGCCGGTAGTGTCCTAATTTCGCGTGTAGCGCCGGGCTTGAGCCAAGCATGTGCCGCCCTCAAGGGCGGCGCTACGTCCGAATTAGGACACTACCCGGCGGCCCTCGTCGCTACCGGATTACCTCAAGCCGGCGGTGTCCCTTCGAGGAAAAGCGAGCATACGCACCTTCGGCAAGTCGGGTTTTCGGAAATGTTTAGCTGACTGCGAAACTCCACGGCTGCTTCGTTGTTGAGCACGTCAACAAATGTTCCACCTCGAATATTTCCGAATGGCCGATGGAAGAAGCATGGCCGCACGGAGCCGTCGGACTCGATCACCGCGGATACCCACGGCGCGTTGCAGCGAGGCGCAGCGGGTGGGGCTTGGCCGAAATGCGCGCGAAAGTGCAACGCGATGCGGCGCAGTTTTTCCGGACTCTCGCGGATGAAGCCGGACCGCATTTGTTCTTTACAAAGGGTCGCAAGTAGTCCTAATCCGGTCTCAAGTGCTCCTAAGTCGTCTGAATCCAAAACGACATCACCCCGTGCGCTTTCGGACATGGGGACCGAATGGTTGAACGCTTCGGACATAATGTCGGCAGCGAGAAACGAAATCGAATTCAGCCCCAGTTCCTCGGCCGCCCTCACGGTAGCGAGGAGATGGCGGATGTTATTCTTCTGAACGGTGCAGCGCGCGTGAATCGGCATGCCAGCGCGGCGTTCCCGAAGCGCGCGAATCCCGCGCTCCAGCCGCCGGTAAGCATCCGGCACCCCGCGAATGCGGTCGTGAATCTCGCGGGGTCCATCGAGGGAAACAATCACGTCATCCATGTCTTCCGCCACCTGGACGGCGTGCCTTTCAAGAATCAAACCCGCGGTGAGGAGCGTTAGGCGGATTCCTTCGCGGCGCAGCAGGCGAGCCAAGGCCGACAAGTCCGAATGCATCAGAGGCTCGCCTCCGGAAAAGACCACCCACCGCACCTTGAGTTCACGCAGGCCGGCCAAATGCGGCTCCAAATCCTGAGCCGTAATTTCGCGGATCTGCCGAATCCTCCAGATGTCGCACATCATGCAGCGGCAATTGCAGCGGCTGTGGGGCAGAATCACCAGGATGGGAAGCTCGCGAATGACGTGAGGGTTGGGAGCGATCTCAGTAGCGACGTGCGTCTCCGAAATTAGCGGGCTCATGGATCGACTCTCTCCAGCACCAGAACAACGTGATCCGCCAGCGCGCGAACACCCGGGCACCCGCCGAGTAGCGGATCGGTGCTGGCGGCGAACTTAAACAGCCGCGGAAATCGAACGGCGAGGGGCTCCAAGTACGACGGTGGCACAGCGATGCCGACGCCCTTCCAGCTCACCAGGCGAAAGTGCGGCGAGAAATACCGACTTAACGCCCCGACGGATGGATAACGAACAAATACGCGATGCCTGGGCGCAAAACTGGCAACGCTGCCCTTACCGAGAAACCGCCGGGAAGCCTTCTTGAGGTTGCCGTGAAAGGTGTACCAAAGCATTTCCCAAAGGCAGAATCGGCCAAATAAACAAAGAATCGCTGTGCCGCCCGGGCTTACGAGCCGCGCCAGGTCACGGGCCACGCGCCGCAAATCTTCCACGCAATTCAAGCCTGCGAAGTTCGAAAGGACGCCGTCATAGAGCCCGCCCTTTTCGAGTTGGCCGATCTCTTCGATGGTTAATACCCTAAGATCGACGCAATCCCGATTTGTGGAAGCTTCCAACCGCCGTCGCGCCACGGCAATCATATCCCGCGACGCATCGCAGGCCACGACATGAATCCCCCGGTCGGAAATGTGGACTGCATCGACCCCCGTCCCGCAATTGATTTCCAAAACCCGTTGACCGGGGCGAAACCAGCGATCCATTTCCCGCCAAACCGACTCGCGCTGCGCCCTGCCAATCAAAGAATTTGTGAAGCTGGAGTCATACTTGTCGGCAACAGCGTCGAACGGTGCGGTCATGAGGGTCGGCGATGGCGCGGTAGTGTCCATAATCCTTTAGCCTGTTTTCAGCCCCATTCCTCCCAACTGTTGGCGGGAAACCCGCCTCAAGCTTCCACTTCTTCGACCGTCGCCTTCATTCCCTCCTGCGCATGTTCAATCCTCTGGCGCAACTCGGCCAGAATCAGGTCGTCGCTTGGAATCCCAGAATTCACCAACCGATCGAGTTCAACCTCCGCGCGCAGAAGGCGATCGACGCTCTGATAGTATCGGCGGGAGTGCCTGCCGCGGATCTGAAAGTCCCGGTCGGAGCTCTCCGCCCAGATCTTTGGATTGACCACCCGGTCCTCAACGGCCCGGAAATAGGCAGTCCCGCGGATGGGAAAGGCAACCGTCGTGAGAAAGATGTCGGGATTGGATGCTTTGACATGCGCGATGGTTGATTGGATGTCCTCCCACTCCTCGCCTTCGTATCCCCACATCAGAAACATGCCAGTCTGCATGCCCCGGGACTTGCACAATCCCACCGCGGTCTGGACTTGCTGGACCGTCACTCCCCGCCGCATGGCGTCGAGCACGCGTTGCGAGCCGCTTTCCGAGCCAATCCAGATGCGAAAGCAATTCAACTCAGCGAGCAGGTCCGCCACCCGCTCGTTGATCCGGTCGGCCCGCGAAATACACTCAAAGGGAATGTTGAGGCCGCGCCGCTTCATTTCCGCGGCAAATTGCGCCAGCCAGCCCTGATGAACGGTGAACACGTCGTCGGCGAACCACAGCATGTCGGGGCTATAACGCGCGAGAATCCATTCCAACTCATCCACTACGGAAGCCGCTTTGCGCCGGCGGTGCGTCTTGCCGTACACCTCGTGGCTGCACCATTGACATTCGTAAGGGCACCCCCGGGCGGTAATCATGGAAACGGAGCCCGCGCCGTGATGTTGCCGCCAGGTTTCAAGATAGCGCTCGATGGAGATGGATTCGCGAGCGGGCCACGGTTGCCCATCAATATCGGGAATCTGTGCGCGCGGCGGGGTGCGCTGGACGCGGCCCGCTTCTGCTCGGAAGGCGATGCCGTGCACCCGGGTGAGATCCTCATTTGATCCGCTCTGCAGGACGGGCAGCAATTCTTCCAACGTCACTTCGCCCTCGCCGATAACCACCACGTCCGCACCCGCCGCCAGGTATTCATCGGCATAAGCACCCGGCTCGGGTCCGCCGACGACGGTTTTCCAGCCCGCGTCCTTGGCGGCGCGCAGGATGCGGATGGCGCTTCCACGCGTCATCAGGTTTGCGTAAACCCCCAGCACCGCGGGGCGCTCGCTGGCGAGGAGTTTTTGCAGTTCCGGCCAGGATGAAAACGTGGTGTCGAACACTTCCACGTCAAAATTGCGCGCCCGCAGGTGCGAAGCAAGGTAAAGAATCCCAAGGGGCGCGTAGGGCTTCATGATCTGAAGCTCCTTGGGATCTTCGCCAAGAAAGAAACCGTGAGTTAAGAGGAGGTCCATAGGCACGTTGCGCTGTCGCATCTGGGTTCACGGGAGCCGCGCGAACTTGTTGGTTCCCCTTCGGGGAGGCCTGGAGTTTCTATATTTCAAAACACCCCCAAGGCAAAAATCCCAGCCCTCGCCCCCTTGGGGGAGAGGGTGGACCGCCACCCGCGCCTTCACCAGCGGGGGCGGGACGGGTGAGAGGGTCCCCTACCGAGCGTGCTCAACCCAACGTCTCCGGTAGCGGCCACCCCATGGCCCCCACCTTTTCCACAAAGAGCTCCGGCGCCTCGAGAACCATAAGTTGCGAAGCAAATGCCACGCGGCTTGTTCCGCTTCCGTGGACGAGCGACGAAGCTCGCGGGCTTTATCACTCTGTCGCGTCGTGCGTGCCAGGGAGCGCGTCCTCCGGTAAGGATGTGGAGAACTCACGGTTTTGACCCCCTCACCCCCACGACAAGCAAGGCGTGGGGCCCCCTTCCCGCCCCGGCTGGTGCAAGCGCCGGATGCGGTCCCCTCTCCCCCAAAGGGGCGAGGGATGGGAATTTGCACTTCGCATCGTTTCTCCGTTCAACCTTGCCGTCGCACAAATGTAGAAACTCCAGACCCAGGCCGTTGGCCTGGGCTTTGTTCGATCGCCCCGTTGGGGGTCAAGTGCGATATCTTCCCATAGACGATAAGTTTCCCACGGCTGCCTCGCCATGGGCTAACTGACAGCGCCCGCTGCGCGGGCTTCCGGTTCGGAGGGAGGGGGATTCGAATTCAATCGTTTCTCCCTACCCCTATCGACATGCCGACCGCTCCGCGGGCCGACTGCGGAAACGAACTTCCGACTCAGGACGCTACGGCGCCGTATTTTCCTGCCAGCCAAAGCTATCGGGGGAGCCGCTGGGCTGCACGTACCACCGCAGCGGTTGTGGGCCGCAGCCCTGCCCTTGGGTAAAGCTCGATACCTTGCCGCCGAGCGCCTGCACCTCGGCGCGGTAGCAGTCTCCGAGCGAGTCGGTGAACGTGAACGTCTGGGTGCTGCTCTGGCCGGTGTCGCCGGCCAGACCGGTATGCGCGGCGTTGAAGGTCGCCTGGTCCGCCGCGGTGCGCGTATTGTGAACGCTGGCCTGGTAGGGCGGCTGCCTGGCCGCCCGCTGCTCGATCCGCTTTTCAAAGTTCTGCTGCAGACGGACGGTGTGCGTACTGCTTCCATCCTCATGGGAGTGCCTCAGCACGTCGGTCGCAAGCGAGTATTCAAGCGTGCGCTGAGACCGGCGCTCGCCCGAGGATTCGCCCTTGCTGCTGCTGGTGCTCTCGTCATGCGCCGACTGCTCGGTCACCTGCCGGCGCGTCTGCGCATCGACGGTGGAGAATTTCTGCGTATTGGCAAAGCTCAGGTGCTGTTCCACGCGGGTGCGCACCCGCCCCGCAGGGCTGTCCACGTAGCCTTCAATTTCGTAGCTTTGCTGCGCCCGCGTCTGCACGTCGCCGTTCACCGCCGCGGGGTCCTGGCCGAGCGTACTCGTGACCGTGGGTTCGAGCGATGCACCGGCCAGCGTGTTGCGCGTGACTGCGCCCCCGGTGTGTTCAGCCTTCGGGTCGCGGTAGACCAGCAGTGCCGCCGCCACCGAAAAGTAATGGTTCGCGCCCAGCACCCGCACCGCCACCGAATGCTGGGCTCCATCGCTCAGCAGCCCGCCGAACGGCGTCAGGTCCAGCCGGTAGGGGACGAAGTTCAGGGTCTGGACTCCGGGCGTGGGCCGCCACAGAAAGGGATCGATGCCCCCGGTGTAAACCCAGGGATAGACCGGCGCCAGCCCGGCCGGCTGCCCGTCGATGCTGACCTCAACTTCGCGGTAGCTGCCACCGCCGCAGGCGATCGGATGGGCCGGCGCGCCCTTATAGCCACGTTTCATGGCGAACGCCGTGGTTTCCTCGAGGTACTTGTCCGGCAGGCAGGTGTACCAGAACTCGTCGTGGAACTGGCTTTGCGCGAACAGGTCCAGGTAAACGCGCTGGGTGTTGCGCGGAAACGCCACACGGCGCAGCAGTTGGTCGTCACCGCTTTGCAGGTCGGCCGCCGCGTTGTTCCCGGGCCCGTTCAGGGAGTACACCGCGTCGGGCGTCTGGGGCGCGGGGGAGCCGGCGCCGGCGGGGTAGAAGAGAAGCCGCGCACTCGCGTGGATCACGCTGGCGCGCTTGGCATCGACCCAGTTGTTCACCAGCGCCACGCCGTTACCCGGCGACTTCAGCAGATCCGTGTAGTCGGTCAGGTCGCGCGTCACCTGCCAGCTCGGGCCGAAGTCCGGCGACGGTTCTTGCGTTGTGCCAAAGTATAGATTGACGCCGCTCAGCCATATCGAGGCCGTGCGGTCGTACTGGTGGCCGGCATCGACGGAGAAGTCGGCTTCCAGCACAACCTTGGCCCAGGGCGCTTGGCAGCCGGCGGGCGGCTGGTAGGTGAAAGGGTGCGGCACGGCGTCCATGCGCGTGTTCTCGCCGGCGTCGCCGAAGTTCTCCTGCGGGAACAACTCCACAATGCAGGGCTTGGTGGCGGGCCTCGGCACCGGAGGGTCGGCGATCGCGACGTTGGGCGAGCCGATGGCAGGCGCGCTCTGCGCGTCGAGCGTTTGGCCACAGAATACAGCCAGAGTGAGACCGGCGAGCGCTGTCGTGCTCAGCCGGCAAACCAGGTTCCGCGTCATACGATGTATTCCCGTCTTGCTCGAAGGGAGCAGACTCCTTCGGACACTCAATGAAATCCGGTTGGAGCCGTGCGGCCGGACCCGCCATTTAAGCACGAGGAGCAGCCTCAGTCCAGGCAGAATTATCCGCGCGGCAGCCACGGTCAATGCAGTTTTGACCGTGGGCTTTTCCCACGCCTCTGCCGAGAATGCGACGGCTCGGTTGCGGGCACGGTGCAAGATAAAACATTCATCGACGCAAAAACCCACGGTCACAACTGCATTGACCGTGCTACCCGCTCTACACGCTTCGGGATCGCAGACTCCCAAAGGCAGGAGTCCGCGCCAGCCGGCGCAACAGGCCACGAAACAAAACCGGTCAAATGCTGATATGCTTTCCGGGATGCGGCTCGCACGCCGCTGCAAAAAGCGCACCATGACGGCCCTCCCGATGACGTTTCCACCAAAAACATCATGAGGGAAACCGCCATGGAGCCTCATTCATTTTGGTTGCGGCTCTGCCGCGTTGCGCTATACGCTACACCCCGTAGCGCTGATGACGGACAAGGCTAACAGAACGGGAGAAGAGACAATGCACAATCAGCATGCCGACCGCGTGTCACGAGGTATCACGATTTGGCTTGTTAACTTGGCTGTCGTTTTAGGCCTGGTTTCACTGGCCCTGCCGGTGTCCGGACAAGTCATGCCGAGCGTGAAGCCGGAACAAGTGGGCTTCTCGTCAGAGCGACTCCAGCGGCTCGACTCGGCAATGCAGCAAAAGGTGGATGACAAGCAATTCGCCGGAATTGTGACCCTGCTGGCGCGCCACGGCAAGGTAGTGGAATTCAAAACCTACGGCAAAAAGGATCTCGCCAGTGGGGCGCCGATGGAAAAGGACAATATATTTCGTATCTATTCCATGACCAAGCCGGTCACGGGCGCCGCCATGATGATTCTCTACGAGGAGGGCAAATGGCAGCCCGACGATCCGATTTCCAAATATATACCGGAATTTGCCAACCTGAAGGTCTTCAAGGGCGTTGACAACAACGGCGAGCCCATCCTGGAAAGTCCGGTTCATCCGCCCACCATGCTCCAGTTAATGACTCATACCGCAGGTTTCACTTACGGTTTTGGCACCAGTGTGGTGGATAAGATGTACCACGATCAGCAAGTCCTGCACTCCCGTACGCTTCAGGAGATGATTGAAAAGCTCGCCAAGATCCCGCTGCTTTATGAACCCGGGACGCGCTGGGTCTATAGCCTTTCCGTGGACATCCAGGGTTATCTGGTGGAGAAGCTCTCCGGCAAGCCGCTGGCGGATTTCATGCGCGAACGCATCTTTGAGCCGCTGGGCATGAAGGACACGGGTTTCTACGTACCGAAAGAAAAGATGAATCGGTTGGCTACTCTCTATCGGGTGGATGACAAGAACGAGTGGACTCCCGCCTCCCCTGAAAACGATCTGGCCCCTGATCTTTCCATACCGCCCACCATGCCGAGCGGCGGGGGCGGTCTGCTGTCAACCGCGCAGGACTATCTGCGGTTCTCAGAGATGCTCTTGAATGGCGGCCAACTGGACGGCGTGCGCCTGCTCGCGCCACCCACAGTGAGGCTGATGACTTCAAACCACCTGCCGGACAAGCTGATGACCGGCGAATTCGGGATTGGGCTCCAACACATCCGGCCGGGCATGGGATTCGGCTTCGACGTCGCCGTGTTTAGCGATCCCGCGCAAGCTGTGGACATCACGGGGAAGGGAACTTTTCTCTGGGACGGAGCTGCCAGTACCTGGTTCTGGATCGACCCGGCGGATGACGTGGTCTTCGTGGGCATGGTCCAGCGCATGGGAGGCCATGGACCGAACATGCAGACGTTCAGCCGTGCCATGGTGTTTCAGGCCCTGGTCGGGCCGTAGAGTCGTATGCGGCTTCGGCCGCTGCGGTGCTGCCCGCCGACGATTCGCCCGTACCACAGCCACTCCTGGCTGTGTCCCAGATGGTAGCAAGCTGGTAGCGCAGACGTAGCCGCCGTTTAGCTTCGTCTGCGGCTTTTGGTCATTTAGCATTAATAACCCTATGAATGTTTGATATCGTTGTTGCCATATTGAGCAAGCATCGCGGACCTGTTTTTTTAGGTCCGCGGTTCGTCCCAATTGTCCTGCCCCAAAGCCGCGGACCTTGGAGTGCAGGTCCACGCTACTTGCTACTGGACATTGACGGTGAGCTGCACGTTGTGAAACCACTCCTGAAATTCCGCCCCACTGCCACCTTCACCCTCGGCTTGTATCGTGACCCAAAAACTGCCGGCTGGCGTGGCCGGGGGCAAACCTGTGCCCGTCAAGCTGGCGGTTTGTGGGCTGCCGGACGCGTTATCGGCGACCGCCAGTGAAGCAATTGAAGTGTAGCCATAAGATGCGGGCTTGAATTGCACGTTGATGGCGCAGTTGGTTCCAGCAGCCAGGCTGGCGCCGCAATTATTCGTTTGCACATAGTCGAAGAAATTCGCGCCCTGGGTGCCGATGCTCGATATGCTGAGCAAGGCAGAGCCGGCGTTGGCAAGGGTTACCGTCTGCGCTGGGGTAGCCGTACCGTCATTCTCCTGGCCGAACGAAAGGCTAGTTGGCGAGAGAGTCGGGAAGGGCATGGCTTCTACCGACCCCGTCAGACTGACACTTTGTGGGCTATTACTCGCGTTGTCGGTGATGGTGAGCGCGGCACTACGTGTTCCCGTCGCTGCCGGCGCGACGGCGCGGCCTTCATAGGTTGCTTTGAAACTACTGGACGGTAAAGGCTATCGACTGGCCGCTATGCACGTCGCTGCCACTCTGGGCGTACAACCAGACCCAGTAATTACCAGGTGGTGTAACCGGCGGCAGCGGCGTACCGGTCAGGTTAACAATCTGCGGGCTTCCAAGCACGTTATCGGCGATCGCGAGTGCGGCGACCGAAGTGTATCCATAGCCGACGGGGGAATACGTCAGATTAAATATGCAATTAGCGCCGGGGGCCAGACCACTGCCGCAGCTATTGCTCTGAACGAAGTCGAACAGATTCGTGCCCTGAAGTGTAATGCTCGAGATGATCAGCGAGGCTGTGCCGGTATTTAAGAGCGTAACAGTTTGCGGCGGGCTGGTCTGACCCTTATTCGTCTGGCCGAAGGTGAGGCTCTGGGGAGAGATATTTACGGTAGTAGACTGCAATCCAGTGCCGGTCAGGCTGACGGCATGGGGACTCCCACTCCCGTTGTCGGTGATGGTAAGTGAGGCAGTGCGCGACCCCGCTGCTGTTGGCGCGAACGTCACATTGATCGTGCAGAAACGACTTGCCGCCACGCTGCTGCCGCAAGTATTGGTCTGAGCGAAATCCGTGGCATTCGCCCCGCCGATGCCAATGCTCGAGATGCTCAGTGGGCCATTACCGCTATTGTAGAGAGTTACGGTCTGCACCTCGCTAGCCGTACCAACACCCTGCTGGCCAAACGTGAGACTGGTCGGTGAGAGGCTCACAATGGGCTCCGGAGCAGGACCGTTTCCGCTTCCTCCGCCTGCCCCTCCCCCTCCGCACGCCACCCAGACCACTACGAGCAGCAACACGCCTGCAGGCAGCCACACAATGGAGTGCTGTCTTGCCGGGGCAAGAATTATCAGCATTGTGAACGCGAGTAAACCGCACAGCAACCAAAGCCCTACTCGAGGCAGCCTCGAACTTGGGGGAACAGTCGGATGCAAAGCGGGTGGGAAGGATTTTGCTTTGGCCGTCGTCGTCAGGGTTAAGGTGGCTGACATAGCCGCAGGACCGGACAAGGCCAAAGAGGAGGGCGCGATAGTGCAGAATGTACCGTCGTACGTAGTACTGCACGATAGGTTCACAGTTCCCGTAAATCCGCCGAGCGGCGTTACGGTTATCGTCGAGGCGCCCGACTGTCCGGGTGCCGCGAGGTTGATCGTCGATGGGTTGAACGAAACACCGAAGTCCGAAACATTGACAGTAACTGGGGCGGAGGTCGACGGCCCATAGTTGGTGTCACCGGTGTATTGAACAGTTACGATGTCTGTACCGGGCGGTAGAGATCCGAAGGGGAACGCCCTCCCATTAGCGTACGTACCGGTAGATGGTGAATAGGGCGTCCCAAGTAATGGCTGCACATAGCCGACCGGGGAGCCATTGCTGAGCAACTGGACAGTACCCCCCGGGGCCGCCCCATTACTCTGTGTGCTTACGTTTGCGATGGCATTGACATTGGATCCTACTAGCGATGACGGCAGCCCGGTGACCGTAATCGTGGTCGGTGCCTGGGTAATCGTAATGGGGACAGTTGGGGAGTTGCTGGCCGTGTAGCTGTTGTCGCCCGAATAGCTGGCGGCGAAATTGTACACCCCGGGGGTTTGTTGGATGGGCTGATCCTCGGCATAACCTTGACTGTTCAAGGTATAGCTTCCAGGAACCGTGCCAGTCGGCGCATTGATGTCGGTGGGCGCAGGAGACACGGTTATGCTTCCAGTTGGGCATGGGTACGCGATTGAATACTGCTGGCCGCTGGCAATTGCAGGAGCGCAGAGTTGCCCGCTACTGTTGGTCACGTCCATGCGCAAAAAGTAGGGAGAGCCGTAGGGGACGCTCGTGGAGCTATAAGAAGCTGGCGCCGTGGCACTGAGCGCCACGAGGCGTACTTCGGTCTGGCTGCTTTCCTTGTTCACCGTAACTGGGATTCCAGGTGTGGAGTCGCTGGCCGCATAGGTTCCATTTCCCGCGTAATGCGCCGTGACGTTGTAAGAGCCGCCTGGCAGCATGATGGTCGAACTGGAGACGCTGCCGCCGCTCAACGTAAAGGGGCCGATGGCGGTGGAATTACTCGAACTATTTCCGGTCTGCGCGATTAGGGACACATCCCCGGTCGGCGAGCCGCTACCGGACCCCGGGGCAACACTGACGGTGAAGTCGATCAGCTGCCCGTGAGTCAGGGTGATGGGGTTGGTGGCGGGGTTAGTGGATAGCGAAAGAGTTGCAGTGGACGGAGTGAACGTGGATTTCCAATTGTTCACTAAATTTGCGACATTGACAGAGCCCAAGCCCGTTGCCAAGTCATAGCCGGTAGCCGCAACGTAAGCGGCAGCTCCCCCGTGCTCCATGATACCGTATTGACCAGGGCTGGCGGTGCTACAACTCGGCGAGCCGCCCTCGCAGATCACGGAGTTGTTCCCTACGGTTATATCGTAGAAGATGCAGGTCGAATTTGTTACCGGTGCGGTGCTGGAATTGCAGCTTGCGCCGCTCTTGGCTGCCATAGGGTAGAGGACATAGTTAGCATTGCCCTGCCGCCCGTAGCGCTGGTTCACGAGCGCCATAACGCCGGCAAACACTTGTGCTGACGCCGAGGTTCCCGAGCCACTTTGAAAATCCGTATAGGGGGCGTTCAGGTCGCAAGAGACTGAACTGCCCCCGTCGGCGGAGTTGGCATCCATCTGACATACGATATAGAAACTGCCATTCAGCCCGTTGCCCGCAAAAAGGGACAAATCCGGGATGTCGCGGGCGCCGTCCTGTGGCACATTTGTTCCACTCTGCCAAGAAGGCTTGGAGTATCCTCCGCTGCAAGTGAAATTAGGGAATGTGCCTGAGGGATTCGTACAGTTGCTGGGTCCGCCGCCACCAGCCTCCAGGTAAAGGCCATAGTTAAGGTAGGTAGCGGAGGGAGGGGGCGTGCAGCCGAATAACCCGGAAACCGCGCAGGAATCGTTCCATACGCTCTCGGGAATGTAGGACTTAGCGGACGACTGCGAGGGAAGGGCGTTGGTTTGATTCCAATAGGTGGCATAGGTCGTCGCGTCGTTGAAATCCGTTCCCCCCACAGCTACGTTGAAAGGCGTGGAAGCGAGGCCGCTAACGGCCAAGCCATACTGCGCTGCCGTCTCGCCTTCCATTCGGTCGCACCCAGCAGAGCCCGAATCCCCCGAGGACAGCAACACCGTAATCCCTTGCGCAGCGGCCTGCTCCCAAAGCGTACTGTAGAACTGATTGCCGCCGGCGCCCAAATAGGCCTCGCATACGCCGAAGCTCTCGCTCATCACGGGCGCCAGGTTGTTGTCAACGATGTAGAGAGCCGAAAGGTCGATGCCGTTCGTCGACTCGGTTGATTCTGACACGACAAAATCAATCGTCGCACCCTTGGCAACCGCGCCGGACCATTGCACGTCGAGGTCAGCTTCGTCCTCATCATCTTGGATTCCGGGGTCAGGGCCGTTCAGAATGATGTTGGGCTGATTTGCCGGTATTCCAAACATCGAGCGGAAGTCCACAACATCCTGCGGATTGATATTCGAATCACCCACGATGGCGATCGTCTGCCCAGTGCCGTCGGTCCCAGCGGACCAGAGAGGGGCCACGTTGTAAATGGTGGCGAAATCTGCGGGGCCCAAGGCAAGCCAGTAACAGGTTCCACTACCGCTGCCACAAGTGACAGGAAAAGTAAATAAGGATTCCACCTGCCCCGTGGCCTTTGAGCGGCGAAAGGTGCCGAACCCCTTGGACAAAGGCTTTCGGGGGAAGTTATTAAGCGAGCCAAAGCCCGCCACCACCGGCGCGAGCGCGACGGGGATTTGCGGGTCGCTCGTGTTGGCCCAGTATTCCTTGTTATTAATCGCAAATCTGTGAATTTCCGTACCCAGCGCCTGCCGCACCAACCCTGCGGCGCCGGAAAGCTCGACGACCGTGCGGCCGGCGGAAACCTTGGTAACTTCGAAGCCCTGCGACGCCAACCAACCGGTGACCGCCTGGACGTCGGAGTCGGCGGGGCCAAACTGCTGGCCGAACTGCTCGGGGGTGAGCCATTGGTGAAATCGCGGAGACGATTTTACCTGCTGATCGTCCAGCAGTTGCCGGAGGGAAGTCTCCTGGTCTGCGCCGCGCTGTAAGACCAGCAATATGCGCTCCATCGGCAGGTCGTCGGGCGCCACGCCCTGGTCGAGTTCCGGCCGCGCCAACGGGTGAACGTTTCCTCGCAGAGTGACGAGATTCTGCATGTCCACCGGTTGCGTCACACGCGCGCGGACGGCGGACGATTGCGCCAGAGAGGTGATAGGGAACAAAAGCAAAGAAACCAACAAGAGAGTTGTGCGAATGAAGTGTAAACGCGATGCTTTCATAAATGCTCCAGCAGGTGAGGCTACTATTCGCGCGATGGCAGAGGACTATCGTGATCGACGCTCATTAACCACGATATAAGGTCGCAGAGTTTACACCCCCTTCCGACGGAATGAAATACTTTCGGGCGCTGGGAGGACACGATGCCCGAATGTTGATTGGTGAAATAGCAGTGTTGCCGTGGGAACAAAGCGGCCGATACTGAAGGCAATGGAAGAGCTTCCCAACGACACCGGCGTCGAAGATGCCCTGGATCGGCTTTACCTGCTTTATAAAGTCGAGAGAGGGCTTCTCCAAGCGGACCGCGGTGAACTTATCAGTCAAGAAGAGGTCCGGCAGCGTATGGCGAAATGGCTCAAGTTAAGGTGGACGCCCCAAGCGGCAGACGATCTCGAAGCGGTCTGTCTCTTCATTGCTCGGGGTTCTCCACAACTGGCGACGGCGTTCGCCGACCGAGTCCTCCGCGCTACGATCCTCCTCTGCGCCCGAGGCGCTGCTCGCTTTTGTATCAAGAGCCGCAGCGGAACCCAGAGTTCGCGTGGTGCTGCGCTCCAGACCCCGGACTCCAGGCCCCGGACGCTCCTTTGTCACCAACTACTATACGGCGTGCCGTCCAGCGAAACGTCTTCCGAGCCGCTGCGGACGTCCGCGATTCCCAGCGGGGCGGAGCCATCGACGGAGAGTGAAGCGGTTTCCATTTCCAGTTGCCAGGTTTCGTTTGAGCCGGTAAAGGGGGCGGTGGGGACGGTGCCCCTGTATTCCTTTTCGACCACTTCATCGAGTGAGGCGGGGTCGCGCTCGTTGTCGTGGGTGAAGCGGTCGATCTGGCAGCACAGCGTGAAGAGGTCTTCCCGCAGAACGGCTTCCCGCCCCCGCACCACAATGGATATGTGTGCGTCCCAGCCGTCGCGTTGCGACCTCTCGCGCCCTGTGTTCCCAGCGACCGATGCCATGGAACTCGTCCCCGAGTGCGCGGTATCTCCAACGTGGCTCTCGCCGGTTACTGGGCGGTTCCTCCAATCCGCGCCATTGATTGGGGACGGACCCCCAAGAGCAGCAGGCTGCGCCAGCCCGGCTATGATAAAATGAAGGTCAATTGGAGGGTTGGAATGACCAAGGAGTACGTCGAGAAGCGGGAAGGCGCCTATCGAATCAGCGGCACCCGTGTTTCTCTCGATTCGGTCGTTTACGCCTTCTTGCGCGGGGCAGCGCCAGAGAGCATTGCGCAGTCGTTTCCAGCCCTCACCCTGGAAGAGGTTTACGGGGCGATCGCTTTCTATCTGGCTCATCAGGCCGAAATTGACGCGTACCTCAAAGAGGGTGAGCACGAATTTGAGGCCCTGCGCCAGCAAGCCCGCCAATCAAATCCCCTCCTGTACCGGAAACTCGAGGAAGCGCGCCAGCAATCGCTTGCCACGCGAAAATGAAGATCCGATTTCTGGCCGACGCTGACCTTAACCACGATGTCGTGAAGGGCGTTCTCCGCCGCGAACCCGGGATTGATTTTCGCACGGCAGCCAGCGGGGAGCTTCGCAGCCTGAGTGACGGCGCTGTCCTCGCCCTCGCCGCTTCCGAAGGACGGATTCTCGTTTCCCACGACCGGAAGACCATGCCCCGCGCCTTCGCTGAATTCGTCATGGCCACGAGCAGTCCTGGTGTGTTCGTCATTTCACAAAAAGTCGACCAACTTGCCGCCATCGAGGCCCTCCTTCTGGTATGGGCTGCCTCCGAAACAGAAGAATGGACCGACCGAATCTGTACTCTGCCGCTGTAGACACACGAGGATATCGGGAGGCGGGTTTGAACACTTGTCCAGTCACTCGTATCGCAGCGCTTCAAGCGGATCAACCTGCCCGGCGCGGCGAGTGGGCACCCAGCACGCCAGGAGCGCGACGAGGACGAATAGCACTCCCGCACCGATGAAGGTGGTGGGATCGGTAGGTTCCACCTCAAACAAAAAGGCTCTTAGCCTAACTTCCACGTTCTCCGGCGGGTTTTCGGCGGTTTCGGGATGCAAGGTCTTTGTTTTGAGCAATCGGTCCTCACAAGGGCAAAATAGTGACGAATATGAGTGATATTTGTCCTTGACTT
>JBKQVI010000311.1:0-18866 GCA_052139985.1 Terriglobia bacterium
TCAAAACCACCGCCTCATCCTCAGGGGAAGCGGATGGAAATTGGAATCCATGCCCTCTCCCCTCGGGAGAGGGGGGACCGCAAGGCGGTGGGTGAGGGGTCTCCTTCAATCCTATCGGATTCTACGGAGTCCCGCCCCCCTGAGACCGCCGAACTTCCCGTCCCTCTAATTCGTTTATAATGGGTGGCTTTCGATTGAGGTTTTGGGGTAACGACAGGCTGCGCAATTCTTCGATGAACGGAACGGCAGAAGGAGCAATCATGAGGATCAGGCGGTTCGCTATACTCCTGGCGTGCCTGGTGGGGTTGGTGGGCTCGGCGCGTGCTGCGGGTGATTGGAAGGTCCCTGCCACGACCAAGAAATTCCCCAATGGGCTGGTCGTAGTAGTTTCAGAGGACCACTCGGCTCCGACCTTCGGGCTGTGTATATCCTATCGTATTGGTTTTCGCCTGGAACCCGAGGGCCGCACAGGATTCGCCCACCTGTTCGAGCACATGATGTTTGAGGGCACGCCGGTGGCGCCCAAAGGGACGTTTGACCGCGTGATTGAAGGTGGCGGCGGTTCTAACAACGCCGACACGCGCTACGATTTTACCGAATACATCGACACGGCGCCCTCCTCCGCGCTCGACCCGGTGCTGTGGCTCGAGGCCGACCGCCTGAAGACTCTGGATTTCGCTCCCGAGCATCTGGAAAACCAGCGCAAGGTGGTGGAAGAGGAGGTCCGCGTCAACGTGCTGAACCAGCCCTACGGACTTTTCTACGCCATCGATTTGCCGGGCAAGGCGTTTGACCGGTTTCCCAACGCGCACAATTTCTATGGCGATTTCAAGGACTTAGACGCGGCCAAGATTCAGGATGTTGAGGACTTCTTCAAACATTACTACGCTCCCAACAACGCGGTCATGGCGATTGCGGGCGACGTGACCCCGGCGGATGTCTTCGCCAAGGTTGAAAAGTACTTTGGCGGGATTCCGCAGCGCCAAGTTCCGCCCAAACCCGACCTCGCCGAGCCGCCGCAGACCGCGGAGCGCCGCTCGACCGAGCAGGACGCCTTGGCGCGCGTGTCGGCCCTGGCCATCGGCTATCGCATGCCGCCGCGCCATTCGCACGACGCGGTGGTCGGCGCGCTGGTGGGGGAACTGCTGCACAACGGGCAAGCCTCGCTGCTCTATCAGGCGCTGGTGAAGGACAAAAAGGTGGCGCTCGAAGTCGATGGCGGGGTCAACTTTGTGTTTGGCAATCCCTTTGAGTACGACGGCCCGACGCTGCTGACGTCGTTCATCATTTACCCGCCAGACCTGAAGGAAGACGACATTTTGACCGCTTACGACGCAGCGTTGAGCAGCCTCGCCGCGCAAGGTCCGAGCCCAGCGACGCTCAGCCGCATCGTAGCCAAGATGCAATCCGACTGGTATTCAAACATGGAAATACCCATCGACCGCGCTTCTCTTCTGTCACACGCGACGCTGCTCGACGGCAATCCGGAACGCGTGAACGAAATCCCGAACGAACTGGCGCGTATAACTCCGGAAGAAGTTCGAGCCTTCGCCGCCAAGTACCTGGTGAAAACTCAACGCACGATCATCAACCGCGTCCCCACCCCAACCGCCGGCCAGAGTGGCGACGGCAAGAAGGGAGCCCGATAATGAATCGAAGAATCTTTGGGATTTTCCTTTTGCTCTTTCTTGCCGTTGGTCCCGCCGCGGCGGAGAAGGAACCACCTCTGCCGAAGGATCTCCCTCCTTATGGCGCGATGAAACCATTCCAACCGCCGCAAGTCACCACACAGAAGCTTGCGAATGGACTGACGCTGTGGCTAGTGCCGCGCACGGGCTTCCCCAAGGTTTCGTACATTCTGGCCGTTCGGGGCGGCTTCGCCTCCGATCCCCAGGACCGGCCGGGGCTCGCGGAACTTCTCACGGCGACCATCGACCAGGGAACCGCCACGCGAACCGCCAAGCAGATCGCGGAAGAATTGCAGTCCGCGGGTGGAGACCTGAGCGCCATCGCGGGAAGCGAGTCGATTGTGATGAGCACGAGTGCTCTCGCCACCAAGGCAGAGGCCGGACTCACCGTACTCGCCGACGTCGTGCGGAACGCCACGTTTCCCGACGACGAAGTGGATCTGGCCAAACGCAACGCCGCCGACCACTTGCAACAACAGGAGGCCGATTCCTCCTTCCTGGCCGAGCGTGCCTTGGCGCGAGTGCTGTTCGCTCAGCATCCGTACGCAGTGACCTCTTTGACCCAGGACACCATCGCCAAGGTAACCCCGCAGGAGTTGCGAAGCGAGTACGCGCGACGATTTCGGCCCGACCAGGCCATCCTGATCGTGGCAGGTGATTTCGACACCGCGAAAATGGCAGGGCTCACCGAAGTGCTGCTCGGCAAGTGGGCCGCGCCTTCCACCTCCCCGGTTCCGGCGGTCGAGAAGCCCTCGGCTGTGCCACCACACGCTATCTTCCTCGTCGATCGTCCCGATTCCGTACAGACCACTCTGGCCCTCGGTTCCCTTGGACCACCGGAGGGCGGCACTGAATATGCCGCCTACCGTGTGGCCAACGCGCTGTTTGGGGGAATGTTTGGCTCGCGATTGACCGTGAACATTCGCGAAGACAAGGGCTACACCTACACGCCGGGTTCCTATGTGGTGTCGAGGCGAACCACGGGCTTCCTGCAAACCTGGGCGGCCGTGCGGAACGAGGTCACGGGAGCAACCCTCAACGAGATTAACTACGAACTGAACCGTATGGCGACCACCAGCCCTTTGGACGAAGAACTTGTGCACGCACAAAGGTATCTGGTGGGCAATCAGGCCATCGATCTTCAAGCGCAGGATTCCGTGGGAAGATCGCTGGCACGGCTGTGGATTCTCGGCCTGCCGCCGGAAGAGCTGGGCCGGGAAAACGAGCAGATCGGCAAGGTGACAGTCAGGGACGTGGACGAAGTCGCATCGAAGTATTTCCCCGCCGCACGCCAAGCCATCGTGGCGGTAGGGGTTGAGAAGGTCGTCAAAGCCCAACTGGCGCCGTTCAAGTTGGAAGTGAATGCGGCGCCCTAACGCGCGGGGTCAGAGCGCCGCACGAGGGCGCCGAGCCGAGGACTAATGATTCCCGACCGGCTGGGGAATGCCCGATCCCGCCGTGAGTGCTGAGGTTTGCGTGCGCGGTTCTTCCGGCATCACAATCCACGCGATGAAATAGCCGATGACTCCCCATCCACCAAAGAAAGCCAGCATCAGCCAGAGGATTCGCATCAGGGTCACGTCCATTTCGAGGTACTCCGCGAATCCGCCGCAAACACCCGCGATTTTGCAGTCTTTGCGCGAGCGGGTAAGCTTCTTGGGTGTCGTGCAAACGGGCGCCGAAAGCGCTGTACCACAATGACAGCAGAAATTGACTCGCTCCGAATACTCTTTCCCACATTGAGGGCAAAACATTGTTCCTCCTCTGCAACCACTGTTATCTCAGAATACGGCTTTCGGGGCAAGAAAGTTCCAATCGCCGAGAATGCTGTTTCTACCGTTGTCAGGCAATCCGAACTTCCTTCGGAACCCCGGCATTATCGCAATCGGAGTGAACTCGAATTCCGATTTGGCAGAGTACCACTGCGGAGAATTGCCGGCCCCTAGCACATTGCCAGGGTGACGGATCTCGTACGTGGACGTGAGGTAAACATGCGGCTTAATTCGTGTCTCGCCCGCTGGGTTTTGGAGTAAGATTTCGCCGTCAGAGATAATATCATTAAGGGCTTGCCCTCTCACTCTTGGCCGGGGAAACTAAGGTATGGCTTGGCGTTCGCGGAGATTGTTCATCGTCCTGCTGGAGGGTTTCTCCCTGCGCCGCCGGGTGGCCTTGAGCTTGGCGCTGGTCCGGTTGATTCTAGTACCGGTCATCTTACTGGCGGTGTATTACCTGTTTGCCATGGCCAGGATTGTGGACCGCATCGTCAACGTCGATGCGCCGGTAGCCACCGACGCCGAGCGTGCTTCCATTGAGATGCTGGATGCCCGGCGGGCGGAAACCAACTACTTCCTCCTTCACGACCCCGACGACATTGCCCGCAATCGGGAATCTCTTCGGCAGCTCGGAAAAACCGTCCAGACCTGTCGCCTCCTGTTGCCGGAGGAAAAGCTGACGTTCGACGAGTTGGATATGCAGATTACATTTTACCGATTGAGCTTTAACCGCGCCGTGGTGCGGCTGGGGGAAAGCAACTTGCCCCCCATCCAAAGTCTGCGGCAGGTGGTGCGAAACTACCAGAAGGACGTCGACGAAGTTCTGGCGCATTCAACGGGAGAAAGCCGCACGCGATTGCTCGACATGCTACGCGCCCGAATTGAGTCCTTTGATGCGGAAGTGGCGGCGAAGGTGGAGGAGAACGACCCGGAAATTCGCCAGGCGTCCCGGGATATGGCGACGGCCAGCCAGCGGATCATCACCTTGTCCAACGAGCTCGAAACCCGTAGTTGGCAGCGCGTTCAGAGGGACCACCTGCGCGCGCGCGCCTTGCTGATTCGCGCTGAAGTGGTGGGCGGCATCGTGTCGTTCATCACCTTGCTGGTGAGCATCTGGATCAGCTTCACTCTGCCACGCCAAGTGGTAAAACCCTTGACCGACCTCAAACAAGCGGTTGACCATGCCGCGTCGGGAAACTATGAAATCGAATTTAACGTAAAGGGCAAGGGTGAAGTGGTGGAGCTTGCCGATAGCGTCCGCAACCTGATCGCCCATCTGCGCGAGAAGCAGGTTAAGGAGTGAAGTATGAAGAGTAAAGTCTCGAAACTTGTGGGCCGGACAAACTCGTTCGGTATCCCCCTTTACCCTTCGCCCTTCATCCTTTATGCTTAATCCTTTAACTTTGAAGCGAAGGAGCTTACATGAAGGGCAAACCGGAAGTCATCGAAGTTCTGGCAAAAATGCTGAAGGAAGAACTAGGAGCCATCAGCCAGTATTTCATCCATGCGGAGATGTGCGAGAACTGGGGTTACAACAAACTCGGCGACCACACCAAGAAAGAGTCCATCAACGAGATGAAGCACGCGGAGAAGCTCATCGAGCGCATTCTCTTTCTGGAAGGGTCGCCTAATCTAAACGACATGCCTAAACTCGTCGTGGGCAAAGACGTGAAATCGCAATTCCAGAACGACTTGGCGCTGGAGAAGAATGCTGTAGCCGAGTACAACGCGGCCATCGCGTCCTGCCGCAAAGCAGGCGACCATTCCTCGGCCGACTTGCTTCAGGCCATCCTGGCGGATGAAGAAGGTCACGTCGATTTTCTGGAAGAGCAGCTCTCGCTCATTGAGAACGTCGGCATTCAGAACTATCTTGCGCAGCAGGTGTAAACCAGAGCACCGGCAGGAGCAGGTTTGATCGGATTCGCGCTCTTGAGGCGGGGCACGTACACTGTGCCCCGCTCCAATTTGCGGCGACCCTTTGGACCGCTATCCTTTAATCACTCCCATGGGCTTCAGCCGCGCCACGCGGCGAGCCAAGCCGGCGTTGTGGACCACATCGATAACCGCATCCACATCTTTATAAGCTTCGGGAATCTCTTCCGTAATTCCATCGCGCGAGTCGGCGCGCACGATGATACCGAGGTCTTCGAGGCGTTGACGTGCGTCTTGGGCGTAGCGCGATTTCTTTGCGGCAGTGCGGCTCATCACGCGGCCCGCGCCGTGACAGGTAGTGCCAAAGCTTTCCTGCATGGCGCCCTCCGCTCCCACCAGCACATAGGACGAAGTCCCCATCGATCCCGGGATCAGCACCGGCTGGCCCACGTGCTGGTAAACTTCCGGCACGTCCGGATGGCCTGGGGGAAAAGCGCGGGTGGCGCCCTTGCGGTGCACCATCACTTCGCGCTCGCTGCCGTCCACTTGGTGGCGTTCGAGCTTGGCGATGTTGTGGCACACGTCGTAAATGACGCGCAACTCCTCCTGCTCACCGAAAACCCTCTTGAAAGCCTGACGAGTAAAGTGCGTAATTCCTTGGCGATTGGCCCAGGCAAAATTCGCCGCGGCGCGCATGGCAGCAAGATACGCTTGGCCTTCGGGGGACTTTACCGGCACGCAAGCCAGTTGGCGATCCGGCAGGTTAATGCCATAGCGATGCATCGCCGGCCCCATTTCCCGCAAATAATCCGTGCACACCTGGTGGCCCAAGCCGCGTGATCCGGAATGGATCAGCACAACGACCTCGCCTTCATATAGCCCCAGAGCTTCGGCGCGGCCCGGATCAAACACGCGTTCCACGTACTGGACTTCCAGAAAGTGGTTCCCGGACCCAAGCGTACCTACCTGAGGCAAGCCGCGCTTTTTCGCGTGGTCGCTCACCATTCCAGGGTCTGCGCCGTCAATGGTCCCGCTTTCCTCGCAATGGGTCAGATCCTCAGCCCGGCCATAGCCGTGTTCTGCCATCCACGCGGCGCCGTCTTGGAGCAACGCCTCAAGATCGGGGTAAGAAATCCGGATATTCCCGTTCTGCCCCGCGCCCGAAGGAATGTCGCGAAACAATTGGTTCACCAGTTCGCGAATCTTCGTGTGTACCTCCCCCCGAGTCAGCGAACTGCCGAGCAAGCGCACGCCGCAGTTGATGTCAAATCCCACGCCACCCGGCGAGACCACACCGTCGCGATGCGGATCCGTAGCCGCCACTCCCCCGATGGGAAAACCGTATCCCTGGTGAATGTCGGGCATGGCGAGCGACCGTCCTACGATTCCGGGCAACATCGCCACGTTGATGGCCTGATCGAGCGACAGGTCCTTCAACAAGTCCTTGAGCAGCCGCTCGTCCGTGAAGATCAGCGCGTCGGTCAACATCCCGGGCTTGGTGCCGCGCGGCACGAGGAAACGGTAATCATCGAGCTTCTTCAGTTGATGCGATTCGAGTGGCATGGCAACCTACGACAGACGCGGATCAGAAGGCTCTCCATATTACGCAGTGGGGGACCGCATCGCAACTCATAAGAATAGGGACTGTCGAAAAGAATCACGCCAGGGGGGTCTCCGTTCTAGTTGGGGAGCGCACGCGTGCGGCCTTGGCCAGCCCACAACCAACAGAAGCTCACGCCTCTCCTCGCCGCTAATCCTCGTGGTATGATAAGTTCTTGCACCTGACCGAACAGGGTTCTGACCGGCCAAAATCTAATCTTGAAAGGAGGACTTCGATGAGCCATTCGATGCAGAATCGCCGTGAGTTCCTGGAGAATGTCACCCTGGGCGTGGCGGGCGCCGGCGTAGCCGCTTCGGGGAGCGCTCTGGGTGCCCCACCAGCCACTACTGCCAAGGGTGAAATGCCTTATCGCACCCTCGGCCGCAGTGGAGAGAAGGTTTCCCTGTTGGGTCTGGGCGGATTTCATATCGGCCTCCCTAGTGACGAGCAGGAAGGCCTTCGCATTGTCCGCGCCGCCATCGACAACGGTGTGAATTTTATGGACAACTGCTGGGACTATAACGACGGCAACAGCGAAATCCGCATGGGCAAGGCGCTCCGCGACGGATACCGCCAGAAGGTTTTCCTGATGACCAAGATCGATGGCCAGTTAAAGGACATCGCGGCACAGCAGATTGACGAATCGCTCCGCCGCCTGCAAACCGACACCATCGATCTGCTCCAATTTCACGAAGTCATTCGCCCCGGCGACCCCGACCGCATTTTCGGCCCCGGCGGCAGCTTTGAAGCGGCAATAGCCGCGAAGAAGGCCGGCAAGATTCGCTACATCGGCTTTACCGGCCACAAGGACCCCGACATCCATTTGAAGATGCTCCATACCGCATTCCAGCACGACTTCACGTTCGACGCCGTACAGATGCCGCTCAACGTGATGGATATGCACTTCAAGAGCTTCGCCCATAAAGTGGTGCCGGTACTCGTGGAGCACGGCATCGGTGTATTGGGGATGAAATCGATGGGTGATGGGCAGGTTCTCAAGAGCAATACGGTGACGCCGGTTGAGTGCCTGCACTACGCCATGAATTTGCCGACCTCGGTGGTCATCAATGGTTGCGAGTCGCTCGAGCGGCTCGATCAGGGATTGAAGGCGGCGCGTGAGTTTCGCCCTCTCACCGAGAAGGAACTCGCGTCACTCTCCGCCCGCACTGCCACCGCCGGCCGCGATGGCCAGTTCGAGCCCTTCAAGACTTCCACGATGTTCGACGGAACCGCTCATAATCCCGCGTGGCTGGGATAAGGACGAGAGCCGGTGATTTCGCATGAAGAATAGCCTGCCCAAGATTTCCGCCGTGTTTTGCGATGTGGGCGGCGTGTTGCTGACGAACGGCTTGGATCACGGCGAGCGCAGCAGGTTGGTGGAGAAGTTCGGTTTGGACGGGGCCGACTTCGAGGGCAGGCACCAGATGCTGGCTGCGGCCCTCGATAGCGGGCAACTCGACTTCGATCAGTATCTCGATCGCACCATTTTTTACCGGCCCCGGGCCTTTCGCAAGCAAGAGGCGCGCGATTTCATTTACGCGCAGTCGGAAGCGCTGCCCGGTTCCCTCGCCCTCATGGGGCGAATCGCGCAGGCCCGGCAAGTCTTCTTGGCGACGCTCAACAACGAATCCCGCGAATTGAATCTTCACCGCATCGAGAAATTCGGCTTGCGCAACTATTTTTCTGTTTTCTTTAGCTCCTGCTACCTGGGCGTGTCCAAACCTCACCCGCAAATTTATCAGCTAGCGCTTGACCTCTCGCAGCAGCCGCCGCAAGAGTGCGTCTTCATCGACGACCGATCGCTGAACCTGGAATGTGCGCGCCGCCTCGGCCTGCACACCATCCAGTTTCTGAACGCGGAGCAAATGGAAAGCGACTTGCGTAGTCTAGGGTTGGAGTTCTAAAGCGGAAGAAACTCTTACGCCGCCGTCGCGCGGGCAGTGAGTTTCTGGGCGGTTTGCTTCACCAGTTTCAGGTCCAATTTCCCGCTGCCCATCACCGGGAGCGACTCGACTTGGTGAAAGTGCTCGCGGCGCGGTACCCATAACGCGGGCAGACCGGATTCGCGCACGCGCTTCACCAATTCGTCCACTTCTAATCCTAAATCAAGGTGCAACACCACAAAACGCTCACCCTTCTGATCGTCGGAGACGGAGGTCACCACCAGCCGTTGGTCCAGGCTTCCCAGCGCTTGATGCAGCGCCTCCTCCAGGTGGACGTGGGAGACCATTTCGCCGGCAATTTTCGAGAATCGCGAAAGCCGGTCGGTAATGGTGATAAAGCCGTCTTCGTCAAGCTGCGCCACATCGCCCGTGACGTACCAGCCGTCTTCCCAGATGGCTTGCCGCGTCTTTTCCGGCTCGTCGAGGTAACCCGCCATCACGCTCGGCCCTTTCACCAGCAGCATCCCTTCCTGGCCGGGTCCAAGGGGTTCAAATGTTTCGGGATTCACGACGCGCACTGCCGTCCCGGGCATCGGACGGCCCACGCTCCCGCGGGTTACGCAGCCCATCCGACTCTGCGCCATCCGTCCGGCAGTCTCCACAGCGACCACGGGCGAAGTTTCCGTACACCCATAGCCCTGCACGAGATCGAGGTGGAATTTCTCCCAGAATGCGTCGGCGAGTTCCAGCCGCATTCGTTCCGCACCGGCAATGGCCACACGCACGGAAGCCAAGTCCTCCCGCTCCAGGCGCCGGACGTATTCCCATATAAAAGTCGGCGTTCCAATAATCAGCGTGACGCGGTATTTGCGGCAGAGTTCGCCGATCGTGCGTGCTTCCAGCGGGTTGGTATGAAACACCACACCGAAGCCCGAGACGGCGGGCAACCACAGCCCCACCGTAAACCCAAACGAGTGGAAGAAGGGCAGAACGCCCAAAAGGCAATCGTTCCGGTCTACGTTGATGGCCTGAAGCATTCCGTCCACGTTGGAGATGATATTGCGATGGGTCAGCATCACGCCCTTAGGCGTCCCCGTGGAGCCGCTGGAGAAGACCACGGTAGCGAGGGAATCCAGCGTGACCTCTCGCGGAATCAAGGCACTGCGAAGAACCCGGACGGGCGCCAGACGAGCGATCGCCGCCCACATTAGCTTGTCCAGTTTAGAAAAGGATTGCGCCGCCTCTTCGATCAGGATCATGCCCGGCCGCTTGGGAATTCCGAACCGGTCCAGAAGCTTTTGCGAGGTAAAAACGGTCTTGATGCCACAGCGCTCGATGGCCGCGTCCACGGCCTGAAGGGGCGCAGTGTAATTCAGGTTGACGGCCACCTTGCCCGCCAGGCTGATGCCGAGATTCACTATCGCTGTCGGCGCCAACGGTGGCAGGAGCACACCCACCATCTTTTCGCCCGGGCAGCACTTCACTACCAGGCGCCGAAAGAGCAGTGCGCCAACTAGCGTTTTCCCGAAGGTAAGCTCGCGTCCCGTTGAATCCGCCATGGCGAAGCGGCTCCAGTTGCGACGCGCGCAATCCAGGAACGCCGCCGGAAGCGGTTGCAGCACGGCATCGCGCTGAGCCGCGGTCTCCGCCGCCCGTAGCGCCAGTACCTGCCGGACTTGAAATGGGGTGGAGCCTGCCGGGAGCGCCGCGTCAATATGCACCGTGACGTGAAAGGGGATTCGGCGCGGCCATTTGAAGAAAAACCTTCCGCGGGCGAAACCAATAATTTCGCCCCACTCTCGATCTATATGCGCGGGAACCACCGGCACGCTGAGGCCGCGCGCGAAGGCTTCCAAAGTGGGAGCGAAGCGCGGCAAATCGCCGGCGCGCATCAACCCACATTCCGCAAACAAGCAAACCAGTTCGCCCGAACGCAAGCGATCTTGCGCCGCCTGGTCGGCTCGCACTCTTTCCAGCGGCGCGTCGCCGGCGGAAACCGGAATCGATCCCATCCGCTTCGCCAGCCAGTGAATAGCGCGAACCTCGTAAAAGCGACGCGGGATCAGGAAGCAGATGGGTCGCCGCAGCCCAGCACCCAATAGGAAGGGATCAATGAACGAAATATGATTGCACACCAGTAGTGCGGGACCGGTCTTCGGCAGATTTTCCCTGCCTCGAACCGCAACTCGACAGAATGTGTGGACCAACAGCCAAAGGCACAGGCGGACAATCAGGCGAGAGAGAAGCATTGAGTCTTACACAAACCTTGAAATTGAAATCACCAGCCCGGGATCGAGATCGTCAGGCCAAGAGCAGCATCCGCGCGATCGATGCTTGAGCGTGACACCGCGGAGGAGTATAGCGCTTCCTGGATAAAGGTTCCACAATTCGCTCTTCCTGGTAGTGTCCTAGTTTCGCGTGTAGCGCCGGGCTTAAGCCCAACGCTGGAGTTCCTAGATTTCGAAACGTGCCTACCCCAACCTCAGCCCTCTCCCCCAAAAGGGGCGAGGGAAGGAAATTCCCGTTTCCCATCGTTTCTCCGTTCAACGTGGCCCTTGCCGAAATGTAGAAACTCCATCGCCGGGCTTGAGCCCGGCACGTGCCGCCCTAAAGGGCGGCGCTACGTCCGAATTACCCTCGGCTGTCCTGGTGAGCAACTCTCTAAGGTGGCGTCGCCACGGCCGCGGCCAGTCGCTTCGCGGTTTCCTTCACCTGTTTCAAATCGAGTTTCCCGCTGCCGAGAAATGGCAACTCTGGGACAGGGAAGAAGTTTTCTTTGCGTGGCACCCACAGCTTAGGGAGCCCGGAATCGCGCATCCGTTTCAGCAAATCGTCTACGCTCATCCCCAACTCCGTGTAAAGCACTACGAATCGCTCGCCTTTCTGCTCATCGGATACCGCGGTCACTACCATGCGGGGCTCTGCGCAACCGAGCGCACGATGCAGTGCTTCTTCCACCTGAACGTGCGACACCATCTCACCGCCGATTTTGGAAAAGCGCGAGAGCCGGTCCGTGATCTGAATGAATCCGTCTTCGTCCAGTTGCGCCACGTCACCGGTAATGTACCAGCCGTCCTCCCACATGACTTGGTGTGTCTTCTCCGGCTCGCCGAGGTAACCCATCATCACACTCGGGCCCTTTACCAGCAACATGCCCGGCTGGCCGGAGCCGAGCGTCGCGAAACTCTCCGGATCGACGATGCGCACCGCGACACCGGGAATCGGGTGCCCGACGGTGCCGCGCTTGGCGCCAATCTGCTTTTGGTCGCTCCCGGCGTAGCCTTGATTCTCCACCGACACCACGGGTGAAAGCTCCGTACACCCATAGCCCTGCAAGAGGTCGAGGCGGAATTTCTCGCGGAAGGCATCGGCAAGTTCAGGCTTCATCTTTTCCGCGCCCACAATCGCCACGCGCAAGGAGGCAAAGTCCTCGACATCGCAACGACGCACGTACTCCCAAACGAAAGTGGGCGTGGAAATCATGATGGTGACGTGAAACTTCCGGCAGAGGTCGCCGACTTTCCGCGCCTCCAACGGGTTCGTATGATAGGCCACGCCGAATCCGGAAATCGCCGGAAGCCAAAGCCCAATGCTGAAGCCGAAGGAGTGGAAAAAAGGAAGAATCCCCAGCAGGCAATCGGTTCGGTTTACGTTGATCGCTTGCTGAACACCCTCCAAATTGGAAACGATGTTGCGATGACTCAACATCACCCCTTTGGGAGTTCCGGTACTGCCACTGGAAAAAATCACGGTGGCCAGCGAATCGAGTTTCACCTCACGCGAAATTAACATGCGTCGCAGCACGGCGATCGGAACGAGGCGGGCGAGGGCGGCCCAAACCAGTTTGTCACGCCGGGTGAACGTCTTCGCCACATCTTCAATCATTACCATCCCCGGCTGCTTCTCGATTCCGAGCCGGTTCAAGAGCTTTTCCGTAGTGAAAATCGTCTTGACGCCGGAGCGCTCCACCGCGACTTCCATCGCCTGCTTTGACGAGGTGTAATTCAGATTCACGGGCACTCGGCCCGCCAAGCTGATGCCGAAATTTATCAGTGCTCCGGGCGCCGACGGCGGCAGTAGGACACCGATCGTTTTCTCGCCGGCGTAATGCTTCACCACATGACGCCGGAAGAGCAGCGCGCCAATTAACGCCTGCCCAAAGCTCACCTCGCGCCCTGTGGAATCGGCCATGGCGAAGCGCCGCCAGTTGCGCCTGGCGCTATCCAGAAACAACTCCGGCAGCGGCCGCTGTGAACGTCCACGGCGCGCAAACGCGTCGGCGCTTAGTGCGACCACCGCTTGCCGCACCTGGAATGCGTTCGCATCACCCGGCAGCGGCGCGCCGAAACTCACCGTTACCCGATAGGGAATGCGGCGCGGCCACTTGAAGAAGAAACGGCCGCGCTCGAAGCTGAAGATGCTGCCCCACACGCGATCAAGGTGGACAGGTATGACGGGAACGGTGAGACCACGAGTTATACGCTCAAAACCGCGCCGAAAACGCAGCAGGTTTCCCGTGCGGGTAATGGCGCCTTCGGCGAAGATGCAAACCAAGTCGCCCTCTCGCAATCGGTCCTGAGCCGTGTGAAGCGATTCCACCAATTCCCGCGGCTTGTCGGCTTCCGAAATCGGGATCGCGCCCATCAGCTTCGCCAGCCAGTGGATCCCCCTCGTTTCATAGAAGTGCCGGTACATCAGGAAACGAATGAAGCGTGGCGTACAAGCGCCAATGAGGAATGGATCGGCGAAGGAAATGTGATTGCACACCAATAGCGCCGGCCCGCGCCGAGGCAGATTCTCCGCTCCGCGCACCTCAATGCGGTAGAACGTGTGCGTCAGGAGGAAGAAGCACAGACGGATCATGAAGTCGGGCAGGACGGTGAGGATGTGCCACGTGCGCCAAAGGAAATCACCGCCATGACCAGCAGAATCTGGTTGGCCTGCATGCGGCAAGGGCCGGAAAGAAACTCGAAGATGCCCGCGCCCAGAAATACTCCGGTAAAGGTCAAAACGTTGGAAGTGGCGATGATGCGTCCCTTGGAGTGTTCGCCCGCATTCGCCTGCAAGTACGATTGCAGGGGGATAATGAAGATTCCGCCCGAAAAACCCAGCAGGAAGTGCCCGATGAAAACCTGGGAAAAAGAGTGGTAGCCGAAAAAGAGAAATACACCAAACACTCCGAGGCCCACCGACCCGATCGGTACCAGGCCTAGTTCCACCCGGTCGGCGGAAAGTTTGCCCGCTACGAACGCGCCGAGACCTATGCCAATCGATACCGCAGCGGTGAGATAACTGATTCCGGTATTGCTCAAGTGCAAAAGGTCGCGGCCATAGCCGATCACATTTTGCAAATAGACCGCGCCTAGAAACCAGAAGTAGGCGATGGCCAGAACGGTGCGGAAAAGCGGCCTGGAAGCACGGATTTCCGCGAAGTCATGGCGGAACTCGCGGAAGGCATTCCAACGGAACTTTTCTCCCTCAGCAATGGCGGGCACCCGGGTGACTCCGGTCGCCATCAACAATCCCAACAGGGCCGTACACACAAGCATGGCCACAGGGATGTAAGGCCTGGAAAGAAAAGCGTCGAGCAGCAGGCCGGCGGCCACGGGTCCCGACACAATCATGGTGTAAACGGTAAGCTGCATCAGCCCGTTGGCGCGCGCGAGGGCCTCGTCCGGAAAGATCTGCGGCAGAATTCCCTCTTTCGCCGGGTCGAGAAAGCACGCGTGAATTCCCAGCAGGAAGAGCACCGCCAGCATCGCAATGACGTGCCCGGCGAACATGGCAAAAGTGGCAAGGACGAGCAGCGTCGCCTCTACCATCTTCATGAAGACGATCACTCGTCGCTTGGAGAAGCGGTCGGCCACCTGCCCCGCGTAGGACGAGAACACGATGTAGGGCAGGACGTAGAGCGCGGTGCCGAGGGAAATGTAAAGATTGCGAGTGGCAAGTGACGGAATACTGGCGGTTACGAAGAGCATCAGAAGTTGCTTGAAAGTGTTGTCATCAAACACCGCCAGCGCCTGCGCCGCCAGCAGGAACACAAATCCCCGCTCTTTCAGCACTTCCGAGTATCCACGCGAAGCAGCCATATTCTTCTCCTTGCTCCTGCATTTTTGCCGGTCCACGCCCGGCTCTCGTGTCACCTGCGTCGGGTCACGCAAAGTACGAAAAATACGGGAAGGCCAAGAGGTATGAATGTTTGCCCGCGCCCATTCTAGAGCAATTGGCGAGGCGACAAAAGCCCGTTTCACGACCCGGTTCACATCAGCCTCCCCCATGAACGCGCCAATATCGCAAAGCCCCGCAACCATTCCTCGGAAGCCCAGCGAAATATCGCCACGCTGACAACCGCAGGAATCACGATCAGGATCGAGAGAATGAATTCTGTTCCCATACTTTTCAGCCTCGCGACGGAGAATACCCGAGAGCAGGGAACCGCCGCGACAACGAGCGTTACAGTTTGTGAAGTGTCACACCGCGTTTTCTCGGCCACCCTTTTCCCATCGGCGTATATTACGAAGGGCATGGGCGCTCGCAGAAGCGGATAACACCCGAGAGACAGGGACATGGACATTCGAATCAGCAAAGAGAGCGAGGTTCCCCTTCGCCAGCAGTTGGCGGAGCAGATTGTCTTTCAAATCGCGACGGGCAAGCTGCAGCCTGGCCAATCGCTTCCCAGCGTGCGCGAATTGGCGCGGCGCCTGAAGATTCACCACAATACGGTGAGTGAGGCGTACCAGGATTTGATCCGGCGCATGTGGCTGGTAGGTCGGCGAGGCAGCCGCGTCACGGTTCGACCCTTACAGGAAGGAGAATCACCGCGTGCGGCGAGCGACCTTGATGACCTCATCAATACGCTGATTCGTGTGGCGCGCGAACAGGGGCATTCGCTCCAATCGCTGCGCGAACGAGTACGGGAGCGCTTGCTGGCCCAACCACCGGACCATATTTTGGTGGTCGATACCGATGCGGGTCTCCGCCGCCTGTTGCGAGAAGAAATTCGAGCGGTCATCAATTGTCCGGTCGATGCCTGCTCGCGATTGGAGTTGGCGGCGAACCCTGGCCTTGGCATTGGCGCGTTAGTAGTGGCCGCACACTACGCAATTCCCGACGTCAATGCGCTGCTGCCCAAGGACCGCCCCGCCATCCCTCTGGAATTTGGCGCGGCGGACAAGCAAGTCGAGATGATCCGCCAGCGGCGCGAGCCCTCGGTGGTGGCGGTCGTTTCCGTCAGCGAGGGGTTCCTGCAAACCGCGCGCAGCGTGTTGGCGCCTGCCGTCGGACGCCGCCACGTACTGCAGGAGTTCCTGCTTCCTCTCCCCGACGCGAAAGCGTTGGCGGCGGCGGACGTGGTCTTTGCCGATTCCATCGCGGTGCGCGAGGTCAAGCATCGCGGGATTGTTCCCTATCGACTCATTGCTCCCGCATCGCTTAGCTATCTCGCCAGCGTCCTGCAAGCACCTTAGAATCCACTGCACAGATTGAGCAGGCGGCGGCCCAGCAAATCTAAAAGTGGCATTGCGCGTCAGAGGCACTCGGTTATACATTAATTCGCGGTCGGCAGTTGGTTCCCCAAAACCCCAGTGGCAGGTAGCAGAGGAGCGAAATATGCGCGCATGGTCCCGATTATTCCCATCTTTCGTGGCGAGATTCTTGATGCTCGGGGCGGTGGCGACATGCTTGATAGTCCCAGCGCCGTGGAGCCGGGCGCAAGGCTTGGTGAGCAATGATCTTTACCGCTTCCGCTCCGTGGGCCAGGTGGCGCTTGCGCCCGACAGCCATCGGGTTGCGTATACCGTGACCATGTACGATCGCCCAGGGCGGCCCTATTCCCAGACATGGCTCATGGATCTTGCCACCGCCACAGTTGTGCGTCTGGGCGGTGAAAAGGAAGCGAGTTCCAACCCCATCTGGTCTCCGGATGGCCAGTGGTTGTGCTACTCGGGCGGCGAAGGTGACCAATCCGGCCTATGGGTGGTGCACGCGGACGGCTCCGGCGCGACATTCCTGGCGCCGACGAGCGGCACGAATTCGCCTTTGCCCCAACAGGGGGAAAGCGTCACGTGGTCCCCGGACAGCAAACAGATCGCCTTCGTTTCATCAACGCCAGGACCGGAGACGGCCGAGGCCAGCGGGGATCCGATGGTGATTACGCGGTACCTTTATAAGCCCACCGCGAGTGAAGGGCTTTCGCACTTTAACGACAACCGCCGCCTTCACATCTTCGCCGTTGATGTTTCGAGCCACCAGGTACGTCAGCTTACGCAGGGCACGAACGACGAGCATTCCATTGATTGGTCCCCCGACGGCAAGGAGATCCTGTTCGCCTCGAATCATGAGCCCAACGCAGATGAGTTCTTTAACTACGACATCTTCGCGTTGAAGGTGGCTGACGGAAGTGTGCGCCGGCTGACCGCCACGGAGAGCCTGGAATCCGCTCCGCGGTGGTCGCCCAACGGCAAGCGGATTATGTATTCCGCCAACCGGCGGGGCCTTACCGACCGAGAAACCAACATGGAAGACTCGCACGCATGGTTCATGGATGCCGATGGATCTCACCAGCACGAGGTGGGGGGAATGATCGACAACCGCCAGGGCTCCCCCCACTGGTCGCCGGAAGGGAACGCCGTGTATTTCACGGTGCAAGAGCGTGGCAGCGTTCACATGGTTCGACTGCCGATCTCCGCCGCAGGTTCAGCAGGCCGCCCGGAGAAGGTGGTGGACGGGCCCGGAGCGGTGGGAGGCTTTTCCGTTGGCCGAGACGGCCTTGTGGCGTACTCGCTCGCCACGCCGCACGACATGGCGGAGCTATATCTGAAAACGGGAACCGGTGCGCCGCATCGCTTGACCAACTTGAATGAAGAAGTCCTGCGAGACAAGCCGATCGGAGACGTGGAATCCTTCACGTTCATCAGTAACGATAACAAGTATGAAGTTGAGGCCTTCCTAACCAAGCCCGTGGGGCTTACGGAGGGCTTGCCGGATATGGCAGCGGCACCCAAGCATCCGCTGATCGTGGTGCTGCATGGAGGGCCGCACGGCCAGAACGGACCAGCTTTCGCCTTCAAGAATCAGGTCTACGCATCCCACGGCTGGGCGACACTCCAGGTGAACTACCGGGGTTCCACCGGCTACGGCCAGAAGTTTGCCGACGCCGTTTTCGGGGACCAGAACGGAAATGAAGCTCAGGACGTTTTGTACGCGGTCAGCGCGGCGGTGCGCCGCTACCTTTGGCTCGACCGCGAGCGCATGGGGGTTGAGGGCGTAAGCTACGGTGGCCAGCTTTCCGACTGGCTGATTACCCAGACCAATGAATTCAAGGCGGCCGTGCCCATCGCCGGTATCGCGAATCTGGTCAGCTATAACTACATGACGTATTACAACCAATATGAAGAGATGGAGTTTGGCCAATTCCTGCATCAGGGCAACTGGATGGACTTCGCGTGGCAGCGCTCCGCTCTCAAATACGTGGCCAACGTTCACACACCGACCCTGCTCTTACACGGTGAAAATGACCCCGACGTCCCCATCGCGGAGGCGGAACAATATTTCATCGCGCTCAAGGACGTGGGCGTCGAGACCGTTTTTGTTCGTTACCCACGCGAGGGACATGGCTTGGCGGAAACCCAACATCAGGTGGATTCCACGGACCGCTGCATCGCCTGGTACGAGAAACACTTCCCGCACCCTGGCTCCGAAGGCGTTACGAACGTGCAGCCCTAGTTCCCCCAGAAGGATCATCGATTGAGAACCCGATCGACAATTTCCCTCAGCGTGCAGCCACTGCCGCCGCCAGATGTCCACGTCGCGCGCGGGGCCGTATCCAGATCACTCCTGCATAGGGTGCTTATGTTTCTTGGGTCGTTTGTTGTACTCGAGAATTTTCTTTCGTAGGCGGATGGATTTGGGCGTGATCTCCACAAGTTCGTCGTCGGAGATGAACTCAATGGCTTCTTCCAGGGTCAACGGGCGAAAGGGGATCAGGCGAATGGCTTCGTCGGACACCGAGGCGCGCATATTGGTTTGCTTCTTCTCCTTCACCACGTTC
>JBKQVI010000312.1:0-20254 GCA_052139985.1 Terriglobia bacterium
ATAAGCCGCCGCAATCAGACTTTCTACCTGCGGCTGCGTCATGCCATCGCGCAACGCGTGATAGACCGCCTCGTAGGCAGACAGTACCAGAGAACGGAAGCGGCGCTCAATGTCACGATGGTTCATCACCACCAGTATAAAACAAAACTACTTCAACTTGTTCTGGTTATTTCCTGACAACTCCTAAGTGCGCCGTGGCGATGTTATTACCGGTGCTGCAGGGGTCGGCGGGATCGTTCGCACTGTAACAGGGAAAGGGAGGTATGACGTTCTTGCTCTGCGAGTACTTCACGCTCACGAGGTCACGCTCATTGAAGCGCTGATCGACTTTGATGTCGAAGGAATCGATGCTGGTAATCGTAGCGGGTGACCCCACCCAATTGGTGTAGGGGTTGTACGCGGAGGTTCCCACGTTATAATTGGGCAACGGGACATACTTGGTCTGCATATACTCGTAGGCAATGGGATCGATGATGTTTCCCGGTTGTGCCGCAAGCTGATAACCGGTGCCGTTCAGGTTGGGATTCCCCGGACTCTGATAGGTCATCATATTATTGAATGGAATGAACCCCGAGCGCACAGGACCACCCTGGGCGGCACTATAGACGCTCGTGTAAGGGTCCCACAGTTGTCCTCCGGCAGCCGAGCACATTCCATTGGCGCCAAACGACCCGCCAGCGAAGTAGGCGGCGGTGCAGAGTTCGCCAAAATCTCCTTGCCGTTCCGCCGCGTCGGGCACACCGGAGTTCCACGTACTCAGAGTCTGTTTCCGCGTGCCGTCGTAGTCGGCGAAGAAGAATGTTTTGTCGTGCCGGATCGGCCCGCCGACCGTGGCGCCAAAGTTGTTCAGGCGCAGCGCTGGGAGGGGAATTCCGGCAGCGTTATTAAAGTAGTTGTTCGCATCGAGTGCTTTGTTGCGCAAGAATTCGTATGCGCTTCCGTGAAACTGATTGCTGCCTGAGCGCGTGACGATGTTGGTGACGGTGCTGCCGGTAAAGCCGAACTCCGCGCTGAAGTTCGACTCCTGCACGGCAAATTCTTGCACCGAGTCAACCGAAGGTTCGTAGGTTGGCCACAAAAGCGCGTGAGTGGGCGAGGCCGTGGAAACACCGTCAATCACAAAATTGGAGGTGGCCATGCGGCTGCCGTTCGAGATGAAATTATTTGCCGGACATCCCGATATGTTTGCACCGGCCGGCTGTAAGTCGGGCGGGCAGGTGTTGTCCACTTCCACTACGCCCGGCGTAAGGAACGCCAAGTCCGAGAGTGTACGACCGATGAGAGGAAGGTCGTTTATGAATTTGCGATCCACGACCTGACCGGTGACGGCGTCCTGGGCGTCGAGCACCGGCGCTTGTGCCTTAACGTCAATGGACTGACTTGTCGCTCCCACCACCAGTGAAAAGTTCACCGTCACGTTGTGGTTGACCTCCAGGATGATGCCGCCCCGCGTTTCGCTCTTGAAGCCCGGAGCTTGCACGGTAACCCTGTAACTCCCGGGAGGCACGCTGCGGAATAGGTAACTCCCGGCGGTGTCGGTGGTCGCCGTGGAAGTAAACCCCTTCTGTTCATCCATCAGTTGGGCTTGTGCGCCGGGAACGACGGCGCCGGAAGGATCCGATACGACCCCCGTTACCGTGCCGGTATAGAGCTGGGCCCAGAGCATTGGGGAGAGCAGGATTATGAGCCAAGGGAGCGCCAGAACGAGGCTGAAACGAACACCTTTAAGTGCGGTCATAGGTCACCTCCTAATGTTTGCCCGTGAAGTGAACGCTTGCCCCAAGGCCCGTCCGACAGCGTGTTTCCCGCCATTGCTCGTTCTTCGCAACGTGACGCAGATAAGTTAAGGGAGGGAAAACGCAAATCTTCAGTAATTCAATTTCTCTTCGCCAGATGGCCGACGGCTGCTGACTATCTCGCAGCACCCACTACATGGCTGGCTCGCGTGATTCGCCGACAGGATTGGAGTTTATGAGCCTACAGTTGGAAGGTCTATCATATTCCTATAATTTTTTGTAACAAAACTTTTCTGCACTTTCTTGCTGCAGGTGGGGGAAGGCTCGTGGCCACAATCGCGGGGCGAAGGCAGGTGGTCTTGCCATTGGCGCAGGGAATTTTGAATTTTGCGAAGTCCCCGATTTCGCGGTTCTCCGCCGATGAAGCTCGCAGACCCGCGAAAATGCAACATTTGATGTTCTGGTCGTCGGGTGATGGATAGGCCTTGAGACCTAACGGGCGGTGAAGCGAAAACGCAATAAATGCACCCCAGCGTACGATTAGCTAACCTATAAACAAAGTGCAAACCGGGGAGTATGCACCCCGTATGCACCCCAATCCAGGGTAGGCAGATTTTGACGACCCCTATGTAGCAGAAAACAAGTGAGAACGCTTTAGCCCGGAGTAGATTCGAACTAGGAGCCCGTCGGAGATAAGGCCCCACAATCTTACTTTTTAGCGACTCTCGTTCTCCGTGAACCGGATGTTGGGCGTTTGGCATTGGCCCGACCGTACAAGAGAAGAACGGGGTCGGTTCGGCCCGCGCTTTCAAGCCGTCTGGGGGCTCCATTGGGAGCGGGACAGTTTCAGCAGATTGTGCGTGGCGCAGATCATCTGCCATTCCGCCTGCACTTTCTCCAGTCCGCGCAGCAGGAATCTCCGGAACCCGCGGGCCTCTTTGATCCGTCCAAAGACCGGGTCCACCACCGCCTTGCGCAGTTTATAAATCGCCTGTCCTTCCGCCGTCCGCAGCTTGTGCCGCATCGACTCGGCCACGCTGGCCGCGAGGGGCGGAGGCCCCGTCGTGGTGGGCCGTTTGTCGGCGTGCTTCTGCCGGTCCGGCGCGACGAACAGGTCGATCTCCTGCAACTGCGCATCGGTGACGTTGGCCTCGCTGAAATAGCCGTTGTCCGCCGTCGCTCGCTGCGGCGGGCGCCCCATCTGCGCTTTCACTTGGTTCAGCATCGGCACCAACTGTTTCTTGTCGTTGGCCTCTTGCGTCACCGCCGCCCCCACGATCACTTGCGCGTGACCGTCCACCGCCGCCTTCGCCTCCCGAATCTTCTCTAACCGGCTCTCCCGCCGCGCCAGTTCTTGCGGCAGTTCGTCGCCCCGCTTACCCTTCCCATATTTCCCATCTTCCTCCGCGTCTACCCGTGCCGCCTCGGCCAGCAGCGCCTACACTTCCGCGGCTAATTCCTTCTCCGCTTTCTCCATCCGCTCGCAGCTCATCGCCTGGTGCTTCGAGGCGTTCGCCTTGATCTTCGTCCCGTCTAGCGCCACGTGCCCCAGCTTCACCAACCCCGCCCGCTGGCACAACTGCAATACCTGTACGAACAACTGCGCCAAGGGCGCCAACTGCTCCTGAGGGCCACCCCTTGGACTAGGCGAGCCAGTCCCCAACGAGCCCTTCTGCGCCGGGGCATCAATCGCATGGGGACTTTCGGGACGGTCCTCACCCTACGATCAGGACAAAATGTACCACAGCGACTATTAGTCCCGCGCCCCAATAGGCATATCTTGGACCCTTGTGGAACAGTTAATACCCCTTGGAAAGCACGCAGAGGTCCGGCCAGTTCCCGGTAAGTGGCCACGTCCAAAACCGCGATGCCACCACAGGCTGACCCTCGCGCAGCTTTCTTGACCACGAAGCAGCCTTGTTGTTAGGTTAGAGCCTTCGGCACCTGACACGGATGGGCGTGTTCATGGCAACTCCTCCCCGGCGGCGCAAGGCCGCTTTGACGCGACGAGACTTCCTTGGTGTCTGCGGCTCTGCATCAACCCTGTTCGTTGCCGCGCCGCTGTCCGGCGCCGGTCCGGTCGCGCGTGAAGTCACGAAGCAGGTAGAGGCTAATCCGCAGTTCTCTGAATATCGAATTACTCCCCAATATCGCACCCGCTCGCCCCTCGAGGAACTGATCCGCAAGGCCCGCGAGAAGGTGGACGATTACCCCAGCGAGAAATATGGGCGCGAGATTGAAACCCTTTTCGCCCGCTGGTCGGATGAGCTCAGGCAGAGCAAGGATAACCTGCGCGCGCTCTCCGCTTTCCTTTCGCCGCAACTAACGGCCGGGTCGCCCCGCCCTCAGGCATTCGAAACCATCCGCGATGATTCGACCCTCGTGGTCCGCCGCGCTATGTTTGCCTCGGAGCCGTCACTGGGGCGCGATGCCTTTCTCGCAGAGTTCCGATCCTCACTCGCATTGTTCTCGGAGTTGCTTGTCGCCGAGTTCAAGGTGGCGGATTTGCGGATCACATCGGATTCTCCGCTCCGCCTCTCGACCGAGATTGGCTACACGCTGATTGGCACCGGGCCGCGACTGCACCGTATGCAGAGAATCGGCAAGTGGAAAATCGATTGGGAGCAAAGTCCAACTGGAGATTGGCTGGCGACGAAGTGGCAACCGCTGGCGGAAATCCAGAGTCTTGCCTATCAACCGATTTTTGTCGACATCACCTCGACCGTGCTCAAGGACGTCTCCTCATACCGCAACCAGCTCCTGCACGGCACGGACTATTGGCGGACGGTGCTCGACGGCGCGACCGGAATCGACGTGTATGGGAACAACGGCATCGCGGCCGGCGATTACGACAGTGATGGATTCGACGATCTCTACGTCTGCCAGCCCTCGGGGCTTCCCAACCGGCTCTACCGCAATCGCGGCGACGGGACGTTCGAGGACGTGACGGAAGCGGCGGGCGTGGGCGTGCTGGACAACACTCCTTGCGCCCTCTTCGCCGACATCAACAACCATGGCCGCCAGGATTTGGTGGTCGTTACCGCCAACGGGCCGCTGCTCTTCCTCAATCAAGGGAATGGCAAATTCGCGCTCAAGCCCGGAGCATTTCAATTCGCCCAGCCTCCGCAGGGAGCGTTCACGGGCGCGGCCTTTGGCGACTACGATCGCGACGGGCGCCTCGACATCTACTTCTGCTTGTACAGTTATTACAAGGGACTCGAGCAATACCACTTTCCCGTCCCCTACTTTGACGCGCGGAACGGCCCGCCCAATTTCCTTTTCCACAATGAGGGCGATGCCACCTTCAAGGACGTGACGGCGGCGACAGGTCTCGACCAAAACAACGATCGCTTCAGCTTCGATTGCACCTGGTGCGACTACGACAACGATGGATGGCCGGACCTCTACGTGGTAAACGACTTTGGCCGAAAGAATCTCTATCACAACAATCGTAACGGAACGTTCAAGGATGTTGCCGAAGAAGCAGGCGTCGTGGATATTGGACCGGGAATGAGTTCCTGTTGGTTCGACTACGACAATGCCCGGAAATTCGATCTTTATGTTTCCGACATGTGGGAAGCCTCCGGCATGCGGCTGACATCGCAGATGAGTTTTCTGGAACACATGCCTGCCGATGTTCGTGCAGCATTTCGTCACCACGCTAAAGGTAATTCCCTCTACCGCAATCTTGGGAACGGCCACTTTGAGGATCGCAGCGCCGCGGCGGGAATCGAGAAGGCAGGCTGGTCATGGTCCTCCCACGCCTGGGACTTCGCCCACGAGGGACGATCTCATCTCTACGTCGCGAACGGGATGATTTCCGGTCCCACCCGCGAGGACCTGGAAAGCTTCTTCTGGCAACAGGTGGTGTCGCAATCTCCGGCGGACGCTCACCCCACGCTTCCATATGAACTCGGATGGAACGCTATCAATGAACTCATCCGCTCCGACGGAACCTGGGCGGGCCATCAACGCAACGTTTTCTTTTACAACAACGGCGACGGCACTTTTTCCAATATCTCCGGCGCACTTGGCCTGGACTTTCCGGATGACAGCCGGGCCTTTGCCCTCGCCGATTTCGATCATGATGGGCGGCTGGAGATCGCCCTGAAAAACCGGACGGGACCGCAATTGCGCATCCTCCACGGCGAGGCGACGCGTCTCGGCAACGCCCTGGCCCTCCGGCTGCGCGGGATCAAGAGCAATCGCGACGCGGTGGGCGCGGTCATCATCCTTGAGACCACCGAGGGGCGGCAGATGAAGATGCTGCAAGCCGGGACCGGCTTCCCTTCGCAGCACTCCAAGGAAGTTTTCTTCGGGATAGGCAAGGCCGTTTCCGCCAACGCCGAGGTTCGCTGGCCCAGCGGCGGTGTGCAGCACTTTGAGGGACTACCCGCAAATCACCGGATCGAGATTGAAGAAGGTGCGCAGGGATTTCAGACTGCGGCGTTCGCTCGCCATCAGCCGCTATCGGTAATCCCCGATTCCCTTACACCCGTGCCACCGCCCGCCAACTGTGAAACCTGGCTTATCGATCCCATTCTCGCTCCGGATTTCAAACTGCCGGACGTGTCCGGGGCTCAACATCTTCTGTCGGCGCTGCGAGGCAGAACGGTGGTTCTGAATTTCTGGGCCACTTGGAGTCCGCCCAGCGTCGAGACTTTGCGCGCGCTTGATCGCTCGGTCGCTTCGAGAAAACCGGGAGCGCTTGAAGTGCTCGCCATCAATCTCGACAAGCCAGACGATGCGGCACAGGTCCGCGCGTTCGTTCGCGCCAGCGCATTGCGTCTGCCCATCCTGCTGGCCGATGACGACGCGGCCGGCGTTTACAACATCGTTTATCACTTCATGTTCGACCGGCGGCGAAATCTTGGTTTGCCCACTACATTTCTAATCGACCCCAAAGGATTTATAGTGAAGGTCTATCAGGGTCTCTTCGACGTCGAGCGCTTGAACGCGGACCGCGAGCGCATTCCGCAGACTCCTGAAGAGAGGAGAGCTTTGGCGCTGCCGTTTCCCGGAACGCTCCACCTGGGGGAATTCCGCCGCAACTCGTTTACCTACGGTGCGGCCTTTTCCCAGGCGGGATATTTCGACCAGGCAATTCGGGAATTCACCTTGGCTCTTGAGACCAATCCCGATTACGCCGAGGCGCAATACAATTTGGGAACCCTCTATTTGAAACAAGGAAAGCCGGACGAAGCTCGCCCGCATCTCCTGCGCACGCTGGAACTGCGGCCCGAGTATCCCGACGCACTCAACAATCTGGGATTGCTGGCGGCGCAGGCGGGCGATAACCCTGAGGCCATCCGCTATTTCCAGCAGGCCATCGGCCAGCGTCCCGATTACGCGCTCGCTCTGTACAATTTGGGAAACGTCTATCGCCGCGAGCAGCGTTTCAGCGAGGCGAAGCAGGCGCTAGAGCGCGCCGTTGCTCTGGCCCCGGACGACCCGGAGTTGAGTTACGGACTCGGGATGCTTTACGTGCAACTGAACGATCTGGAGGGGGCCCGCAAATACTGGGAGCGGGCCCTAAAGCTTCGCCCTGATTACCCGGAGGCGCTCAATAATCTCGGCGTGCTTTTTCTGCGTCAGCGACAAACGGCGGAAGCGCAGGAAGAATTTCAGAAGGCCATTCGCGCGGCGCCCGATTTCGATCAGCCGCATCTGAACTTGGCCCAACTCTACATCGTGCAGGGAAAGAAATCCGAGGCGCGCGAAGTTTTGCGCGAGTGGCTTGCTCGTCATCCCGACCACGCGGCCGCAAGGAGTCTGCTTGAACAAGTGGGTCCATGATCGTGGATAAGCCGCGATTCGAGGCCACTGGGGGCTAATGGAAGCCGGGAGGGGGACAAAATGACCGCACACGCCGCCCGTCTGCCACTCGCGAACCTGGCCCTGTCTCTTGTCTTCCTCCTGGCGGGGCCACTCCTTCCACAAAGTTCGATTGAGGCCCAGACTGCGCCTCTTCCTCCTAGCGCGACAACGGCGAAGACCGCCGCCGAGGCGCACTTCGCGGCCGGCCGCGACCTTTTGGCCCAGCACCGCCCGCAGGAGGCGGAAAGGGAAATCCGCGCGGGACTCCAGTCGGCTCCCCAGAGCGTCGAAGGTCTCAACCTGCTGGGCATTGTACGGGGCGAGCAAAGGGACTTTGCGGGAGCGGAAGCAGCCTTCCTTCACGCTCTGAGGATTGACCCGCGCTCGCCGGACACCCACACCAATTTGGGCAACGTTTACGTCATCCAGCAGAAGAACGACCTGGCCGAGCGTGAGTTCCGCGCCACACTGCGCTTAAGTCCGGCCAATCGCGACGCGAACTACAACCTTGGACTGTTACTTCTGGCCCGAGACGACCCGCGAGACGCCATCGCTTACTTCAGCCGCGTGCAGCCGCAAAGCCCGGAGGTTCTCCTCAACCTGATTCAGGCATACCTGGCTAGCGGCCAGAAAAAGAAGGGGGTGGAAATCGCGCGGTCGCTGTCGGAGCAGGCGAAGGGCGATGTTCGTGCGCATTTCACGCTCGGGTTGCTGCTGGCCAAACAGAAGCAGTACGACGACGCCAGCCACGAGTTCGAGATTGCCAACTCGCTCCAGCCTAGCACCTTTGAGATCCTTTTCAACCTTGGCCGAGTGGATCTAAAACGGGGCGACAAGGAGAAGGCCCTGGGTGTTTTGAGCCAAGCGCTGAAGCTCTCCTCCAATTCCGTTGAGACGCTCTATCTCATAGCGCAGATCAACGCCGACGAGGGCAAAGATCTCGATGCTCTTGAGTTACTCGTCAAAGCGCACAAGCTGGCTCCGCAAGATGCCGATGTCATTTTCCTCATGGCGCGCCTGAGCATGCAGCAGTCGTTCTATGAAGACGCCATTCCGTTGCTTGAGGAAGGACTGAAAGCTGCTCCGAAGCGTCCGAACCTGCTGGCGGCGCTCGGTGAATGCTATTTCATGACGGGGAAGGTGGATCGGGCGAAAGACACGTTCCAGACGCTCATCGAGGCGAACCCTTCGGCTCGTTCCTACGCTTTTATGGCGCTGTGTTATCGCAACCAGGGGCGGTTTGACGAGGCGATAAACTACCTGCAACAGGGACTGAAGGCCGATCCTCGCGACGTGTCTTGCCTTTACAACCTGGGCTATATCGCGAGCCGCCAGGGACAATACGGCCCGGCGGAGAAATGGCTTCAACAAGCCCTCGCCATCGACCCTAACTACGTCGAGGCCCTGCGGGAATTGGCCGACGTAAAAATGCACGAGAAGCAGTATGAGGAAGCCGTGCCCCTGTTGCGCAAGTGCGCCCGATTGGAGCCGCACCCGGCGCCGGTCTACTACCGGCTCCAGACGGCCGAGCGGAATCTCCACCAGACAGAGGCGGCAGATCGCGACCTGAAAATCTTCCAAACCCTTTCCCACGATCCCAACCCTCTGCCCTCCGCCTTTCAAAACATTTTCGCTTATTTGGACCAGAGAGCTGGCCTTACTCCCCAACAACAGGCGCAGTCTGACATCGCGCAGTTGGAACAGGAGGTGAAGGACCATCCCGATCGGCCTCAGAATCTCTATTTTCTTACCGAAGCGTACTTGAAGCTGGGAAGGACCGAAGACGCCAAGCAAGTCGTCAAGCGGATCGACGGATTGAGCCAGAGTGATTTTCGCACCACGATGGGAGTCGGAGTGTTGCTGGCGCGGTATCGCCTCTACCCCGAGGCCGTGGCGCATTTTCAGGAAGCGATTAAATCCAATCCGAATTCTGACGATGCTTGGTACGACCTCGCGGATGCCTATTTTCGCAAGCGCGATTATGCCGACGCCTTGGCTGCCGCGCAACAAGTCTCAGCTCAAGGGGAAAAGGACACGAGTTATCTGGCGCTGCGCGCTGACATCCTTGCCCACCTCGGCCAATTCGACGAGGCGGCCAAGCTCTTGGGGCAGGAAATAGCCGCGAACCCCGATCGGGACCAAGCCTATCTCTCACTGGCATTGGTTTATCTGCGCTCGGGTGACACGCAGAACGCGAGTGAGGCGCTGCAGCGGGGGCTCAGGCGGACTCCCGACTCCGGCGAACTCCTCTGGGGCCTGGGGGTCTTGTCGGCAATGGAAGGGGACATCGAAAAAGCTGAACAGCACCTGAAAGCATCGGTTGATCTGCTGCCGGGATGGGTAGGAGGTTATTCGGCGCTCGGAGTGCTTTACTACGAGACGGGGCAAATCGACAAGTCGCGGGAAACCTTGGAGCGGTTTAAGCAAAGTGGCCCGCGCGGCGCGCTCAATGTCCAAGGGATCGAGCAAACCCTGTCCGCCGCCGCGTTGGAAAACGCGATTGGCGGAAAAGCCCACGGTATGACGCCGCAAGCCCGGCAACAGTTCCTCCAAATTGCCCTGGCCCTCGCCGATCAAGCTCCTTGAAAGCAGGGGGGCAGGTGGTAGATAAGTAGGCGAGAGGTGGCAAGTGAGCCCCCATCTACCACCTGCGACCTACCCCCTGCAGAAGCGCCAACTTAACCCGCCCGGTGGCGCTACACATCCGTTTGTTCCGGATGCCCCGTTGTTCCTACAGAGTCGCGGATTGGCCTCACGCACTCATCGGCAAACACTGAGCGGCAAGGCAGGGTACTGCCCTAATTTGAGCGTAACGCCGCCATCTTGGCGGCTCCTGTGCCGGCTGGAAGCCGGCGCTACGGCTCAAATTAGGACAGCACCCAAGGCAGGGCTTATTTCCTCGAAGCCCCTTTCGGGACAAGTTCCGGGTTGCCGACGATACATGCGGAGCCACAGGCGCCACATCCACGCATAGGGCGTTTGCCGTCAGAGTCGGCGTTTGGGGATGTTCCCGCCGTGGCGACTGTGGACTCTTGGAGGGAGGGATGACGCTCCATTTTCGAGAATCAGCCTCCGAATCGGGGCTCCTTACCCGATGCGGGCAGCGGGTCCTCAGTGAGTACTGAACCTCCGGCGCACCCACATTAGGCATCCGCCAAGTCCGCCAGTACCTTTGTGCCCCATTCCGGCCGACCTCTTGACAATCAGGGGGAGAAACATTATACTTCCTCCTGACTATCAGGAGGAGAGCACTCCGCATGTCGAACCAATCTGGCGAGGTTGTCCAAGGGACTCTGGACGTACTCATACTGAAAACCCTCGCGCTCGAACCCATGCACGGATACGGCGTAGGTCTGCGCATTGAGCAGATTAGCCGGGGCGTCTTTCGCGTTAATGCAGGGTCTCTGTTTTCCGCGTTCAGCCGCCTCGAACGCGCCGGGCACGTGAAGGCCGAATGGAAGACGACCGAAAACAACCGCCGCGCCAAGTACTACACCCTTACGGAACGTGGCCGGAAGACTCTCAAGGAGGAGACGCAACAATGGGCACGCCAATCCGCCGCGATCGCAAGGATCCTGGAAGCATGATCGAACAGGCTGTGACACTCATTCGACACTTTGTTTCCGGACTTAAGGCACTCTTTCACAAACAGCGGCGGAGCCGGGAGTTGGAATCCGAGCTGCGTGCGTACCTCGATGCCGCCACCGAGGACAACATGCGCCGTGGCATGAGCTTTGGCGAGGCGCGCCGTGCCGCGCAGGTCGAGCTCGGGAGCGTGGACGCAGTCAAGGAGGAAGTTCTCTCGGGCGGCTGGGAATCGGCGCTTGAGTCCCTATGGCAGGACATTCGTTACGCGGGGCGACAGTTGCGCCGAAGTTACGGTTTCTCGGCGGTTGCCATTCTGGCGTTGGCGTTGGGGATTGGCGCCAACACGGCCATATTCACCCTGGTGCAAGCGGTCATGCTGAAGCAGTTGCCGATTTCCCATCCGGAGCGGCTTTACCGTATTGGCGAAGGCGAACGCTACTGTTGCGAGTGGGGGGGACTGCAAGACTCCTGGGGCACGTTTGACTACGCCTTCTATAAGCACCTGCGTGATAGCAGCCCGGTCATGGACGGGGTTGCCGCCTTCTCGGGAAACACACCCTCTTTCACCGTTCGCCGCTCGGGCTCCGCGGCGCCGGCGCAGACCATGGACGGTGAATACGTTTCAGGCAACTACTTCACAACGCTTGGGCTGGATGCGAGCGCCGGCCGCTTGCTGGCTCCGGCCGACGATCGTCCTGGGCCGGCAGCCGTGGCGGTGATAAGTTACCGCACTTGGCAACAGCGTTTCGCTGGTGACCCGTCCGTGATGGGTTCGTTGTTGGTGATTAACAATATTCCCATCAGCTTGATCGGCGTTGCACCGCGCGGTTTTGAAGGCGCCCGATTCACCAGCAGCCCACCTGAATTCTGGATGCCGCTCAGCCAGGAGCCGACTTTTGCTGGACAGGCACAGAATTCCCTCCTCTACTCATCGGGAATGGCGTGGCTGTATTTGATCGGCCGGCTCAAACCCCAGGTGACTCCGATGCAGGCAGCGTCACAACTTTCCGCGGACCTGCGCCATTGGCTCCTGGCGCAAGGCCGCGGGGAGGGTGACGACCGGAACAAGATTGGGAGACAGCATATTCGGCTGACGGCGGGCGGCACAGGCGTCTCCTCGATGCGCTCTGACAGCGAGTGGGGCCTCATTCTTCTTTCGTGTGCTTCCGGTGTCCTGCTGCTGATCGCTTGCGCGAACCTGGCGAACCTGCTGCTGGCCCGTAGTGCGTCGCGTCGCCACCAGACGGCCCTGCGGCTGGCCCTTGGCGCCACCCGCTCACGCCTCATACGGGCCGCGCTGACGGAGAGCGTGTTGCTTTCGCTTCTCGGAGGCGCTGTTGGAGTGCTGCTCGCCTTCACCGGGACGAAAGCCATCCTCCTCATCGTTTTCCGCGGCGCCAGCTACATTCCGGTCAGCGCCTCACCATCGCTCCCCGTACTCGGCTTTGCCTTGGCACTCTCCCTCCTTACGGGAGTGGCTTTTGGTTTGGCACCCGCATTTATAGGAAGTCGCCGGGAACCATCGGAAGGGCTCCGCACAGGCAGTCGAACCATCTCAAGCCACTCCTCGCGGCCGCAGAAAATGCTGGTGGTAACGCAAGCCGCGCTTTCCGTACTGCTGTTGGCAATCGGAGGGTTGGTAACGGAAAACCTACGCAACCTGGAACGGGCGGACTTGGGCTTCGCAACGCGCGGCAGGCTTCTTGCCACAGTAAGCTTCGGAGCCGCCGGATATAAACCTCAACAGCTTCCGGCGTTGTATGAACAACTTCAAGCACGTCTCGAAGAGATTCCAGGTGTGCGCAGCGCTGCGTTCTCACTCAATAGCCCACAAGCTCTCTGCTGCGTGAACCTAAACGTATCGATCGGAGGGCGAGCTGACGCATGGATCGAGAACGTCAATGTGATCTTCGACCGTATAAGTCCGCACTATTTTGCAACCCTCGGCGTACGTATGCTGCAGGGCCGGGCCTTTGACGAGCGTGATACTCAAGCATCTCGGCACGTCGCAGTCGTGGATCGGTCTTTTGCGCGGCGTTTCTTTCCGAACCAAGATCCTGTCGGACGCCATTTTGGCCTCTCCCTTCCCGGTCACGGCTATGACTACGAGATCATCGGCGTGGTCGAAAACGCCAAATTTCGAAATCCGGCATCCGAACAGAGCCCAGCTTTTTTTCTGCCCTATTCCCAGAGCACGGAGTACGCGGAGTCCGGCTACCGGCGCCTCGAAACGGGTACGTTGTACGCGCAAACCATCCAAGTCAGTGTTGCGGGAATTCCGGAGACCTATGAGAGTGCGCTCCGGCATGCCCTTGCTGAGATCAACCCCAACCTGTCGGTAGTTAGCGTGAAGAGTTACAGAGAGCACGTCGCCATTCAGTACAACCGCGAACGGCTCGTCGCCCGTCTGACCGCTTTGTTCAGCTTGCTCGCGCTGCTGCTGGCTTCCGTCGGACTTTACGGAGTCACGGCTTTCAACGTCGCGCGCCGTACCAACGAGATCGGCATCCGGATGGCGCTCGGCGCCCATCGCAGCGACGTGTTGGGCATAGTGCTAAGTGGTGCGTTCACGCAGGTCGGTGCCGGCCTTTGCATTGGGCTGACGTTAGCCATGCTTTGCGGCCGCTACCTGGCCCATCAACTCTACGGGGTGAGCCGGTTCGATGCTCCGTTGCTGGGGGGAGCAACCGTTGTCCTCGCCGTCTCCGCTCTCCTGGCCACCATTCTCCCGGCGTGGCGTGCCGCGTCGATTGACCCAGTTGAAGGATTACGCAGCGAATAGACGACTTGCGTACCGAGGCCGTCGACGTCAGATCGGCAGTTGTGAATCGGGAGTACAGATAAGCCTTCTTCCCCATTATGCAGTCCGGAAGTTGTCTTTGTCAGCCACCGCCACTACATCGGTTATCCCTGGCGGCGTAGTGTTTGCCTATTTCAATCCACTTTACGAGTTTGTCCGCTTGCCGCCTTTCGGACCGGCAGCCAACTCCCGGATCACGCGCTACTCGGAAGTAATTTCGGTCCCGAAGTCTAAGTGCTGTATCGAAAGCGGGACGGACAGAGTATGTGCTATTCCGTAACTTTATACAGTTGCCGCGCTCCCGAGAGGAGGTGTTTCCCCGAACCCCGTCAGTGGCCAGTTCTTCCTCGGAAAATCACCTGACGCTTGCGCACATGGCACAGCCGGGCTCCTTGCCATGCCCATCATTGAACGAGCACGCCTGGATGAAAAGCCCCGGATCGCAAAAACAGGGCCGCGCTAACGCCGCTTGTTTTGATGGCCGAATGGGTATAGACGCAGGCAGATAGCATGGGGCTGCGGCTGAGTGTGACCGAGGGCCGGGGTTTCAGCTTCACGACAGCGCGTGCCGCCACGCCGGAAAACGCGACTGGCGAAAAGGCTCATGATATGACGCCGCAAGCCCGGCAACAATTCCTGCAAATCGCCCTGGCCCTCGCGGATCAAGCACCTTAAAAGCGGGTGGTAGGTGATAGATAGAAGGTGGGAGGTGGCAAGTGAGCCCCCATCTACCACCTGCGACCTACCCCATGCAGAAGCTCCAACTTCACCCGTTCCCGGGGGCGCTATGCATCCGTAGCTTTGACACCTCGGCGCGCCTCATCGACCCTGTGCGACCTGCTGCCTGCCTTCCAGACCGGGCTTAAGCGGTCAGCGGAAGGCCCGTAGGGCCGGGGGCGAGATCCTCCCGACAGCACGAACCGGAATGGGCAGCGCCCGTCGAAGTTTTGACGATCAACTCGGCGGAAATTGAGTATTCCTTACCCATGTGCTCATCCCCTGTAGACAATTCGTGAAGGGAATCGGCGGCGATTCTCCCTACCCAGTCGGGATGAATGTCCACAGTGGTAATGGCAGGAGTAATGTAATCCGCCAAGCGAGTCTTGTCGAAGCCCGTCACGGAGATGTCTTCCGGCACGCGGAGGCCGGCCTGGGTAAAGCCTTTGATCAGACCCACGGCCGTCAGATCATTGACGGCCACGACCGCGGTGGGCCGGGGCTTCAGCCTTAGGATCCTGAGCGCCGCTGCTACACCCCCTTCAAAGCGTAAGTCGCCGAGCAAGATCGGGCCGGGATCCAAACCTCGGGCTCTCATGCAGCGGATAAAAGCTTGGCGGCGCGCCGTGCTCGAATTCAAACTCGGACGTTCGCCGGCAAATACCATTTGCCGGTGGCCAAGTTGAAACAGATGCTCGATAACTTGCTGAATACCCGAAAAATAGTCGATGCGCAAGTTGCTGATGTAAGGCTGCACCAGTCCCAGGTCCAAAAAAGTGAGGGCGATCCGACGCCGGCAGATTTCGTTGACCAACTGCGGGTTATTCTCCGAAGTCATGACGGCTACCCCCCGAACGTGGTGCTCCAGCATTTTTTCGGTAGCCCGCCGCACGAGCGCAGGGTCATAGTTCGTATCGCTCAGGATAACTTCGTAATCGAGTTGCCGGGCGCGCGCCTCGAAGCCCCGGATGACCTCTGGAAAGAACGGGTTCTCGATGTCGGAGAAGATCATGCCGAGCGTGCGGCTGCTTCGCCAAGCCAAGTTGCGCGCGTGAGCATTGGGGAAGTAGCCGAGGCGGCGCACGATGGCGAGGACTTGGCGGCGGGTTTTCTGGCTCATTTGTCCGGTCTTGTTTAAGACGTGAGACACGGTGGCAGTAGATACCTTGGCCTCCCGAGCAACGTCTCGAATGGTTAGAGCCATGGGCGGAGCTAAGCTCCTTGCGAAGAGCGGTGTTTCAGTAATCCCAAAATACTAGGCACCGCACTTTTAAACAATACGCTGTCTGAAAAAAACCCGTAAGCGGTCCTAAAAAAAGCTTGACAAGCTTCCTCGGCCCATGCTAGTACGTTAACCGTTTAACTGGACATATTGCTCTTTCGCCGGGTTTAGGAAAAGCAGGAATCGAGCAGAAGAGCGGCCGTAACGCAGTCAGGTGCGCCTGACGCGGAACCACCCCCTCGGTTCATCACCAGGTTCGCAGCCATGTGCGTGGTTGCTGGTGCCCGAGGAAAGACCATCCCTTCCGAAGTGTCCTTCTTCGGGTCAAGCCAACCAGACTTCAATCCGCCAACTTGCAGATCTCCATCCGCTTCATCATGCGGTGGAGAAGAGGAGGATGAGCTAATGCGAAGATACGTCTCTTCCCTGCGTTACCTCTTTCTGGCCTTGGCTGTTCCCACGGTTTTCAGTCTGACCAGTGTTCAGCTTCATGCTCAGGCAGATACGGGGTCAATTCAGGGTACCATCAAGGACCAAAGTGGTGCAGTGATCCCCAATGCAAAAGTAACCCTGACGAATGAAGGAACCAACCTAACCCTCACCATGAATTCCCGCGCTGACGGTATGTACATTTTTTCGCCGGTTAAGATCGGCGTCTACTCCGTAAGTGCCGAAGCTCCGGGTTTCGCCAAAGCTCTCCAAAACCACATCACCTTGGAGATTCAGCAGCAACTTGTGGTTGACCTTGAGCTTAAGCCGGGCGCCGTGACTCAAACGATTGAAGTCACCGGCGCAGCTCCGGTCCTACAGACCCAGAACGCTTCCGTCGGTCAAGTCGTCAACTCACGGGACGTCAATGACCTACCTTTGAATGGTAGGAATTTCACCTTCCTGGCGCAATTGGGGGCAGGCGTCAACACGCCGGAAGCCGACACACGCGGCAATGCCGCCTCGGGCGCCTTCTCGGCCAACGGCTTGCGGCCCGTCCAAAACAACTACTTACTCGACGGAATTGACAACAACTCGAACGCCGTGGACTTTCTGAATGGCACCAATTTCGTGGTTCTTCCGCCCGTGGATGCGATTTCAGAGTTCAAGGTGCAGACCTCGGATTACAGCGCGCAGTTTGGGCGCGCCGGCGGGGCGATCCTGAACGCCACGATGAAATCCGGGACGAACCAGTTCCATGGCACCGCCTGGGAATATGTCCGTAACGATAAATTCGACGCCGCGGACTGGTTTGAAGACGCCGGCAATGCCCATAAGGGTGAATATCGACAGAATCAGTTCGGCGGTACCTTCGGTGGTCCGATCATCAAGAACAAGGCGTTCTTCTTCGGCGACTACGAAGGCCTGCGCCGGCGGCAAGGGACAGTTTGGACGTCCAGTGTCCCGACCGCGGGTGAGGTCAGCAGTGGCTTCACCAATTTGACGGACATTATCAACGGCCAATCGGGAACTCAAACCGATGACTTGGGCCGGTCGTTTCCGAATGGAACCGCTTTCGACCCCGCGACCCTCCGTACGGTCACGGCGGGCCAAGTGGATCCCGTTACCGGCATGACCGCGGCGACGACGGGATATGTGCGTGATCCTTTCAGCACCTGCCCGATCACGACCGCGACCTACACCTTGTCGGCTTGTGGCCTCAATCAACTTCCCGCCGGCCGGCTCGATCCCGCCGCAATTAAGATCCTGGGTCTTTACCCTGCGGCAACCAGCGGGGGCATCATCAGCAACAACACCTCTTCGCCCTTAGGCACCGAAAACCGCAACGCCTTTGACGCGCGCGTGGACCTCAACCGGGGTGACAAGGACCAAATCTTTGCGGCGTTTCACTTTGTCAACGATCCACAGTTCATTCCCGGTCCCTTCAAGGGAATCGCCGACGGCGGTTCTTTCATCGATGGCATCCAAAGCGCGAATTCCGTCGCGCCAGTTCTCAGTTGGACGCACACGATTTCGCCCACCAGTGTGAACGAAGCGCGCCTCGGATACAGCCGTCTGGGCACTTCCCGCACCGGACCCGTCGAGAGCCAATCGGGAATTCCGGCCGAGTATGGCGTCCAGGGCATTCCCCAATTCGCCCTCAACGGCGGCCTCCCCGCGTTTGGAATTGCCGGCTTGACGACCATCGGGAGCAACAACTATCTGCCTTCGGTGGAAGTAAGTGAAACCACCCAGGCAGCGGATAACTTTACCAAGACTTTTGGCAAGCACACCTTCAAGATGGGCATCGAATACCAACGCGTCAGGTATTCCACCCTTCAGCCACCTTTCTCCCACGGCCAGTTCAATTTTGATGGGGATTACACCGAGGTTCCCGGGGGGCAATCCGACGATACCGGCATGGCGCAAATGCTCATCCTCCCCGGCCCCACTTCCCTGACGGGCGTGCCGGGCGCCGCCCCCTATGACGGCGGGTCGGACCAAATCTATGCCTCCAATAACGCCCGGACCGATGACGGAAAAAACTACTGGGGCACTTACTTTGAGGACGACTTCAAAGCGAGTCCCAAGCTGACCGTAAATCTGGGGCTGCGCTGGGAGTACTTCGGCCTGACGTTCGAGCGTTTCGGCGCCCAGGCCAACTTGATTCCCGGCATCAATGGCGCCGATGGCACATATCTGATTCCCATTCAGCGGGAGAACTCCGTGCTCTCCCCGAGCTTCCTCCAGGATATGGCCAATGACGACTACCCCTACACCAACTCGGCCGGGCAGCCAGAGACGTACGTGGGGTCCCCGATTAACATCGTCTATACTCGCCAACGCGGCTTGGGCACCTCGCAAAGAAACAATTTTGGGCCGCGTTTTGGGTTCGCTTACCAAGCGTCGTCGAAGTTGGTTGTCCGCGGCGGATACGGCATGTTCTACAACGGGTTTGAAAATGTCGGATACGGCCCCAACATCGGCGAGAATTATCCGTTCCAGTTCGGCTTTACCCCCGGCGCCACCAACCACGAAACGCCGATTAATGCCGCCACGTTCCCGAGCCTCGCCGGCACGGCCTGCGCCAATTTCTTTGCCTTCGAGTCGGGCTTTACCTGCACACCTCTCGATCCGGCCCTGGTGGGAGCGGCGGGATTGGGTTTCCATAGTAACCAGTACAACTTCAAAACCCCTTACACCCAGGGCTGGAACATGACCTTCCAGTATGAATTCTCGCCGAACACCACTTTGACGATGGCGTATGTGGGGAACACAACGCGCCACATCGAGACGGGTCCCGGCGACAATAACGTGAACTCCATCACCCCGGTAAGCGGTGCGATTTCTCAATTGTACGTGGAGTACCCACTGTTTGGGGAAGGCTCCAGCTATGACGCAACGGAGGGGTCGAGTTACTACAACAGTCTCCAAACCACGCTGGAAAAGCGCTTTTCGCAAGGTCTGACTTTCCTCGGAACCTACACTCTGGGGAGGGCTCGAAGTGATGCCGGCGACAATCTGAATGGAGGCGTCGGCGAAAGTTATCGAGCTGCCACTCTGGCCGGCTTCGGGATTCAGGGTGATTACCGGGACGCCGACTACGATATCCGCAACACCATTCACTTCAGCGGAATCTACGAGCTGCCCTTGGGTAAGGGGAAACCCTTCGCCAAGGACGCCTCGGGCGCGGAAAACCAGATCATCGGCGGCTGGTCGATGCAATGGATCGCTACCATTCAAGGCGGTCAACCTCTGACGATTGGCTGCCCAGACTCAACCACGGGCAGTCTAGGGTGCAGCGCGTTCATCATTCCGGGCGTCAACCGGCACGGAACTATGAAAAACCCGGCAACCTCTAATGACGGACACAGCGGATTCCTGAACGCTGCCGCTTTCACTCAGCCTTGCCAGCCGGGGACGACTACCCCTACCGGTTGCGTTACGGTACCTGATAATCTGTCCCTGCTGGGCGGGAGTGATACTCAGGTTTCCGGTCCGGGCATCAGTGCTCTCGACTACTCCTTGTTCAAGAACTTCAAGTTGACCGAGCGGTTCAACCTCCAGTTCCGGAGTGAGTTCTTCAACATCCTCAACCATCCCACGTTCAATCCCCCGAATTTTGGCGGCAATGGCGTCGTCGCCGTCCCCAATTCGGGTACCTACAATAACGCGGCTTTTGGAGACATTGGTGGAACGCGCTTCCCCTCCAAGGATGCGCGGGAAATCCAATTCGCCTTGAAGCTTTTGTTCTAGGCTAACCAAGGCTTAACCTCTAAGGGCGTCCCAGCGTATCGGGGCGCCCTTGCTATTTCCGCACAACGGGTGTTCACCATGGAGTCGGAGTGACATTTTACGTGCAAGTTGCTGCATGCTAACGAGGTTTGCGGCGCTCGGGCAGTTTTTTGCGCGTGACTACAGCAATCTTCCGGTGCGGTAGTGCCT
>JBKQVI010000313.1:0-8707 GCA_052139985.1 Terriglobia bacterium
GCTCCTGCGCAAGCTTTCTACTGACCGAGCATTCACGGTCCACAAGGCGGCACATGAGCAGGGTAAACTAACAGCCACAGTTGCATTCATGGCTTTCCAGTTTTTTTTTGAACGCATCTTTCTGATCGGCGGTAAGCTTGGTCAGATCAACGCCAGGCACCTCCGAATCGATAGCGGCGGGGTTTCCCAACTCCACCTTGTCGTCGGTAAAGACTTGGCCTGCCTGATGAAAGTCTTTCACTTCGTCCGCCGGACTGGCTGCCAGCAGTACCTTAATCTCCGCCTCAAACACGCTAAGGTCATAGGCGCCAACGTGCTTGGCATAGATGCGGCCGTCGCGGCCGATCACGAAGGTGGTGGGGAGTCCCGGCATGCCGCCATAAAGTTCCCCCAACCGATCGTTGCCGACCGCGACAGGATAGTTCATTTGCAATTGCTTGTAGAAATCCACCACGGGTTCCGGGCTATCGTCCATGGAGATGCCGATCATGGTAAAGCCCTGGTCGCCGTAACGCTTTTGTAACTGAATGAAGCCGGGAATCTCGATCCGGCAAGGCCCGCACCATGTTGCCCAGAAATCCAGCAGAATTACTTTCCCTTGGTAGTCACTCAGCTTAAGCGGCTTGCCCGTGATGTCGGTCAGCGAAAACGCCGGCGCCAGGGGATGAGTCCCGTCGCCCTTTGTCTGCGCTCTCACCGCAGGCGAAATCCAATAGCGGTTCACATAGTACAAACCGGCGGCGAACGCCACAGCCAGCAGAGCCCCAGCGAGCAATTTGGATTTTGGTGCCCTTGGGTTCTCCGGATGAGAACTCTCCGGCGGCTTAGGATCCTGGGGGGTGTTTTCGATTGGTGTCTGTTCTTCCACAGGCTACACCTCAATATAATTTCAAGTTATCGTTTGGCACGTCTAGGGACGGGTGGCGCAGCAATCGCTCGCGGCTTAACGACCGAGGCTTGCCCGTCCGCCGCTGGTACCCGGCCGAACCCACTTTGCTCCACCGCTTCCGTTCCGTGCGAAGCCTGCCTTTTGTAACTGCCTTCCGCATTCGCGCTCGGTTCCTTGCCGCGATGAACACTGCGCCAAATGACCACAGCGGCGATCCCCGCCAGTGCCAGCAAGGCGATAAACTGGGAGGTCGAAAGCAGATGGTGCAACACAAACCCCCGGTCTTCGTCGCCGCGCAGGAATTCCAGAAGGAATCTTGCTACCGCGTACATGCCGACGTATGCAAGAAAAACATCTCCATTTCGCTTTTTCCTGGGGAACCACCAAAGTAACATGCCGAAAATGGCGAAGGTTGTTAGGGACTCGTAAAGCTGCGCGGGATGCAAGCGAATCCCCAGCGGGACCCCGCCGACTTCATGCGCGAAGGTGCTGGTAAATACCACTCCCCAGGGCGCTGTCGTGGGTTTGCCGTAATCGCAGCCGGCGCTAAAGCACCCCAGTCGCCCCACGCTTTGCCCCAGCGCCACGCCGGGCGCCAGCACGTCCGCCAGCTTCCAGAAGGAAAGCTTCTGCACCCGTACGTACCAGATGGTAAAGAACAGAGCTGCCAGGAAGCCGCCGTAAAAGACGCCGCCCGCCATCAGGGTCGAGAAGCTGAATATCTCGCCAGGATTCGCGCGGTAATAACTCCACTCCGTCAGGACCATCAAGATTTTCGCACCAACAAGCGCGACAAGAATCACCCATGTGCAAAAATCCAGGATCAGTGCCGAATCCAGGCCCACGCGGCGGCCAAGGCGCACGGCGGTATAAATCCCGCCCAGTATTGCCAGCACTAGCAGTGTGCCGTAAGTGGGAAGGTGGAACGAACCGATGCCGATCAAAAACGGGTGCAAACTTCTTCCTTTCCTGCCTCTACGGGCGGGGCTCAAGCTCACGCCGCCACACCCATGAGCCGGTTAGAGTGAGAACCGGTTCAAGAATGAAAAGTACCCGGAAATAATCGTCAATTTGTTGAAGGCCATCAACGTGCCAAGCGCAATTAACAACACGCCTGAGGCTACTTCCACGGCATGCAAGTGCTTGCGGAATCCTCCATAGAACTTCAGGAAGCTGGTTAGGCCAACACTGGTGAGCAGGAACGGGATGGCGAGCCCGGCGGAATAAACCGCAAGCAGGAACATGCCCTGAAGGACTGTTTGTCGTTGCGCGGCGAGGGCCAGAATTGCCGCTAGAATCGGTCCGATGCAGGGAGTCCATCCAAAGGCAAAGGCAAATCCCAGTAAGAACGCTCCCCCCAAGCTGCGCCGAGGCGCGCCCGTGTCCAGACGCGCCTCACGATAGAGCAGTGGGATCTTCACCAGACCCGTCAAGTGCAAGCCAAAAACAATCACGATGATGCCGGCGACGATATTGAAGGTTGAGCGTTGCGCGAGCAAAAATCTTCCTACCCACGTTGCCGATGCGCCCAGAATCACAAACACCAGGGTAAACCCTGCCACAAAAGCCAGAGAGTTACGCAGCACCCGGCTCAGAAGCTCTGCGTCTGCCTCTTTCTTCAGTTCTTCGATCGAGGCCCCTGAGAGCATCGAAATATAGCCTGGGACCAAAGGCAAAACACACGGTGATAGAAACGAAACGATCCCCGCCAGAAAGGCAATGGGAATACTCAACTCGTGCGTCATGATTCGATCATGCTCCTCACTCTATTAGACGCTGCAGATCCGCCTGCGTAACGGGAGGGGGCGGTATTCGACACTCACCCCTTGTAGCGTCGTCCAACTCAAGTGTACCATAGCGCCATGAATTGACCACTGCCGATGAAGTATTGGGTCGTGGTGTCATTTGAGAGTGGCACGGGCGTCCCGCCCGTGAACGGTCACGGCCAAGATGGCCGTGCCGCACCAAATGACACCACGACCAAGTATTGCCGATTGACGATTTTCGATTGTTTTCAAGCGCCCACCGGGTGTTAGAAAACCGGCCGTGACCCGGCGATTGGGTACTGTCCTAATTTAAGCGTAACGCCGCCATCTTGGCGGCTCCTGTGCCGGCTGGAAGCCGGCGCTACGGCTCAAATTAGGACAGCACCGGCGATTGCTTAGGCTTGATTTGCGGTTTCTTCAATCGTCTATCGGCAATCGAAAATCGACAATTAAGAGAGGACTTAACTTGCTACGCGCCGTTATCTTCGATTTTGATGGCATCATCGTCAACAGCGAACCGCTCATTCTGAAGTTGACCCAGGAAATGGCCGCCCTGGAGGGCTGGACCGTCAGTGACGAAGAGTATTATCGTGATTATCTGGCGTTGGACGACCGTGGGATTATCGAACACCTTTACGCCAGCCATGGGCAACCTCTCGATACTGCTCGGCGCGATGAATTGGTCGCGTGGAAAAGCCAACGATATCAGGGCATTATTCGCGACGGTCTGCCCGCCATGCCGGGTGTGGTGGATTTCGTTACCGAACTAGCCAAGCATTATCCGTTGGCGATTGCGAGCGGCAGCCTTCGCGTAGAGATCCACCACTTACTCACCAGATTGGGCTTGCGCGAAAAGTTTTCCGTTCTGGCGACAGCGGATGACTGTCAGCGATCCAAGCCGGACCCCGAGGTCTATCTCTTGGCCTTGGTCCGATTGCGAGCGCTGCCGGAGTTCCGCGAGCTACCCCTCCCATCGCAGGATTGCATTGCCATCGAGGATGCGCCATTGGGAGTCGTTGCCGCGCACGCTGCCGGCCTCAAATGCCTGGCGCTCGCGCATAGCCGGCCCGCTGAAGAACTTCAGCACGCGGATTTGATTGCGTCGGAATTCGCGAACGTGGACATGCGAGACATTCGCGCGTTGTTCCCATGAACGGCCGTCGCCGATGTTCTTCTGCGGCAAACCCCACGCGGGCGCCGTCGGCATCCCCTTGGTTGCGGCTGATGCAAGAAAACGCACGTCGCCCGTTCTATACTCGAGAACATTCAGCCTGCTGAGGATGAAGCGGGAAGTGGTTCAAGCTCATGTAGCGGCGGCCTTACGCCGCCATTTGCCGAGGTAAACTCGCCGCTTCAACCAAAAGGCAGGTTGAGCTTTCAAAGCGCTGCGCAGGCGCATTCGGAGCGGAAAGGTGAATCATGACTAAACATCTGCCCACGGTGCGACTTATCGTGGCATTCGTTATGGCGGGGTGTATTGCAGAGGCTCACGCGCAGACCACCGTGACCTCAACCGAACAGGACCAGAAAGAACTGGCCGTCACCGTTTACAACTCCAACGTCGCCCTGGTGCGCGATGTACGCCGCGTACGACTGCCCGAGGGCGCCATTGACTTGCGATATATGGACATCGCGGCGCAGGTGAACGCGGCAACGGTTCACATTGTCTCTTTGACCGCGCCCAAGGAACTTAACGTGCTCGAGCAGAACTACGAGTACGATTTACTGAGCCCGCAGAAGCTACTGCAAAAATACGTCGGCAAGGAGCTGACGCTGATTCGGGTCATCACGGAAAACAACTCCACCAGGGAAGTTCCAACGAAGGCCGTGCTCCTGGCTGACAACGATGGGCCGGTTTGGAAGGTGGGGAATGAGATTATCACCGGCATGGGAGCTGACCGTTATGTTTTCCCCGACCTTCCGGAAAACCTGTACAGCAAGCCGACACTCGTCTGGCTGCTGGATAATCGCAAGGCTGGCGAGCAGACGGTGGAGGCCTCTTACCTGACGAATCAGATGAACTGGAATGCCGACTACGTGCTTACCGTGCACTCCGACCAAAAGGCTGCGGATTTGAACGGTTGGGTGACCGTGGTGAACCAGAGCGGTGCGTCGTTCCGCAATGCCCAACTCCAATTGGTGGCCGGGGAACTGAATCGCGTCGCGCCAGTAAATGGCAGGGCGGGGCGCTTTATGGCCTTGGAGTCAAAAGCCGTGGCGGCGCCGCAATTCGAACAGGAAGCGATCTCCGAGTACCACCTCTATACGCTACAGCGGCCCACGAACATTCGAGAGAACGAAACCAAGCAGATCAGCCTGCTGGCCGCGGCCGGCGCGACGGTGGAGAAGGTCTTCGAGGTTGACGGCCAATCGTACTACTACCAGAACGCCCAGAGTCCCGGCCAGCCGATTAAAGAGCCGGTGAAGGTGTTTATCAAATTCAAGAACGCCGAGGCGAACTCACTGGGAGTTCCACTGCCGGCAGGGACCGTGCGCGTTTACCAGGGAGATTCCAAAGGCCGCGTGCAGTTCATCGGGGAAGATCATATTGATCACACCCCCAAGGACGAGACGGTGAGCCTTCACATCGGCAACGCTTTTGATGTAGTCGCGGAGCGCAAGCAAACCGATTTCCAGCGTCTGGGCCCGCGCAGCGTGGAACTGGAATATGAAATCTCACTTCGCAACCATAAGCCCGATCCCATCACGGTGGTAATCAATGAACCTATCAGTGGAGACTGGTCGATACTCAATTCGACTTTCAAATACGAAAAGACCGCCGCCTTTGCGGCGCGCTTCACTGTACCGGTGGCGGCTAATAGCGACGCGCAACTCAAGTATCGCGTGCGGACTCATTGGTAGAAAGCCCGCCGAGGCGTACCTGGTTGCAAGCCCTCTGTCTTACTGAACCCGCTGGGGGTGCGAGTCAGTGCCCGCCTACGTCGAGAGAACTATTTTACCGATTGGGTGGAATGCAAGTATCAAGCTGGAGGAACTAATTTAAGTTAGGTACGCGGAGTTTGCCGGTGGTCAAATTTCGCGCGTAACGAAATACGCAATATTCAATTCTGCCCTGGCGCACGCGCTGTCGCGGGGACTTTACGACGCGCGGCGCCGGCGTGGGTTGGGGACTGGCTTTCGCAGGCTTCGCCGTCCGCGGAGTGATGTCGGAAAGCCAGGACAAAACGCGAAAATAGAATTCCGCCGCGCGTTCCTGCTCAACCGTCTGCATTTGCAACGAATCATCCCTGACCATGCCGGCCCGGGACCCACGATCCGCAACAATGCTGAAAAGTGAGACGACGCCTGCAAGAATCAGTATTAGAAACGGGATGGGTAAACTTCGGTTACGCCTCATAACTCTCTTTGACCTGGTTTTTTTCGCAAAGTGCGAATTCTGAATTCGAAATCCCCGCACTCAATCTGACGGGTAAACTCAATTTTGGTTAGCCAAAGCTGAACGTCAAGGTATCAACTGATTGGATGCACTTACGGACGAAAGGGTTACCGGGCGTTGGGTTGGAAGGCCTAAGTGGCTATAGAATCAACATGCAATCGCCGTAACTGTAGAACCGGTAGCGCGCCTCCACCGCATGGCGGTAAGCGTTCAGCACGAAGTCTTTGCCCGCAAATGCCGAAACCAGCATCAGCAGCGTCGACTGCGGAAGATGAAAGTTTGTCAGCAGCCCGCGAATCACCCGAAACTGGAATCCCGGAAAGATGAATATCCGCGTTTCGCCGCGGCCGGGTGCGAGGCGTCCGCCGTGCTCCCCGGCCACACTTTCGAGCGTGCGCACGCTCGTTGTGCCCACGGCGATCACGCGCCGGCGCCCGTCGAGGGCTCGGTTGATAGTTTCTGCCGCGGCCGGGGAAATCTCGTAGCGTTCGGCTTCCAGGTGATGGTCTTCGATCTGTTGTGTCCGCACGGGCTGAAACGTACCCAGTCCCACGTGGAGCGTGATCTCGCAAGTTTCCACGCCGCGCGCGGCGAGCCCGTTCAATACCCTCTGCGTAAAGTGCAGTCCTGCCGTCGGCGCCGCCACTGCGCCGCGAATTTTGGCGTAGACGGTCTGATATGCGGCGCGGTCGTCGTCCTCGTCGCGGCGCTGAATGTAAGGCGGCAAGGGCACGTGGCCCAAACGGTCGATGGCATCTTCGACCGCGCCGGTGCGTGCCCGCAGCCGCGCCCGGCGCACACCGTATTCGCCCCGGCCCAGGATTTCCGCTTCCAGTTCATCGTCGCCAAACACCAGTACCTCACCTGTTCGCACCTTGCGCCCGGGATGGACTAATCCCTGCCAGATACCTTCGCTCTCTTGGCGGGTCAGTAATAGTTCGGTTTCGCCGGTCAGGAATCCCCGCTGGGCAGGATTATTCTTTCCCATTGGCTGTGCAGTATTCCCTCGCCGCCGCCCCAACAGGCGGGCAGGGAACACCTTGGTGTTATTGAAGACCAACAGATCACCCGTCTGGAGGAGTTGAGAAATCCCGGCAAATGCCCTGTCCTCCCATTGCTCGGTCGCGCGGTCGAGCACCATCATGCGCGAACTGTCGCGTTCGGCCGGCGGCCTTTGGGCAATAAGTTCGGCGGGAAGCGTGTAGTCAAATTCTGCAAGAAGCATGCGGAAGCAATTATGAATTACGAATTGTGAATTATGAATAGGTTTCTGCTGTGCAGGGACACGGGGGGCGGGGCTTCGGACTCCGGACTCCGGACTTCAGAGTTTCGTATTGTGATAAAGTTAAGCAATGATCGCGCCCACAGTCACCATCGCTTCCCGCGGAATCGAGCGGCTCGCTTCCGGCCACCCCTGGATTTATCGCTCCGACGTTGTCAAACCAGACGGGATTGAAGCGGGCGTGGTCCGCCTCTTCGATAAAAAGAACCACTTCTGGGGGCAAGCTCTATACAGCACCCAATCGCAAATCGCGGTGCGCTTCCTGACCCGTGAGGAGCGACCGTTTGACGCCGCGTTCCTTACCGAGCGAATTCGCGCCGCGGCTGCTTTCCGCCAGCAGGTGGCGGCCGGTGCGCAGGCTTATCGATTGGTCGCAGCCGAAGGCGACCTGCTTCCCTCACTCATTGTTGACCGCTACGGTGATTGCCTCGTCATCCAAACTCTCAGTCAGGGCATGGACCGGCTGAAGCCTACGGTGGTTGAGATTCTGCAAAAGGAATTCGCGCCCCGCACGATCCTTGAGCGTAATGAAGCTTCCGTGCGCGGCCTCGAGGGTTTGCCGGAGCAAAGCGGAGTATTGGCGGGGGAAGAAGTCAGCGAAGTTGTGGTGGAAGAAAACGGCGTGAAGATGTGCTTCGACTTGCTGCACGGACAGAAGACCGGCGGGTTCCTCGACCAGCGTGAGAATCGCGCCGCAGCCGCGAATTATGCCCACGGGCGCGCGCTGGATTGTTTTACTTACACGGGCGGATTCGCCCTGGAGCTTGCGCCGCGTTGCGATTCAGTGCTGGGCATTGACTCTTCGGGGGATGCTCTGCGGCAGGCGGAGCGCAGCCGGCTTCTGAACTCCTTCACTAACCTTGAATGGAAGGAGGCCAATTGCTTCGATTTTCTCAAGGCGGCGGACCAGCAAAAGCAACGTTTCGACACCGTGGTGATTGATCCTCCCGCTTTCGCGCGGCAGAAGAGTAATCTCGAATCGGCGCTGCGCGGTTACAAAGAACTCAATCTGCGTGCGATGAAGATTCTGAATCCCGGCGGATATCTTGTCACTTGCTCGTGTTCGTTTCACGTCAGCGAGGCCGATCTGCTGGAGGTCATCGCAAACGCCGCGCTGGATGCCCACCGAACCGTCGTCGTGGTCGAAAGGCGGACGCAGTCGCGCGACCATCCCATTTTGGTCACCGTTCCCGAAACGCATTACTTGAAGTGTCTCATCCTGCGAGTGCTATGAGAGAGCCGGTGCCGGACCGTAATCCGTCCGTAGGGATTTGGCAGCGGTGGGTGCGGAGGCCGGATTGCGGGGTGGGAGTGAGGAAGAGACTGGTGGGGGGATTTCACCCCAAGGGTGGTAGATTACGGAGATGATGAAA
>JBKQVI010000314.1:0-4121 GCA_052139985.1 Terriglobia bacterium
CCCCTACGGCAAGAGGGTTGGTCTACACTACATCGACTTCTCAGAAAGGCCAGGCTGAAAACAAAAACGTTAACGAATCACCGAGACCCAAAATAATCAAAACCTGCCTCTCGGTGACGAACTTGGGCTAGGCCGGCGCGTACCCGTTCGCGAAGAATTTCCCGCTCGAACTCCGCAAAAACGGCCAGCAAGCCCGCCATGGCTCGACCGGCGGGCGTGGTCAGGTCCCGTGCCTCCGTCAGCGACACAAAGCCGACGCCCAGATGCTCCAGTTCCTGGAGGGTCGCGAGCAGGTCGGTTACCGACCGTCCCCAACGGTCCAGCCGCCAGGCCAACACGACGTCGATCTCACGGCGACGTGCCGCTTCCAGCAGTTGCTCTCGCCGCTCCCGCTGCGAAGCGCCCGAGCCGATCTCTTTGACCTGCAGGGCGATCGTCCAACCTCGGCTTGCCGAATACTCCCGCATCGCACGGATCTGCAACGGGATGGTCTGCTGATCCTGGGTAGAAACGCGGGCCTAGAGCCCCACCCTCAGCGCCGTTTTGGCCCGTCGGGAGGGGTGGCCAAAAACCCTTGGGGATTTTGTCTTGCGGGAGGCCCGTTTTTCGGTCATTTCAGAAGGTCCCCTCCGTATGGCCGCAGAGGATCGTTTTCGGCCAGGGCGAGAGACATTCTAATTCTAAATAATTTCGGGTACGATGGAAATCGTCGCCGACACAGGGTCGTCGCCCTCAGCCGCCTACGGTCGGTTTCATCCAGGTCGGCCTAACCATAGTGACTATCGCTTCCCGAGAAAGGAGTCAGGTTCATGACACCGGAGGAGAACAAGCCGTTCATGAGGCGGTTCGTCGAGGAGACAATCAACAGGCGGAACCTTGATGCCCTCCATGAACTCGTTGCCGAGAACTTCATCGAACAGGTGCCATTCCCAGGTCAGGGACCGGGACGAGACGGGTTGAGGTATGCCCTCGGCATGTTTCTCTCGGCGTTCCCTGATATTCAATGGATCGTGGACGAGCAGATCGCAGAGGGGGAAAAGGTAGTCAGCCGGTTTACGTGGACAGGGACGCGCCGCGGTGAGTTTCTGGGCATTCCGCCCACGGGAAAACGCGTGAAAGTCTGGGGAGTGGTTATGGATGTGGTTAGAGACGGCATGCTTAGCGAAAGCCGGATCATCATGGATACGATGGGCCTCCTGCAACAGCTCGATGCTATTCCAGCTCCTAATCCCTAAGCGGAACCCCCGCTTGCAACGGCCAACTGCAGGGTCTGCCGGTAGTTCCAAGGCATCCATGCGGCTGCATTCTGGGCTAATTCGGTGGCGTGTTTCTGCAGTTCGGTGAGGTAATCGAAGGGGTTGATGTTGTTCAATCCGCAGGTGTGGATCAAGCTCATGAACAGGTCGCCCGCCTCCGCTCCCTTCTCGGTCCTATAGAACAAGCTGTTCTTGCGGTTATGAAAACATTTCCATAATCGCAATTATGTGCACCGGTCGGTTACGTGGAGGTGCACGGATGAGACCGACCGCAGCCGTATGAAATGGGGTGGTGCTGGACACGGAAGTAAACATAATCACAGGCTTTCAAGAAAGGCCAGCAGGCGGTCACTGGGTTTGAACTTGCGACTCTTCCCGGTGGGCATAGCGATTTTATCGATCGCTTTTTTCTTCATTGCCAAGTCGGCCTCTACATACATGTGAGTGGTCGCGGTGCTCTCGTGGCCGAGCCAGAGCGCAATCACGGTGATGTCGACGCCGGACTGTAGCAGATGCATTCCGGTTGAATGTCGAAAATGGTGTGGTGAAACCCGGCGATTTCGAAGGGTCGGACACGTCTGGCGTGCAACGCCCAAGGCCACGTTGAGGCGCGAGCGGACGCCGGTTCTCGTCAGGCGCTCACCGCGGCGATCGGGGAAGAGGGGGCACCCGATGGCGGTGCGGATCTGGCCGAGCCAGTCCTGCAACTGATGTCGGGTGCTCTTCCATAGTGGGATCACCCGTTCTTTCCGCCCTTTTCCATGGACGCGCAGGGTGGTGGTAGGGCCGAATTGCAAGTCTTCGACGTTCAACCTCGTAATCTCAGACACCCGTGCGCCGGTGTTATACATGGTGGCGAGCATCACTCGATCCCGGTGACCGCTCCAGGTCGCGCGGTCGGGAGCATTGAGGAGAGCGGTCATCTCTTCGCGGGCGACGTAGGGTACCGGCCCCCTGTCAAAGCGTTTGACCGGGATGGCGAGCGCGCGGGTGATGGAAGCCAGGGCGGTCGGATCCTGCGACGCCGCGTAACGAAGAAACGAACGGAGGGTGGCGAGACGCAGATTGCGGCTGCGAACACAGTTGTGGCGCTGGCTCTCGAGCGCGTTGAGAAACGCGAGGATCTGAGGAGCATCCAGGTCAGCGAGCGTCAAGGAGGCGGGCGCCTTTCGAAACCTGTCCTGGCTGAATTGCAAAAATAGGCGAAACGTGTCGCGGTAGCTGGAGACGGTTTCCGGGCTGGCATTACGCTGTTGGCGTAAGTAATCGCAGAAGTATCGCTGCAGGAGTGAGGGGAAGTCGGTTTTGGGGGGCTGGGGTTTAGCTGAGTTCATGACGGGCCTCCTCTCCGCTCAAGAAGAAGTGCTCAAAGCGCGCACCCACGGTGTCCATCAGTTCGGGGATTCCGGTCACGTACCAGTAGGTATCGGTCACCTTAACGTGCCCGAGGTAGGTCGACAGTGCCGGCATCACGACGTGAAGATCGACACCATCTCGATGCCAGGCCAGCAGACGACGGCAGACGAAGGTATGCCTCAGATCGTACAGACGAGGCAGCCTCTCGCCAGGGCGTGGCACCCATCCCAATTGACGACGCAAGAACTGAAAGGCCCAGAGCGCTTTCTTGTAAGTGAATGCGCTTCCGTTGTCAGACAAGAAGAAACTTGGGGATTTCGGATATTTGACGTGGACATCGCGGACCCGTGCGTACTCTTTGAGCGCCTGGGTGGCCGTGGGGTGAAGCGCCACGATACGGGATTTTGAAAACTTTGTCTGGCGCACAGTGAGAGTATGGGATTGGGAATCCAGGTCGGCACAGGTCAGCCGCAAAGGCTCCGCAGGACGCATGCCCGTGCAAAAGAGCAGACGAAGATAGGTACCGACAGATCGGGCCCGCAGGCCACCCTGTGGCCTCAGCTTCGAGGATGCCTGTAGCAGGGCGCTGATCTCTTGGTCCGTGTAGATATGTGGGATGTATCGATGTTGAGCCGGCCCGAGTAATCGAAGGGGAGGGATCTCGGTCTCAGGCTCGATGGTTCGGAGGTATCGGGTGAACGGCCGCAGGATCAGCAGGCGTCGTGCGGCGGTGGTCTGCTTTCCGGTGGAGGATGACTGCGCCCACCGAAGCGCCAATTCCATCGTGAGAGGCTTTCCGCCGGCCGTGCGGTCCGCGAAATGTGCAAAGCCTTGGAGTTGTTGCCCAGCGATGCCAAGCTGGAAACCGAAGGCTCGGCGCAGAGCAAGGTACTCTTTTACATGTTGAATCCTGCAATTCGTCCGGTTCATTGCGTCACCTCCTCGGGCCAGGGGGCCGCAACGCGGGCGAGGCGCGGCAGATCGACCTTGGTGTAGATGGTGGTAGTGTCCAGCGACCGGTGGCGAAGTACGTCGGCCACTTCTTTGAGAGAGGCTCCGCGACGAAGCATCTGAGTGGCTGCGGTGTGGCGCAGAATCCGATTTCCGGTGACGAGGAACTCCAGCCCAGCGCGAGCGGCGGCTCGGAGGATTACGCCGCGGACCGTGCGGGGCGTTGCCCCCTTCCCAATGGGAGGGTAAAACCTGCCGTGTGGGCGTCTGGGGCCGTCCTCGACGGATGTAGGCCGCGATCGCCCTGCCCACCGAACCGCTCAAGGGCAACTGATCGTCGCGGCGCGATTTACTGCCGGCAATTGTTAGTGTACCTTGGCGCCAGTCAATATCTTCGAGGCGAAGTCCTGCGACCTCCTCGGCCCGCAGTCCCAGCGGGTGTTCACCATGGAGTCGGAGTGACATTTTACGTGCAAGTTGCTGCATGCTAACGAGGTTTGCGGCGCTCGGGCAGTTTTTTGCGCGTGACTACAGCAATCTTCCGGTGCGGTAGTGCCT
>JBKQVI010000315.1:0-6229 GCA_052139985.1 Terriglobia bacterium
ATATCACTACAGACTTGTAATGTCAAGGTAAATATTATATATACATGACTACAAATCGCCCCACAAATTACCGCATCTCGCTGGTGCGCAACAACTTCAGCACATTGCTACGCGGAAGATCCGTCAGGGGTGAAATCGGCTCTTGGGTTACGGCCAGATGGCGTGAGGCTGCTCGATCGCTTGCCGCACCGCGACCTGCACTCCCTGACGGGTGGTGTGTCAGTTTGACTTTGTAGCGGTGAGTTTACCTCGCCCCTGGGCGGCGTAAAGCCGCCGCCACGTCAAAGGGAGGCAGTACTCCCTCGCTTGACACACTACTCTGCCCGCCCTACTATGACCGCAGTTGTTAAAGTAACAAACCGACGGAGACGAGATGAGCACTCTTTCACAATTTGATTTGTCCGGCCAGGTTGCTCTGGTGACGGGGGCCGCGCGGGGATTGGGACGCGCGATTTCACTCGAGTTGGCCCAGGCCGGAGCCGACGTGGCTTTGGGCCTCCGCGACGTATCGACTGGAGCAGAACTTGCCACCGAAATTGTGGCGTTGGACCGCCAGATTTTGCTGCTGCAAATGGATGTGACCCGCCTCGATCAAATCTTGAACGCCGTCGACGCGGTGGTGGCGCGCTTCGGCCGGCTTGATATTCTGGTCAACAATGCCGGTGGGGGATGGAACAATCTTGCCGAGAACGTTACCGAAGAGGAGTTTGACAAAACCATCGCGTTGAACGCCAAGTCCACTTTCTTTGCCTGCCAGGCTGCCCAGCGCGTCATGCGGCGCCAGATGCGCGGTTGCATCGTCAACATGAGTTCGCAGGCCGGATTCGCAGCCTTGCCGACGGAATCGGTCTATTGCCTGAACAAAGCCGCCATCGCCCACCTCACGAAATGCCTCGCCGTGGAATGGGGCAAGTACAACATCCGGGTGAACGCCGTCGCTCCCACGTTTATCTCGACTCCGGGCACGGCAGAAGCGCTTTCCGACCCGGCCTTCCGCGCCGACACGGTTGAACGCATCGCCGCCTTGCATCGCATCGGCGAACCGCGCGAGGTCGCCGGAGCCGTGGTCTTCCTGGCATCCTCGGCGGCATCGCTCATCACCGGCCATACCTTGCTGATCGACGGTGGTTGGACGGCGCGGTGAGACGCAGGGGGCGGCACGCAGCGCGGGCCCGTTTTGTAGGTCCGCGGCTTTTATCATGGAATTCCCGCGCTTCCGTCAACGGACAAATGCCCGCTTCTCATCGCCAACCCACACTCAGCAGGTGAGCTTTGGCGTGCATGAAAGGCCGCGGACCTACAAAACAGGTCCGCCCTACGTTTACTCGAACGCTCAGCCCCACCGACAATTCTCACGTTTAGAACTGAACACTCTTCATCCGGCACTTGCCTGCTATAACCATTCTCGACTATATTGCCTTTCAGGTTCAGGATGACTCGGGAGAAAAAAGTCGAAGAACTCCTTCGCCGCCATGCGGAGGCGGAGGCGGGTGGTGGCGAGGAGCGGCGCGCGCGTGAGCATGCGGAAGGGAAACTTTCGGCGCACGAGCGAATCGCCCTGCTATTTGATGAAGGCAGCTTCGAGGAAATCGACAAGCTCGTCGAGCACCGTTGCCAGGATTTTGGCATGGACCAGCAGCGCATTCCAGGTGATGGCGTGGTGTCGGGCTACGGGAGAATCAATGGCCGTTTGGCCTACGCCTTCGCCCAGGACTTTACCGTATTCGGAGGATCGCTGGGTGAGGCGAACGCCGCCAAGATCTGCAAGGTGATGGACCTGGCCATGAAAACTGGTGCGCCAGTGATTGGCTTGAACGACTCGGGAGGCGCGCGCATCCAGGAAGGCGTGGCGTCGCTTGCGGGATATGCCGATATCTTCCTGCGCAACACGATGGCTTCCGGCGTTATCCCCCAAATCTCCGCGATTATGGGGCCGTGCGCGGGCGGAGCGGTCTATTCGCCCGCGATTACCGACTTCACGGTGATGGTCGAGAATTCCAGTTACATGTTTGTAACCGGGCCGGACGTCATCAAGACCGTCATGCACGAGGATGTGACCAAGGAAGATCTGGGCGGCCCCATGACGCACAACTCCACTAGCGGCGTGGCGCACTTCATCGCCCGCGACGACGCGGACTGTCTGGCGCTGATCCGCGAATTGCTCAGCTTCATGCCGCAAAACAACCAGGAGGACCCGCCCCGCGTCGCGAGCCGGGATCCCGCCGACCGGCGAGACGAACGGCTCGACTCGCTGGTACCCGTTGAGCCCGATCAGCCATACGACATCAAAGAAATCGTGACGAGGGTTGTGGATGACGGCTACTTTGTGGAAGTCCACGAGCACTTTGCCAGAAACCTCGTGGTGGGGTTCGCGCGCCTCGACGGCCAATCGGTAGGTGTTGTGGCCAACCAACCCGCCTTCCTAGCCGGATGTCTCGATATCAACGCCTCCGTCAAAGGCGCGCGCTTCGTGCGTTTCTGCGACGCATTCAATATTCCCCTCATCACCTTTGAGGATGTCCCGGGATTCCTGCCCGGTACGCAGCAGGAATACGGCGGCATTATCCGCCATGGGGCAAAGCTCCTGTTCGCCTATGCGGAAGCCACCGTGCCGAAAATCACCATCATCACCCGCAAAGCTTACGGCGGAGCGTACTGCGTGATGGCGTCTAAGCACCTCCGCACCGATGTGAACTTGGCTTACCCCACCGCGGAGATCGCCGTCATGGGACCGGAAGGCGCGGTGAACATCGTTTACCGCCGCGAACTGCAGAAGGCCGAAGACCCCGAAAAGTTGAAGCGCGAAAAGGTGGAAGAGTTTCGCGAACGCTTTGCCAATCCCTACATCGCCGCCGAGCGCGGCTGGGTGGACGCCGTCATCGAACCGCGCGACACTCGCCCCAAATTGATCGCCGCCCTGCACATGCTCGAAACCAAGCGCGACACCCTGCCGCCCAAAAAGCATGGGAATATTCCGCTGTGATGCGGGTCCGACTTGGAACTTGCCTGAAGTTATGCTCTTCCGTTATCCTGAAAGTCATGGAAGTACACTTCACCTCCGAGACGGAAAAGAAGCTCAAGGACCTCTCCGCGCAGAGCGGACGCGGGACTGACGACCTCATTGAGGACGCAATGGCGGGATATGTTGCCGAGCTTGCACAGACACGGGAAATGCTCAACAGCCGGTATGACGACCTGAAAAGCGGCAGGGTGAAGCCCCTCGACGGTGAGGAATTCTTTGAAAGCCTTCGCCGCCGCGAGGATGCGCTGCTCAAGAAGCATTCACCTCGATGAGCGCAGAGCAAGGATTTGCCCTTCACCCTCTCGCCGCGCAGGACATTACCGGCATTTGGGAATTCATCGCGGAAGATAACCCGCTTGCAGCTCGCCGTGTCCGAGAGGAGATACTCACTACCCTTCGCGGGCTTGTGCCTTTTCCCCATCACGGCCACAGACGCCCGGACCTTACTTCACGGCCTTTGCGGTTCACTCCAGTACACGATTATTTGATTGCCTATGCGCCGGATGAGAAACCCTTGTGGGTTGTCGCAGTGATGCATGGGCGCCGCAACCCCCGCGTGATGGCCGCAATCCTCAGAGGCAGAGAATAACGCCACGTTCCGAACAAAGTCCGCCTTGGAACTTGCCTGACGCGAAACCTTTGCGCTATCATGAGGCTCATGGAAGTACACTTCACCCCTGAGCAGGAAGCGCAGCTTGCGCAGATGGCCACGAAAGCCGGAACCGCCCCCGAGAGGTTCGTGAAGGATGTTCTTGTCCGCTATCTCGACGACGAGGCCCGGTTCCTTGCAGCCGTCGAAAGAGGAATTTCGGCAGCAGCGCGTGGCGAGTTTATCGAGGAAGAGGAAATGGACGCGCGTATTGAACGCATGTTCCAGCGCTGATGCGTCTTCGATGGACTATTCCCGCCGCCGAGGATTTAGAGGCCATCAAGAATTATCTGGAAGACCATTACCCTCATTTTGCCGAGCTGACCGTGGGTGACGCCGATCTGCCGCGGCGCACTTTTTATGTCGTGAACTGTAAGAAAAGCTGTGACAGGCCAAGTTCAGGACGCGTGGACAGAAACATTGCGCGTGTTGCTGGAGCGCACACATGCAAGACAATGTATGCGCCACCCGCGTGTCTAGAACCGCAGAGTGAGGCAAACTGCGCCTGACTCTGAGGCGCTACCCGCTTCGGGAGCTTACGGTGTCGGCTGCTCGTGAGGCCCATTTTGGTGTCCCTACTTTGCCTCGAAGACAGCATACAGGACGATAATCTTCCTTCCGCCGTCGGAATACGTACTACGTATACATCCCTTGAGGGCGTCCCTCAGCTTGGATTCGAGGTCTTCGAAAAGGCGCCCGGTACGGTTTCGCGGAGGCCTCCCAAGATTTTCCCACCATTCGTAAAAGGTCGGCGACACGGTCTTGCCTCGGCTGTGAACTGAATTGGGTTCCGCAGAAACGACCACGACAATAGCTCCGTACACTTTGCGCGGAGGGTCTAGGCTAACGCCGATGGGAACAGACCTGGGAGGCAGGGTTGGCCATGCCTGAATCCGACGCCAATCTCGAAGGATCTCACTGATTTTCGCTGCTCTCTCACTGGGTAAAACCCTCTTCGCTTCGAGCAGCACGACAGTGCGTCCCTCAGAGCCGGCAGGGTTCAGATCGATAACGAGGTCCAGCCACTTGCTCGTGCGCGGCGAGCCACTCCTAAAAGGAGACTGCGCCCAAACACAGTGGCCGGACTTCTCTTTTAAAAAGGCATGCGCAATGTTAATTACGATGTTCGCCTCGGCTACGCCTGATTCATTCTTGGATGTATACATATCGACATAGTTCATCTGTGCGAAAAGAGAATCAGCGCCTGCCCGGATCACCTTCGCTATCTCCTCACGTTCCTGGGCAGCTCTCGCTCTCCCCCGGCATGTCGAAGGCCTGCTTTCCAATCGGTCTACTCTTCTGATCATTGCTTCCTCCCAACGTGCCCGTTCGACGACTACCCCTCCGCTGTGAAACGACGGCAACCGCTGCCCTCGGCCACTGTTCCTTTATTATTGCAATCAACACAGCCATAGATCACAGACGCTGGACCCTTTGGACCGGAGCGACACTTCTTCTTGGGTTGGGGTTTTGCGTGCTTCCAGCGAACCAGGATACCAACCAGTTTTTCTGCGGCCTCATATGCGGCCTGATCAACATCACCTCGGAAAAGGACGTTGTCCGTCCAGTCCATTTGGTTGTTCCAGGTATGAACTACTGGAGACTTTACTTCGAATTCCTTCGTGCCAAGACCGAGGAGTTTCTTCAGGATAGACCTCCGAGGGATGGCACCCCTTCCTCAGGTAGTTCGTAATCTTCGTCGCGGGGAAGGCGTGGCAACGTATAGCGGTTTCAATTCCCGCGTCGGAAGCGCTCTGGGGCGCCCTGCGCCAGACATCTCCGCGCAGCATCGGCCGCCGGAGAGTATACCGGCGTAAAAACCCTGCCGCAAGGGAGTCCCTTCGGGAGATCGCCCCCACTCGTCGGGGCACCAGCCAGCCATTTCTTTTGGTGTCGGGGTGTCATGCGACTATGCAACGGTAGCAAGCCCATTCTTCTCGACCAGTGATAGCAGCTTGAGTGAGGCCCCGGAAGGCCGTTTTTCGCCGCGCTCCCACTTGCTGACCAGACTGCTCGTTACGTTCAGGTAGTTAGCGAAAACGGTTTGGCTGACGTGTTCTCTCTCCCGGATCGCCTTGATCTGTTTTGGCCTCAAGGGCCGGATGGGCGTAAGGCAGGCAGCATCGAAACGCCGCATCGTCTGTTTGTCGATAACCCCACCATCGTGTAGGTCCTCCATCATTTCATGGATGGCCGCCATCGCCTCGCTTCGATACTTTTTGCTCATTCGCTTTTCACCTCCGTAAAATCGCCTCTCTTCAACAGCTCCGCGAGCTGCTTCTCCGTCAACGCCAGGACGTGTTTTGCGGCTTCCTTGAACTGTTCTTGCTCATCGCCATCGATATTCGCCCGCTGGTTTTTGGCGAACCCGTACACGAAGAATGCCCTGGCTCCGCGTCGGAAAAGAATGATCGTCCGGTAGCCTTTCGATCGTCCCTGGCCAGGCCTGGCGATACGCTGTTTGATGACACCACCGCCAAGGTCAGCGTCGATCTGGCCTTTTTCGGCCCGAGCAACAGCTTCACGCAGCGTCGCGTCCGAAATCGCTTCCTTCCCGG
>JBKQVI010000316.1:0-20141 GCA_052139985.1 Terriglobia bacterium
TCTGCCTCTCTGCGCGAGATGCTTTTGCTTTTCCAGCAATTTTCTCACACGTTCTTCGACTTTCCGACGCCGACCATACTAACCAACCTCAATCTGTGCCAAGGGAAGGCTTAGCCTTCCGGCGGCAGAGATTGTAAGAACCAAATGCATTGGCTCGAAAAGTCGGAGACTTTTCGCAAAGCAGGCGGCGGAGCCGAATCCAATCTAATTTGGTTCGGTAATTTGGACGGCAGTGTCCACAGTTGAGTCACTTCCCTTCAGGCTTAGCGGGATCTCCATTTCGCGGCAAGAATTGCGAATTTCTCTTCATAGGTGGGTTCGGGCTTAGGTTGTGGTTTGGGTTTTTCCTTTGGTTTCGAGTGTGCCTTTGGTTGCGACTTCGGTGTCGCCTGCGGCTTGGGCGGGTGTTTCGCCGGCGGCTCTTGCAGGGCCTTGATGGAAAGTGCGACGCGCTTCGTCTTGGGATCGGCGCTTAGGACTTTCACCTTGACGATCTGGCCGGCCTTCACCACGTCCGATGCGTCCTTGATGTAGCGGTTGGAAAGCTCGCTAATATGGACCAAGCCATCTTGATGGACGCCGACGTCCACGAAGGCTCCGAACTTGGTCACGTTGGTCACGACACCTTCCAGCACCATGCCGGGCTGCACGTCGGAGAGTTCGCGCACCTGCTCATTGAAGCTGGGCGCGACGAATTTATCGCGCGGGTCTCGACCCGGCTTGCGTAATTCCTCCAAGATATCATTCAGTGTGTAAGTTCCCGCTGTAACGCGGTTGCGGTCCACTTTCTCGAGAAGTTCCGGCCGCTTGATCAACTCTTCGATGGGAACGTCGAGGGATCGCGCGATCTGCTCCACAATCTGGTAGGACTCGGGGTGAACGGCGGTCATGTCCAACAGGTTGTCGCCGTTGCGGATGCGCAGAAAGCCGGCCGCCTGTTCGAACGTCTTGGGGCCGACGCCCGGAACTTTCCGCAATTGGGCGCGCGAACGGAAGCTCCCGTTCTCATTCCGAAAGCTGACGATGTTGAGGGCAGTCCGCTCGTTGACACCGGCGACATAACGCAGCAGCGTCCACGACGAAGTATTCAGGTCCACACCCACCCGATTGACGCAGCTTTCAATCACGCTTGCGAGGGACTCCTGAAGCTGGCGTTGGTCAACATCATGCTGATATTGGCCGACTCCAATGGACTTGGGATCGACTTTGACCAACTCGGACAGTGGGTCTTGCAACCGGCGGGCGATGGAAATGGCGCCGCGCACCGTAAGATCGAGATCGGGAAACTCCTGCCGCGCGACGTCCGAGGCGGAGTAGACGCTGGCGCCGGACTCGCTGACCGTCACGGAAAAGATGTTATCGAGCTGCCGCTCGCGCAGGAAATCGCGGACGAAAGCGTCTGTCTCGCGAGAAGCCGTGCCATTGCCGATGGCGATGGCCCGCACGTTGTGCTGCTGCAACAGTGTCTCGAGCGTTTTGGCGGCAGCTTCCGCCTCGCCCTTGGAGCGATGCAGGTAGATGACGTCGTGGGCCAGGAATTTGCCGGTCTCGTCAATCACCGCAACCTTGCAGCCGGTGCGCATGCCGGGATCGATTCCCAAAACAGAAATGGGACCCGCCGGCGGCGCCAGCAGCAGGTTATGCAGATTGTCTCGAAAGACCTGAATCGCTTCCCCATCCGAGCGGTGCTTCGCCTCCAAGCGGATTTCGGCCTGAATAGAGGAATTGAGAAGGCGATCCCATGAGTCTTCGACGGCGAGTTCAAGCTGCGGAGTCCAATCACCTTGCGCCCGCAGAATTCGTGTTTTCAGCATGGAAACAGCGTGCAGCGGTTCCAGCTCGATGAGGAAGCTGAGCACACCTTCACTCTCGCCGCGCCGAATGGCCAACATGCGGTGTGACGGAATGGCCTTCACCGGCTCACGATACTCGTAGTACATCTTGAACTTCTCTTGCTCGTCCGCGGCGTCGGGCACCTTCCGGCTTACCACCACACCCTCTTCCGACATCATCTGCCGCAGCGCTTTGCGCAGATCGGCATCCTCGCTGATTATCTCGGCAACTATATGGCGCGCGCCTTCCAGCGCCTCTTCCACGCCGTTCACGCCTTTTTCCGCATTCACAAAACTAGCGGCGAACGTTTCCAGCGGTTCGGCCCCGGGCTGCTGCGCCCACAAATAGAGTGCAAGCGGTTCCAGGCCCTTTTCGCGCGCCATGGTGGCCTTGGTGCGGCGCTTCGGCCGGTAGGGCAAGTACAAGTCCTCCAGCTCGCTTTTGTCGAAGGTCGCATCAATCCGAGCTTTGAGTTCGTCGGTGAGCTTGCCCTGCTCGGCAATGGAGGCAAGAATCGTTTCCCGGCGCGCCACCAGCTCGCGGAAGTATCGCAGCTTTTCTTCGATGGCACGAACTTTGACCTCATCGAGATTCCCGGTCGCCTCCTTGCGGTAGCGCGCGATGAAGGGGACCGTGCCGCCATCGTCGAGCAGTTCGATGACAGCCACCAATCCGTGCATGGGAATTTCGAGAGTTTGGGAGATATGAAGTAGTAGGTCGAGGGAGAGAATCGTTTGGTCAATCATAATGACAACAAGGGTTCCAAGCGCCAGTGAGTTTCCGCAAAGAGCAGGAGGATTATACTCCGACTCCTAAGGATTCGCTAACCCGCCTTATATCCACCTTGTCACCAACGCAACGTGCTTCTAAACTCCCGAGCCCGCGGCTTCCAGGGTCTTGGTTAGATCCCGGAGACTATGACCGGCCTTCTCATTCACCACCACGACCAGCGCGGCATTTCGCCCTTCCCATTCCACCCGCCGCGCCAAAATTCCAACCTCAACCACGTTCCCGTCCCGGGTGGAATAGCGCCAGACTTTGGGACTCTCGCTGGGAACACCGCTTGCCATCTCCTTCCCCAACTTGAAAACCTCTTCCAGCGGGTAGAGGTCGGTCATCCGCATCTGTGGAATCTCTTGGCGCGAGAAGCCGTGCAGTGTTAGCGCGGCATCGTTGACCTCCAGCAGCGCCATGGTCTCCAGATCGAAGGTCCACATGGGAAAAGGACTGCGGTGCATAACCTCGCGCAGGCGTTCGCGGACCTCCCGTTCCCGTTCTTCGGCGCCCAGGCGTTGCTCCCTCTCCATCTTTAACTCATCGGCGGCTTGCATGAGTTGAACCGAGCGATCGATCACGCGGTCCTGCAGTGCACGGTTCAGGCGTTGAATTTCCTGTTCGTTCTGCTTGCGTTCGGTGATATCGGTGGAGACGCCGCAAACAGCGTAAGGCTGATTGTCCTCGCCCAGGAGTGGAACTCGGGCGGAGAGGTAAGTGTGCACTCCGTCCTTCTGGGGGATCGCCTCTTCAAACTCCAATGCGCTCCCCGCCGCGAGCGCTTTCGTGTCGTGTTCGCGAAGCATCTGGGCCGTTTCCTTGGGGAAGAGGTCCATGTCCGTCTTGCCCAACACTTGCTCCCGATTCATGCGGAAGGAACCCTCAAACCGCCGGTTCACCAGAGTGTAACGGCCGTCGGGGTCCTTCACAAAGATTACGGAAGGAGAACCGTCCAGAATGGCAGCGAGGCGCGATTGGCTTTGGTGTATCTTCTCCTCGGCAAGGTTACGTTCCGTCAGATCGCGAGTCACCTCCGAGAATCCCAGCAGCCGGCCGCTTTCGGCGCATATGGCGCTGGTAATGGCATCCGCCCAGAATCGCGATCCATCCTTACGCACCCGCCAGCCTTCCAACTCCACTTTTCCTTGTTTCGCGGCCGTCTCTATCGCCAATTGCGGTCTACCGGCTGCCCGATCCTCTTCGGTAAAGAAGGTGGCAAACGGCCGGCCGACGATTTCGCCGGCTTGATACCCTTTGATGATGGCGGCCCCGTCGTTCCAGGTGGCAACCCGTCCCTGGGGATCAAGCATGAAAAAGGCATAGTCCTTAACGCTGGCGATCATCAGGCGCAAGCGTTCTTCGCTCGCCTGATGAGCCGCCTCGGCGCGTCGTCGCTCGGTAAGGTCTCGTTTGAAGACATAATAGATTGATCCCAGCAGTACAAAGTTAAGCAGCCCAAGCCCAGCAGCGGCAGTAATGGCCTCGGCCAGTACCCGCCGCCAGGCTGCGTCGCGGACGGACAAAAGCTGGTCCTCCTGTAGACGCAGTTCTCTGAGGGTGTTGCGGATGGTGGACATAAGTCGCTGGTCTTCATCGAGCGATTGGCGTTGCGCTACGTTTGACACGGCGGGGGCGGCTGCGGCCCCCACCTCCTGCTGCAAGAGTTCCATCTCTCGATCGACTTGCAGTTTAAGTTGTGCGAGCTTCTCTTGTTGGGCACGGTTATCCGACGTCAAGATGCGCAGCCGCTCGATAACTCCGGGGATTCGTCCTCGGACAAGATTATAGGGCCCGAGATACGATTGATCTTGGGTCAGCAAGTAGCCCCGCACCGAGGTTTCAGCGTCGTCAAGGCCGGTCCGCGCCCCTTGAATGGCCTCAATGACCAGGTGCGTGTGAACAACCCAATCGCTGGTATTGACGAAGGTCACGATCAGCGCATAGGCGATCATGCCCAGGCTGCACAATACCGCAACAGCAATTCCCAGACCCCATTGGACTTTCCTTTCGATAGGCCAATCCATCGGAACCTCACGTCACAAAGCCGCCACTTGACAAACTGAAGCGTACCCGTCTCACCGCCTCCATGGGACTTTCCCCAAGAAAGCCGCAATTTCTGTTTTGATTCGTTGCCAAAGAGGCAATTCAAACCGTACGCCCTGGTTCGGGATTCCCCTGGGGGGGCCCGACTCGCCAATAGTACCCTTAGAGTCTCATTTATTAAAGCCCTACGTAACGATTCAGCCATACCCGGCGGCGGTGCGTCTGTTCAAAACCGCACACCTTTGAGAACGGCTGGCGACGACGTATGCTCGCCAAGCCGGCCAGCACTTACGCGATTCCTTACCAGGCCGGGCGTCTTCCAGTACGGCCCCTTTTAAGCACGCCGCGTTTTCTTCTTGACAAGACCGACATGTTTAGGCTATGATTGCATGGTACAGGTCGAAGCCAGCTCCGTTGTGAACTGTTAGCGAGCGTCGGCGGAGGCTGTTGGCCAACAACGAGGTGGGCGGGCGCGCTATTAAGAAGCGTATTGAGACTTGATGTCCGCCGGACGAATAAATAAACGAAGCTGAGAACTTACTGAAAATAAAAGGTCGGGAAAACGATTTTTTCAAAACGAAGCTGAGAACTCACTGAAAACAAATCCCCTTACAATAGACCATATAAAAGCAAGAAATTGGTGCAAACTGTCCGATGTGCGAGGGAGCTAAATTGTGCCCAGTCCACCGCGCAAGAGCATGGAATCCGGCGAGGAATCCGCTCTAGCGCTGAAGCGACGCACCGCTTTCTCCTCTAATAACAGCCCCTTCCGGGTGTCTGTAAGTCCGGACCACTAACGAACCTTGCTTCCACTCCACGCTGACGGCGCCTTCCGCGTCGATGCGGAAGGTGCGGGCGCCGGCACTTGCGAGAGCCCCCATCATCTCCGAATTCGGCGAGTCGCCGCCTTTGCCGCCGATCTCCGGACTTACAATCGCCACCTGAGGGACAACGCGCGCAAGAAATTCTCCGCTTGTAGACGACCTTGACCAAGGGAGCCCCACTTTGAGTACCTGGCTTTCCAGCGGCTCGCCGGAGGCGAGCATTCCCTTCTCCGCATCCGCGCCCGCCTCTCCCGGCAGCAAGAAGTTCATTCCACCCGCGGTGATCCGCATGACGAGCGAGTCGTCATTGCGGTGTGACACCGATGTAGAGACGGCCTTCACGCCGGCACGTCGGGATGCACAGCCAAAGCCCGGTGCGGCGTTGCCGGAATCCGGACCTGGCCACAGAACCCGAATTAACGCCTCGCCGAACGCAAGCCGATCTCCCGCCATCAAGGTGCGAGTCGGAATCCCGCGTTCCGCCACCGCCGCCAGAAGCGCCGCGAATTCGGGGGTTTCGGCTTCGGGAGCGTGCCAGAACTCGCCCACGCGGAAGTTGGCGAGAACAGCGTAAAGCCCGCCGAGTTGGTCCGGGCGAGCGCGGGTTACCACCACGACATCAATCCTCTTGAGGCCCAGCGACCACAAGTAGGGTGAGACAATATCCTCACCCGAATCCCAACGCCGGCCCTGAAAGCCACCTTCGCGTGCCCCTCGCGTGCGGCTGCCACCCGCATCGACCAACATCGTGGTCCCATCGGGAAGCACCAGAAAAAGCGCGTCACCGCTGCCGCAGTCGAGCGCGGTCAGTTGCAGCGCACCGCGCGGCAAGCGCGGAGCGAAAGGATGGATGGCCACGAAAGCGACGAAAACCGCGCAGACCGCGAGCGCCACTCCCGCAGCCCACCGTGCGTAGCGGAGAGCCAAGCCCGCAACCACGAACGCCACACAAAATCCCCACGCCACCCACAGCGGCGGCGCCGGCATTCGGTAGGACAGCCAAGCCGCGATTGCGGGCAAATGCGTCATGTCGAAGAGCAGGGCCATAATCACACTTAGCACCTTGGCCGGCCAAGCGGCCGCGGCCGCTGAAACAACGCTCAACAAATTGATCGGCAACGCGAGCGCCAGGAGCAGCGTCATCACCGGAATCGCCAGGGCGTTCAATCCCACACCGGCGAAGGTGACGCGGTGAAAAGTCTCCACCATCGGCAAGAGTAGTCCCAGTTGCAGCACGGCTGAGAAGATCAGGATGTTAGCCACCCACGCCAAGACCTTCAGAGGGGCAACTACGATGTTGCGCGATACGGCGGGATAGCGATCGAGAAAGCCCACTCGCTTGCGTATCGCATAGACGAGCGCGCGCAAGTCCAGGCGAGCTTGTGCGATGCGCGGTGAAAAGTAATCGTCAAGCAATACGTCGTCCAACCGCCGCAGAGCGCGGCGGTACGGTTCGACGGTACGCGCGAGAATCGGGACGGCGACACCGATTATCAACAGCGCTGCGCCGAAGGATAGCTGAAATCCCGACTCGAACAGCCACGCCGGACGGGAATAGAGAAGAATCAGCGCGACGCCGCCAATGGCGTTGAAGGGAGAGTGGTCGCGGTCCAGAATGCGCGCCAGGAGATAAAGCGCGATCATCAGCGTGGCGCGCAACGTGGGCGCACGCTGTTCCACCAAAAAGGCGTAAGCCACCAGGAAGCCCAGCATTATGACTGATCGGGTCACTCGCCGGCATCCCAACCCCCTAAGGAGAAACTCGACGAGCAACGTGAGTAGGCCGACGTGCAACCCGGCGATCACCAGCAAGTGGTAAAGGCCCGTCTTGCGGAAATCGTCGATCGTGGTGGAATCGAGCGATGTCCTGTCGCCCCACAACACTGCCTTCAGCACCGCGCCGTACCGCCCCTGGACAGACCACGGAGGGTAGATGTCATCGATGCCGCGCAGCAAGCGCTGGCGGGCGCGCTCCGCGAGTTCCGCGAAACGGAATCCCGCGGCATGGCCGACTTTTTCCACCAGCCGGGGATTCTTGACGGTTCCAACCCAGTAAACGTCTTCGATATCCTCCATCCAACGGCGAAAATCGAAGCTGCCGGGGTTTTGATAAATGTGCGGGCGACGCAAGCGGACGAGGGTTTGAATTTCGTCGCCAAACTGAAGTTCGAGCGGGCCGCTGCCGTCGGTACCGTCGCGAACTTCCGATTCTTGCACGCGCAGGCGGATCTTCCCAGTGACGGGGTAAAAGTGGGCGAGTGACTCGACGCGCCGGGCATCCACGTCAAACTGCAACCCATATCCGGTGCGATAGGGCGTCGAGATCACGCGCCCCTCCAACCGCACCGGGTCACTCAGGTCCACGCCACGCGATTCCAGATAACGAACGTGGTTTAGCGGAAAACGCTGCTCCCAGCGCCGCGTGGCCGCGACGCCGGTCAGTGTCATGCTGGCCAGCGCAAACCACACCGCGGCGCGAACCCAGTTCGCGCGGAGCAGGATCAAACCGACGAGAATGAAGGCGACCGCACCGATGAGAAACCAATGCATTCCCACCGTGCCCTGAAAGGCATGCGCCCACACAATTCCCAAGGCAAAACTTGCTGCCAACGCCGCCAAGGGAGATTTGAAACGCCTCGGCGCGGGTCGGTGTGGCGCACCGCGTGATGCCGATACAATGCCCGCGGGCGAGTTCGACTCTGGTGGGACTACACTCTCTTCCAAGGTGGGACCTTTGGTTTCCGGTGCCCCGGCATGCGGCTCGGGCCGAAGTTCTTTGACCCGAAAAAAACCAGTGCGCAATCTACCGTGCGCAGAGCCTCTCGAAAACATGCCGGGCAAGGGCGCTCGACGCGAAACACGCAGGCTCGTGTTAAGCCGCGGTGCATATCATTAGGGTAGTTTTACGACTTGTCAATAGAAACAATGTCATAATTCTGCCCAATTTTCGTGTCGATTTCGAGTGGCTCGCGCTCGGGAAGAGCCGTGACCGCTTATCCGCGGCGCGAAAGGCAGGCGAGAGACTCGATGTGATACGTCTGGGGGAAGCAATCAAACAGTTCCAAACTGTCTAGGCGGTAACCGTGTTGGAGCAAGAAACCTAAGTCACGGGCCAAGGTGGGCGGACTGCAGGACACGTAGTGCAGCCGCTTGGGCCGCAAATCCAAGAGGAGCTTTAAGGTGACAGCATCCACGCCGGCGCGGGGAGGGTCCATCACCACCAAATCCGGATCCGTTTGCGCACAGCGGCGCAAGAAATCAAACGCGGTCGCGGCAATGGCTCGAATCTTCTTGCCGGGCACGGCGTGAGCGTTGGCAGCCAAGTCCGCCGCGGCTTGCGGGTGCGCCTCGACCGCGATCACCTGGTCAAACCGCTTCGCCAGGGGCAGCGTGAATAGGCCCACGCCGGCGTAAAGGTCAATTGCCATCGCGCCAGAATCGTTTCCCGCGACCGCCGCCACGAGTTCGGAGAGCAAAAAACGCGAGCTTTGGAAGAAGGCCGCCGGGCTGACACGATACGCAAACTCTCCCACGCGATAGATGAGGTGCGGCTCGCCGAAAACGCGCACGATTGCATCCTGCGCAACGGCTACCGTCGCGACCCCCACGAGTTCCGCCAAGCATTTGTGGGCAAGCGTTTCGGTTTCCTGCGCATTCGGGTTGCCGGCGAGGGTCAACATCACTTTTTCGTCGCGATCGTCTGCCAGGAGCTCCAGTTCACGACAATTCGCCAACTCGCTAATCCAAGGGTCAACACTCAAAACCGCGAGCAGCGCGTTCAGGCGCGGGGAAAGAATCGGGCACGCATCGATGGGAATCAAACGGTTCGACTCCGCTGCGAAGAACCCCAGTGCCTGCGCGCCATCCGGCGCCGTTTCGACTTTCAATTGCGCATGGTTGCGATAGTTCCACGCGGGTCCGGCATGGGCGGGAATGGGCGCATCCCATTTCACCTGGCCCAATCGCCGCAGCGTCTCGCGCAGGATTTCAGTTTTCGCTGTGATTTGGGCTGCGGGCGGAAGATGTTGGTAGTGGCAGCCACCGCAGCGGCCAAAGTACGGGCACAAGGGCTCGATGCGCTCGGGCGACGGCTCCAGAATCCGCAGCGGGTGCGCGTGCACGACACCTTTTTGCCGGCGCACTTCTTCCACTTCAGCGCGCTCGCCGGGCAGAACGCGCGGCGTCAAAATCGTACGGCCGGCCTGGAAGCCCAGCGCTTCGCCGCCGTAGATCAATTTAACCGGTGAATACTCAAAACGTGAAGACAAGATGGGTTCCTAACCAGACTCGCTGGGTGATGCCGCACTGAGCTCTACAGGGCGCTGCATTGCTTATCGTCGGCTTGCCGACAATCGGGCAGGCGGAGCGGCTCATCGGCAGCCATCTTCCACCAGGATCGCGTGGACTTCGCGCGGGCCGTGCACGCCGCGGATCAGAATTTGCTCGATATCGGCCGTCCGGCTGGTCCCGGTGATGAACACGACGGAGCGGCCGGAAGCGGGTTTGTCCTGCGAGTTCGAAATCGGGAGCTTGGCGAGAACTTCATCGAGCGAGCCGACAAGTTGGCTTCGCCGGTAAAGGGCTATGTGGATCGGTGGCGCGAGCGAGGCCACCTGGACTCCTTCGGTCACGCTGCTCAATACCAACGTGCCGGTTTCCGCCAGCACGAAGTCAACACCGGTAATGCCCGACCCAGCTTCGAAACTTGCTTTGGTGAAATCCGAGAGGGACTGCGTTCCCGTAGCCCCCGGGCCGGTGGTCCACGTGGTAAGAAATTTATCGAGCTTGGTAAGCCGGTCGGCAATGCCCAATTCGGCCAACAAAGGGTTCCTGGAGAGCACCACGGCCTGAGTCTCCGCCAGCACTAGAATCTTTTCGAAGACGGCCTCTAATTCCTCCATGGCCGCCACGCGATAGGCAATGCCCCCCACTTTCTCCCACTCGGCCTCAAACTTGGTCAAATAGTCTTCCGGAGCCGTGGGAGTCATTACCCCCGCAAGGTCGAGAGGCGGCACTGGAGAGTCAAGGAAGCCCGTATTGGACCGTCCCAAGGCCTTTCGAACCCGATCCAGCATTTCCTCGCGCGTAGCCATAGTCGAAGATCACCCGTTGAGTTCTAACTCCAAACTTTCGACCGCGATTATAACATGCCCAGCTATTCCTGCAACGTATTGAAACATAAGGGAATATAAAATCCGTAAAAAACTTCAAAAAATAATGCAACCTTGATATCATCTGAAACATCCGAATCCACGGGCAGACCTTAAACTGAAAGGTTCTCCTAAGAACGATTTGGGAAGGACGGACAAGTATGCGAACAATGGTAAAGTCGTCTCCAAAAAAGACATATCGAAGCCTGCTGCTCAAGAAGCGCGACGAGATTTTGGCTGCCACGCGCAGTGAGCCCGAGGCCTTATCTGCCAGTGTGCAGTCGCCTGACGCGGTGGAATTTGCCGTCAGGACCGTTGAGCAGGATGTCACGGTGGTTACCGCGAATCTGCGCAGCCGAACCCTGAAAGAAATTGAGAGAGCGCTTGCACGTTGTGCCGGTGGGACTTACGGTGTGTGCGAAGCGTGTGGCGAGGATATTTCCCCCAATCGCCTCAAGGCTATCCCCTGGGCACGGTATTGTGTCACTTGCCAGGAACTGCGCTCGCGTAACTAAGGGCTTCGTCTCCAAAACGTCAGCTATGTCCACCTTGCCGAGAGGGAATCCTCTCGGGAAGGTGGGCTGTTCGCCGCAAACTTCGACGTTCAGCACATCGTCGAGGCGCCCTGGACGTGTGCCCATTCTGCCCAAAAGGGAAGCGCTCGAAGCGCACTTACTCCTCGCGCGTCACATGTTCCGCAATTTCAAACTTCCCGGGTTGCAATCCCGCCCGCAATGCCGCGTCGTACGCCAGCAGTTGAATGTAAAGGCTATCCACAAGAGTCCCCAACCCCAACGCGAGAGGTTGCACGCGAACCAATCGCAAATTCATGGGGTCGTCACAAGGCAGGTCCGTGAAAAGCAGCACGCGCCCGCTCGATTTCCGGATGTCGCTAGCCAGTTTCAGGAGCAACTTCCCGGTCTTCCCTTGCCGGGCAAAAAGGATGTATCGATGATGGGGGCTGACGATCTCGATCGGTCCGTGGCGAAATTGGGCCGCGCTGATGGGTTCAGCCGCCACTCGCACCACTTCCTTGAGCATCAGGGCGCCCTGATAAGCGGTGGCGAGATCCGCCCCGCGCGACATTAGCGCCACGTAGGGGGGCGAATTGAAAAACTCCACAATGGGCGGTATCAGGTCCTCACGGCGGTCCAGAATGTCATCCTGCGCTTCCACCGCGCGCATCACTTCCTGAGTAAGGGAACTGGGCGCCTTGCCGGCAATGGCAAAGGCCAAGTACATGAGCACGGCCACCGAGCAGGTGTAAGTCTTGGTGCTGACGGCAATTTGCTCGCCAGCCATCAAGGGCAAGAGCAGGTTCGTCCGCTTTGCCAACGGGCTGGCTTCCACATTCGTCACCGCCAGCACTCCGGCTTTGGTGGGCAAACTATCCAGCAAGCGCAGCACCTCGGCGGTCTCGCCCGACTGCGAGACCACCACCAACAGGGTGTCGGGTCGCAAAACCTTCAGATGGTGATGCACCAGTTCCGCGGTTTCCCACACCAGAGCACGCACACCCTGCTCCGTCAAATAGGCCTGCGCCGGGTACGCCGCAAAAAGCGATGAGCCCATTCCGGTGAATACCACTGTGGGCGGCCAATGCGGCGCCAAGCTCCGCAAGCCCTTCGTCGGTATTGCCCCCGGACTCGCGTAGAATTTCCGCAACCCGGAAAGCGCTGCCGGCTGCTGGGAAATTTCCTCCAAAAGGTCTGTCATGATGTGGTCCGGGTCATTCGTGCCTCAGTTTGAAATCTTACTTTCAAGCAATCTCTTCATCCTGTTATGGTTCGCCGAGCGCTCTGAGAATGCTGGCGGCTTTACTCTTGAGTTCAGGCAAGCCGTGCTCGATGATTTCCCAAATACGAACCAAGTTGATCCCCAGATAATCATGCACCAGAATGTTCCGGAGCCCCGCAATCCTGCTCCATTCGACTTCCGGGTGAGCCGCTTTCAAATTGCCGGGGATGCGCTGCGTCGACTCCGCCAGGATCTGGAGATTTCGCAGGACCGCATCCTGCGTTTTGCTATCACTCATGAACGCATCTTTGCCTTCGCTGGTATATTGCTGGATACGGGTGGCACACTCAACGATGTGGATAAGATAGAGCCGTTCGTCCCTCACAGTGGCACGGCCTCTTTCAATACTCGGTCCCGGATGTACCAATGCAATCCTTCCGGTTCGGCGACGTCAACCTTGCGAGCCAGTAATTCTTCCAAATCCTGCCATAACCCAGCCAAGTCAAGAACACTGCGGCCCTCTTCAAACTCAACAAGGAAGTCTACATCGCTGGAAGGGCCCGCATCTCCTCGGGCCACGGACCCGAAGATGCGCACATTGCGAGCGCCGTGAAGGGTGGCGACTCGCAGTATATCCGCGCGCTTGGCTTGCAGAACATCAAGAGAGTTCACAGCGAAAGCTTACCACAATATCAACCTACTGCAACGGTGGATGCGCCCAACCCTTGGCCCGTTCCACGGCGCGTTCCCAGCCCGCGTACAATTCCTCGCGACGGGCTACATCCATACTGGGCTCGAAGCGGCGGCCCAGTCGCAGTTGCGCTGCAAGTTCCCTCTCATCCTGCCAGAATCCGGTGGCGAGTCCCGCCAGGTAGGCGGCCCCCAGCGCCGTCGATTCCGTCGTCTCCGGGCGCTCCACCGGGATGCCTAAAATATCCGCTTGAAACTGGCAGAGAAAATCGTTGCGCGCCGCGCCGCCATCCACGCGCAGAACTTCCGGCCGCAAGCCGGAGTCACGCGCCATGGCATCCACCACTCCGCGCGTTTGATAGGCGATGGCCTCCAGCGCCGCGCGCACCAAGTGAGCCCGGTTGGCTCCGCGCGTGATCCCAGTGATGGTCCCGCGCGCGTAAGCATCCCAGTGCGGCGCGCCCAAGCCCACAAAAGCAGGGACCAGGTAAACTCCGTGGGTGTCGGGTACCGAGCGCGCCACGGCATCGCTTTCCGCAGCGTCGTTGAGCAGTTTCATTTCATCGCGTAGCCATTGGATAGCAGCGCCGGCAATGAAAACGCTGCCCTCCAGCGCGTATGCCGTCCGTCCTTGCCGCCCCCAAGCCACCGTCGCCAACAGCCCGGACTCGGAACGCGGAATTTCCGTTCCGGTATTCATCAGCAAGAAGCAGCCCGTCCCGTAGGTATTCTTCACCATACCGTGCCGGAAGCATTGCTGGCCAAAGAGCGAAGCCTGTTGATCGCCCACCACGCCGGCGATGGGTACGGGGGCGCCGAACAAGCGCGTGTCTCCCAGAATGGCGCTCGACGGTTTCACCTCCGGAAGCAGCGATGGGGGAATGGCAAAGAAGTTCAGGATCTGCTGGTCCCAAGCGAGCGTGTGCAGGTTGAAGAGCATCGTCCGCGAGGCATTGGAAACGTCGGTCACATGCACGCGTCCGCCGGTGAGCTTCCAGATGAGCCAGGTGTCAATGGTTCCGCAGGCGAGCTCGCCGCGCTGCGCTCGGTCACGGGCGCCGGGGACGTTCTCCAGCAGCCACGCGATCTTGGTCCCGGAGAAATACGCGTCGGTCACCAAGCCGGTCTTTTCGCGGATGACGCGGTCGAAACCCTCCGCGCGGATGCGATCGCATATCGCGGCTGTCCGCCGGCACTGCCAAACGATCGCGTGGTGCAGTGGCTCTCCGGTGGCGCGATCCCATAGCAACACCGTCTCGCGCTGATTGGTGATGCCGAGCGCGGCCAAATCCTGGGGACCTGCTTGGGCATCCGCTAGTACCTTCTTCGCCACCGCCAACTGCGACTGCCAGATTTCGTTGGCGTCGTGCTCCACCCAGCCCGGTTGGGGATAGTACTGTTTGAACTCCTGGCTGGCGGAAAAGCGCGGGCGGCCGTCGTGGTCAAACAATATGGCCCGCGAACTTGTGGTTCCCTGATCCAGCGCCAGAACGTATTGTGGCATTTGCGATCCTCCTCAGAGCGAGCCTTACTTTTCACGATTCTTAAACCACCGTGCAGACCCTCCCGAAAGCTGTCCTTTCCAAAGGGTCGTAAAGGTACTCAAGGGGTCTAAGCCTGTGCAAACGCGACCCTAAGTTTAAGGGCATCATCTTGTTCCCTTCCACCCCTCTGGGGCGCACGTTTTGTCACTCGCCTCGATAGGGTTGCAGGGGCGGGGTCACAAAGACCGACTCCGGTTGCACGTCGGGTCCCAAATCAAGGGGCCTTTTGGAAGTGCGCAGGTCGTTCGCAGCGATGGATATTCTGTCCGTCTGCTTGCCCTCTACCCGAAGATACACCTCATTTCCTTGCGGCGCGCGATTTGACTCCAGCCAGGCGTCACGCGTATCTCGCAGGACCATCACCGGAGTGCTGTTGGGCGCGCCAAAGTCTGAAACGCGGAGGTGCTCCACATCGTCACAGACCAGGGCGGGCCGAGCATCCTCGTGTTCGAAGGCCACGCTTGTATCGAGCAGCCGCAGGTTCTTCACGTGCCGGCAGTAGAACCCGGCGGCGGGCAGCGATCCAAACATTCTGTACTCCGGATAGTGTGCCGGAAGTTCCGGGATCTCGCGAGTCGCATCGCCGGGCGTTCCAGCCCCGGCAAATTGGATTCGGATATTGGCCAGCGTGATGTTTTCCAGGGCGCGTTCCGGCAAACCGGCGATGGCGCAGCCCGTCTCGTCGGCGCCCGTGGCCTGAATGTTGCCGATCATCACATTGCGGAACGAACCCAAACCGGGCTTGGGAGCACCTTCATATGGAGGCCGCGCGCGATTGCCCAAACGCAAAAAGATGGGGCCCTTGACGTTGCGCATCAGAATATTCGAGACGTTCACGTTTTCCAGTGTGCCCCCATCGACAATCTCCAGGGCGATGCCCGCCAGATCTGTGTCATAAACCGTGCAATTCGTGATGGCGATGTTTTGAAACTCGCCCACGGTCTCCGTCCCGATTTTCAGGGCATTGCACTGGCTGCTGAGAACACAATTCGTCACCACCACGTCGCGGCAGGGGCGATCCATCGTGCTCTTCAGGACGATCGCATCATCGCCAGAGGAGATGTCGCAGCCGGAAATGCGCACACGCTCGCAAGCGTCGATATCGATGCCGTCGTTATTGGTGTTGCAGCGGCTATGCACCGTGAGCCCCTGAACGGAAACGTCTTGGCACGCCAAGTAGTGCTGTACCCACATTGCAGAATCCAGCAGCGTGAGGTCGGCCACCCGCACATGGCGGCAATTCACCAACCGGATCATATAAGGCCGGTTGCCATACCGCTGGACGCGCTTAAAGCTTGCGCCTTGCCCATTGATGGTTCCCCGCCCCAGCAAAGAGACATCTTCCAGATTCTCTCCGTGAATCAGGCTTTGGTTGGCATAGGTTTCCGTGTAGCCGCGGAGCGTCGGCTGGACCGGAGGGTAGTCTGCCAGGTTCGTGCTCCCCAGCAGTACTGCCCCTGTTTCAAGCTGAAGGGACACATGGCTCTTGAGAGTCAGCGTTCCCGAGAGGTAAGTCCCTGGAGGGAAGTAGACCACTCCCCCGAACTTCCCCGCGGCATCAATTGCCGATTGCAGAGCCTTCGTGTCCAAGGTTTGGCCCGTTGCCGCCGCCGCCCCGAAGTCCCTCACGTTGTAAATCCCAACCGGGCGGGGCTCGATCTTCGATTCGCCTGCGACAGCCGACGCCGAACCTAACGTACCTGCCGCCAGACAAGCCCCGAGAAAAGCGCGGCGATCTCTTTCTTCCCACATACGGCCTCCTTACAAGCCGACTTGCTTCGCCGGCCCGGGTTCTTTACCGCGCGCAAGTTTAGCGCGAACCCGTCCGGAAGGCTGCGGCTTTTTGCTGGCGGTGGGGAATGATCCGTCGCCGAAGTGGCACGGGCGTCCGAAGATGCGAAAAAACAGGCAAGCTCGCGCAGAGACGCTGAGACGCAGAGATTCAGGATAGACAATGCCTTTATTTTTTCAGCCTCTGCGCCTTTGCGTCTCGGCGCGGGATGCTTTTGCTTTTCCACCAATTTTCTCGCACGTTCTTCTGCCCGTGTCTGGAGGGTGGTCGCCCCGGTCAGTGCAGTTCTGACCGTGGGTCCTACTTCATTGAACGTGGAGGCGCGCGGTGCTAAGCTGCGCGCGTGTCCAACGCCCACCGTCTGCACCTGTCCGATGTATACTGCAGGGGCTCAGAATGCAAAAATGGAAATCCCGGATCGCATCCCGGAGAACCCAAGATTCGAGCTTCGATAAGCCACTAAATATATGGAAAAAATCACACGTCGATCTTTCATCACCCAGACTGCCACGCTGGCGGCCGGCGCCTCGGCACTCGCGACAGACGTCCCCGCCGTTCCCCAGCCCACGACGGCTGCCGTGGACGCGTTGGACAAACGGCGCGAGACCCTCGAGGTGCTCCTCAAGATTCTTCCCCGCCGCCCCGTGGAAATCACCGGAAGGATCAACGCCTATGACAAGTCGTGGGAAGATTGGCTGAAGCGCACGGGCGAGCTCCCGCCGGATTTCGATGGCATGCCTTCCCTACCTTTACTCAATGACCCGCTTGAAGGCGTCCAGACTCCCGAAGGATGGATGCAAAAGCGCCAGCAAATTCGCGCACAATTTGAGCAGTGGGTTTTTGGGAAGCTGCCGCCCCAGCCTGACAACCTTCGCGTTGCGATCACGGGAACCGAGACCGACGGAAAACTGACCATTAGGAATGTGCGCCTGGAGTTCGGCCCTGACCACCGCGGAACCTTGCGCGTGCAGGTGATCGTTCCCCCGGGAAAGGGGCCGTTTCCGGTCTTCCTGACCAACCACCCGCGAACCTGGCCGTGGGTGGCGACCGCGGTACGACGCGGCTATATCGGCTGTATCTATTTTGCCGGCGATCCAATTTTCGGCCCGGCCGACGATTCGGACAAATTCATTGACGTCTATCCGGAGTACGACTTTTCCTGCCTGGCTCGCTGGGCGTGGGCCGGCATGCGCGCCGTCGACTATTTGCAAACGCTGCCCGAAGTCGACAAACAGAAGATCGCCATTACCGGCCACTCACGAAATGGCAAACAAGCTCTGCTGGCAGCGGCGTTCGACGAGCGCATTGCCGCCGTCATCGCCTCCAGCGGCAACACCGGCGAGTGCGACCCCTGGCGCTACACCACCGACATGTTCGTGAACGAAAGTATCGAACAGATCACCGGTGTCTTCCCTCATTGGTTTCACCCGCGCCTGCGTTTCTTCGTGGGCCGGGAGCACAAGCTTCCGGTGGACCAACATGCTCTGATGGCCATGGTCGCCCCGCGCGGGCTTTTTATGTACTCGGCTTACGCGGAGCACGAAGGGAACCCATTCGGTATGGAACACGCCTTTCCTGCCGTCGAGAAGGTCTATCGATTTCTTGGCCACGAAGATAAGGTTTGGTTGAATCTGCGCGAAGGTGAACATCCCACCACGGCGGAAGACATCGGAATCTTTTGCGACTTTCTTGACACCGTCTTCGGCCGCCAGAGTTACCCACGGCGGGAAGTTTGGGTGAACGGCTACACCTTTGAGCGGTGGAAGAAGCTTTCCGGCGAGTCGATTGACCCCTCGAAGTTCCCGGCGGCGGGCGAGCGGGAACTCTCCGCGCCATGGAGCGAGACCTCCAGGCAAACCATCATCGAGAAGATCAATTGGGCGATGGGAGACGAGCCCGCCGGAGTTCGCTTCCCCGCTCGCCACGAGCTTAAAGGCGGCCAGGTCATGCCGGATCAGGGATGGATTTCTCTGTTGCTGGGCCGGCCTTTCAAGAACCCGTCGATGGGAGCCGTGGGTTTGGGCTATGGCGACGATCTCAAGGCCGACTTCTATTTCCCCATCGGCGCGGACGGATCACCGCGAGGGAGCCACTGGCCGGTGGTGGTATGGATGCATCCTTACGCGTATTCGACCGGCTACTCGCGCGACACCCAGCCGTTTTTTGCCTCCTTGACCCGGCGGGGATTTGCGGTACTCGCCTTTGACCAAATTGGTTTCGGCACTCGCGTTCGCGATGCACGCTATTTCTACCAGCGCTACCCGAAATGGTCCTTGTTGGGAAAAATGGTAGCCGACACGCGCGCCGCGGTGGATGCGGCCGCCGCGCTCGAGGCAGTGGACCCTTCGCGGATTTACCTGGTGGGGTACGCCCTGGGCGCCAAGGTGGGACTGGTAACCGCCGCTTTGGATGAGCAAGTCAAAGGCGTTGCTGCGGTCTGCGGCGTCGATCCCTTGCGTCTGAGCGGGCCGGCGAAAGGAACCGAAGGCGTGCAGCATTATTCTCACCTGCACGGACTGCTCCCTCGTCTCGGGTTCTTTGTCGGGCACGAAAGCCGTTTGCCTTTTGACTTTGATGAGGTGCTGGCGGCCATTGCCCCCCGGCAAACATTGATCGTTGCACCCACCCTCGATCCCTATGCGCCGGTCGCCGACGTACAGTTAGAGGTGGAAAAAGCCAGAAAGGTCTTCGCTCGCCTGGGGCAAGAAAACGCGCTCCAGTTGCAAACACCCCTGGCGTTCAATTCCTTTACCCCCTCCATCGAGGAGTCAGTCCTCGACTGGTTGGAGCATGCCCGCGGCTGAGTTCTGTAAGATACAATTCTGTGACCGGCGGGTTTCATATGCAGCATCAAGCCGAGCCTGGGTAGTGGTGTCATTTGGTGTGGCACGGCCATCTTGGCCGTGACCGTTCACGGGCGGGACGCCCGTGCCACTTTCAAATGACACCACTACCCGAGCCTGGATTCGCTGTCCCCGCCTAAACAGGCTCAAAGTGCTGGAACATGTTCTGAAACTCCGGCAGGTTGGAAGGCGTCTCGTACCAACACACGGCCTCGAATCGCTTCCATAGTTCGAGGACCACGGGATTCGTATGAGCGCCCGCAATCGCTTCCTGTGACACCCACTCAAAGATCTCGACGATGGTCCCGTCCGCCGTGCGCATAATGATCGGGGTGCGCTCAGTTACCAAACCCTCGGCGCGCAGGGACGGGAGATGATTGCGAACGAGATCGAGCAGCGCCGCCTCGCGACCCGGCCTCGGCTTGTAACATGCCACTGAGATCGATCCCATAGCAGAACCTCCGTGACCAAACGTTGCCGCGTAGCGGCGAGATCCTGTGGCCCATGGCGAGCCAGCCGTGGGTCAATGCGCTACGGAAAGCGCATCGCAAGCCCCGTAGGGGCGACATCGGGGGTGCTTCCGGCCAAAACCCACGGCCCATCGCCCTCGGCTTCCCGCCGAGGGGGCCGGATGTCGCCCCTGCCGGGGCTGATCCATCCTGCCCGACGCGTTTTGTCCCACGGCTGGCTCGCCGTGGGCTAAAGGACATCGCCGCTCCGCGGCTTGGAACTTGCCGTGGGCCTTACGTTAACGCTTATGGGCCGTCGGCCTGGGCTAGATTAGGTCACCCTTGTCCAAAATAGGTGTTTCTAGATAGTCAACAGTTGCCCTCCAGCGGTAGCGGTCTCAGAATGATGCTGTTGACACATCTCTGATCGCCACCGAGGAGGGCGCCACCATGGTACAAGTC
>JBKQVI010000317.1:0-12211 GCA_052139985.1 Terriglobia bacterium
TTTTCCGGGCGTCAAGTGATTCAGAAACTGGCCATTATGGAATTTAAAGCCTCGCATGGCGCCCTTCGAAAAAACCGGTCCCTCGGGTCCGGAGAGGCGAACCGTTGCCGTTCCGCCCTATAGAACCGAAGGATGTGTAGTGTGAAGCCTGTTGGTTGTACCGGATCGCCCGCCCGTCTCGGTCCGAATACAGATTCTTCACGAGGTCGTTGCGCCGATTGCAGAACACGAGCACACGCCCGGAGAAGGGGTTGCACCCGATTGGGTGCTCGGCCATCATCGACAGCCCATCGAAAGAACGGCGCATGTCGCACGGCACTATGCGCAGGTACACCTTGCTGGCCGCCGGGTAATTCAGCATGGCGAGGGCTCCAACGCGGCTAAGACGGCCCCCCCAGGTTTCCTCCTCTACGCCCCGCCGGGGGCGCAACCGGCCCCCATCCCCAAGCACCAACCCGATGCCGGCATTTGTCGCCCCGGATTCCTCACTCACCGGGGCGAAGCTCCCCGATTCCCCGCAGGGTTTGGTTGTTGAAGCCCTCGCTCCTCCCGTCCCACCTTGAGCTTGCGCTGCCACCAGTAGAACCGACTTTCCTTCAAGCCGCACTGACGGCAAAACTCGCGAATCGATGTCCGGCTCCGCACCACCTCCCGAATGGCCTTTTGCCAGTACCGCGCCTTCTCCCGGTCACGCTTGCCACTTCCCATCGCACACGCCCGTCTTCTATCTCCACCACCCCCTCCCGTGCGAGACGTGCAAGCACGTATTTCGTGCACTGGTTTTCTGTAGGGAATTATCAGCCCTGAGATTTGGGGCAAAGAGATGGTTCACCGGACGTTTACCGAGCCCGGCGGGACGAGCGGCCTTGGCGGAGAGTTTCAGATCACCGCGCGTCCTTTAATAATCCGGTCCGACTCTCTGGCGTGCGATATGATTGCCCCTTCGGAGATTATCTTCTTAAGGTCCGGGACCTTGGGTTTTCCCCCTAAACCCTACGTGTTGACCAGACATAGCCGGAATCGGGAAGGGAAGTTGGACAGCTCGAAAGTGTTGTTCTGCGCCGCATAAACAAAGCTCAAAACAGCGGTGGTTTGTACGGTCTTGCCACAAGTGGAAAGAATACCCGGACATAGCGTCTATGGTCCCGCTCCTCCGTAGAGTTGCACAGTCAATGTTGTGCGGAGCCGTATGGCGACGTCCTCGCACCATTTCCACATGACTGCACACAACTCCACACAGCGCGCCCGCCTCCACACGTCTCCGCAATACTCGTCAAGCCTCTCAAATTGTCTTGGGCACAAAGGCGGTACGTAGCGGCTGGTAAGTTATTGCGGGGGCTGGATTTGAACCAGCGACCTTTGGGTTATGAGTGGATACTAAATGGGGTATCTGGTTGATTTTGCGGCTTGGTTGGCAACCCAAAAGCACGCAAAACCACCCTCGGAACGGTCAAGTTGTACTGATCTTGTACTCGTGGTTCTGCTTGGTGAATACAAGATTCAAGGTCAAGTTCAATGCTCCGAGCGTTTGTTAAGATCCCGCTCGGAGCAGTCGACTGGCTTAGAGCATTACGACCGGCTGGATTCTGGCGTTGAAGGGCGTTTATCGTTCCCAATCCGGCGACGTCCCTGCCCATTGTAAATTTCATAGTTTCCAAGTAGCCGTCATCCGCCAGGAATGTCTAACTGTCAGCGGCTCAGGGTTCATTTCCTTCCAATGAAACTAGCGGAGATGACGATTGCGATGGCGGCAGCGATGAGAGCAACTGTGACCACAATGTATGTGATCGTTGGAATTACGTTTGAAAAAGTGGCTTGTCCTGGAAAGGCATGAATATCGAATTGCGCGACTGACGGCTCATTGCTTGTCAGCCTCGGAGATGGATCTCCCAAGTGCTCGAAACCTCTTTTCTACCTCTAAGCGATCATTAAGGGATGACCGAGTTCAGTGGTAGCGTTTGAACTCTTACCCACCATGCGGGTGGTAATGTGGATTACTGTGGATCATTCCGCATGCGGAATAATCCAGATCCTTCTAGCAACCTGCGGCAGGCGAATTCGCAGTAGCAGAACTCCCATCGGCAACTACGTGGGGACTGCGGAGGCCAAGGGTTTTCAGAAGCTCGTGCGCGCCGACGTCACCCGTGCGGTTGGCCCGACCCTCCGCGTCGAACTGCAACTTCCCCTTGGCCAGATGACTCAGGAATTCACCGTCAGTGGGAACATCGCCAAGGTCGAAACCGAGAGCGCCGCGGTTTCCGACGTAGTAACTTCGAGCCAGATCGAGAACCTGAACCTCAACGGCGTGAATGTCTTCTCACTTGAGACGCTGGTGCCTGGGTCGGTGCAAGACAACAGCAACGACACCATGCACCTCGGTAGCGCCGGCAACGGGCCCGCCATCTCCTTCAACGGCAACCGCTTGGAGTACAGCAACCTGGAAATCGACGGCGGCAACAACAACGACGAGGGAACGAGCGCCAACGGCGGGGTCACGACCTCGGTGCTCGAATCCATCGCGGAATTTCGCTTTAGCACCTCCAATTACGGCGCGGACGTCGAGCAGCACTCCGGTGCCATCGTCGAAATCGCTGCCAAAGCCGTGGACAATCACATGCCCCGGCGAGCGAGATATCAGGTATTCGAAGCCACGGATTATAGCCGCGTACTGCGCTGCGTTGTTCGACGTTCACTCACCTTTTCCCACCAAGCGGCCTTCTTCCAGCAGGACAGCGCCCTCTTTATCTTTGACTATTGCGCCAGATGTGGCCGTCCCTCCTGCGTTGACAATCAACGCCATTTCCGAGCCGGCGCTGACCCAGCAGACATGACAATCAAGTTCATGGCTCAGGCCGAATCCCAGGCGCCCGCTGCCCGCGACGTGAACGCTTTCGGTTAATTGCCTTGCGCTTCTCCCAAAATCCTCAAATCGAGGCCCCCAAATCAAGTTCCTTGAATCTGCCGGAGTCCATCAATCTGTTGAAGGCTCACATTTCCACCGCTCATCACCGCGACAGCCTGTCCACGCCTCTGAGAGTTGGCAAGTAATCCGGCAAAGCTGGCGGCGCCCGAAGGTTCCACCAGGACCTTGGCGTGTTCCAACAAGAACAACATGGAATCCAGGATCGCCTGATCGCTCACGAGAATCACGTCCTCGACATAACGCTGAACGTGGGCGAGGTTTATCTCCCAGGTGACGCTGGCTGTGAGCCCATCGGCGATAGTACGAACCTCATCCAGGGAGACGACCCTCCCCTGACGAATAGCGGCCCACATCGAGTTAGCATGTTGGGGCTGGACCCCCCAAATTCGCGTTTTAGGGCGTTGCTCCTTGATGGCCACCGCGATGCCCGAAATCAACCCACCACCACCGATCGGTACGTAAACTTCTTCCACCCCGGCCAGTTCTTCGAGCACCTCAAGCCCCACCGTGCCTTGCCCGGCAATTAGCACCGGGTCCGCAAACGGGTGAAGAAGGGTGTAACCATTCTCCTGAGAGATCTCATTAGCCTTCTGCTGACACACGTCCGAGGTCTCCCCATAACAGATGACCTCCGCGCCAAGTTCCTTCAACAGAGACATCTTGTGGGGATTGGCATTCTGAGGAAGGACCACGACGCATCGCACTCCAAGCCGTGAGGATGCGTAGGCAACTCCTAAACCGTGGTTTCCACTGCTGGCACACACCATGCCTCGCTGTCGCTCCTCGGGTGTGAGGCTCGTTACCTTGCTCAACGCGCCGCGAACTTTGAAGGTGCCCGTGCGTTGCAGATTCTCCAATTTGAGGTACACCTGTCCACCCGCCCGCCGGCTCGCCGCCTCACTGAAGACCAACGGGGTGCGAATAATTTCATTGGCGATTCGCTCTCGCGCCGCTCTGACATCGGCAAGCGCTACGGTCGAAATCCCATCTCTAATCTGTGGCATCAAAACCTCCTCAGTTGTTCAGTGCTTCAGAGCTTAAGTAAATTCGGCCGGGTCGAGGGGCGCGCCCGCTCCCCTCAGCCGCTCGAAGCTATGTTTGGCGAGGTACGTATCGATTGCGTGCCAAGAAGCACCCTCATTAGAAGCCATTTTGGCCCCGCTGACATCCTTGTTCCAACCCGGGAAAATTTGAGTGCACCAGCCCTTCGCAAGGGTGCGTTTGCAGGAGGCAGCAAGCGCGATGGCGGAGGTTGGACTGTTGACATTTGCCCGCACCTCCTGGGGAGTAGGTCGGGCGGTGCTGCCCCCCTATCGGACTCCCTTCAGCAAGCACCCGTTCACGCAGCCACAACTTCTGGGCATCTTGTGCTTGATGCGGTACGAGGACTGGACCTTTCGTGAAGCGGAGGCGCGTTTGCGGGAACACCGCGAACTGCGCCAAGCCCTGCTGCTGGGGCTGAGCTTCAATCTCTATCGCCTGAAGCATCGCGACCTTTCCTTGAGGATGTCAACAGAGCCAAATGGCTCCTAAACTAGAATGCACGTTTTACAGCTCAACTTCCACCTCCTGGGGTGTCTCCTGCCGCGGCGCTGGTTTGCGCCAGATGAAGTACATCGGGATTCCGGTGGCGATAATGCCGAGCGCCATCAGGGAGGGTCGGGGTTCGGTCGCGAATGCATTGGCCACGAACCATACCGAAACCAGCATGAACACGACCAGCGTATAGGGGTAGCCCCACATCCGGTAGGGGCGCGGCAGGTCGGGCAGCTTGCGCCGCAGAAAGAATACCGCCGCCACACTGAGCGTGTAGAAGATCCAGGCTGCTACCATCGAGTAGGAGAAAAGGTTCTCGTAAGACCCGCTGACCACCAGGACCGCGGTCCAGAGGCCTTGAATTACAATGGCAAACGCGGGTGTCTCAAATCGTGGGTGGACGCGGCCGAAACGGCGAAAGAAGAAGCCGTCCTGGGCCTGGGCGAAGGGGATGCGCGCCGCGGTGAGAATGCAGCCATTGATCGCCCCTACAATCGAAATCAGCACGGTCACCGAGACAAGCAGAGCCCCGGTTGACCCCATGGTCCGCTCGGCCAATGTTGCCCCGACCCGTGCCGTTGCCGCAATCTGCGAAATCGGCATGACCTTCAGATAAGCAACGTTGGCGAGCACATACAGAGCCATGACCACGACCATCCCCATGGTCAAAGACCTGGGCAGGTTCTTGGCGGGTTGCTTCACCTCCCCGGCCACAAAGCTGATGTAGGTCCAGCCGTTGTAGGCCATCAGACAGGCGATCATCGCCGTGCCAAAGTGCGGGAGAGAAAAGCCGGGTTGTGCCGCCGATTGCACTGCCGGGACGGAGAGGGGGCTGAGAAAAGCGCTTCCGATCAGCAAAAGGAGTCCTGCAATCTTCAGAAATGTGAAGGTAACCTGAACCACCGCACCTTCGCGCACTCCTACGTAGTTGACGGCCGAAAGCGTGGCAATCAGGGCGAGCGCGAGGAGCTTCGCCCCTATCGGGGTCAGGTGAACGAACTGGGCGAAATAGATCGAAAAGCTCACTGCCAGGAAAGCAATGCCACCTGATAACACGGCCAGCATGAAGGTCCACCCGCAGACGAAGGCACACGCTGGGCCATAGGCTTCACGCAGGTAAACGTATTGCCCGCCGGTTGCGGGTAGCATCGCGCCCAACTCGGCGTAAGCCAGGGCTCCGAAATAGGAAAGCAGCCCGGAAATGATCCAGGCCGCGAGAATGGCCCCGCGGGATTGCAGGTTTCGTGCAATCAAGTTCGGCAGCAGAAAGATGCCCGATCCGATGACGATCCCGACCACGATCATGCTTGCATCTAGCCATCCCAGTTTTCGGGGCAGCTCGTGGCGGCTCAAACTCTCATGTCCCATTTGGTCCCCTGACGGATGCGCCCCGCGCCCATCGCGGCGTACGCAGAGTTAATGGTTCGGAAGGGTGCGACCCACCCGCTGGCCGGTCCATCCGGATTGGGATCCAGGAACCGATGACCGTCGACCCAGCCATGAGCCCCACTTCCATGGGTTAATACGACTATGACTTGGTTTTCGGCAGCGATGTGCCGGGTTCCTGCGGCTTGTTTCCGCATACACCAAATCAATCTCGCCAAACAGGAACCGGGCGGTATCGAGACGGCACTCTCCCCTTCTGACAGAACGCTCCCGCCCAGAGGTCCTTGGCTCACCAGCGGGTTGTATTGTCCCTCCGGGTCGTCGCTTACTATGACCTCATCCGAGATTCTCGGCTCCTCCGCGCCGACTTATCGCTTCGCCGACCGGTCAAACCTGGGCCGAGAGGATCACCCGTTCAAGCACGGTTCCCTGATGGTTCTGACGAAGCGCGCAGCGTGGGCATTCAGATTCGGCGAGTGTGGCGGCGGTTTGGCCCACAGCACCCCTCTGGGCGCCAGAGTCTCCGTACTTTGCCGTGAACGGATCGTGAGACACCCCAAATTCCTCCAGAGCAAGTTTCCTAACCGACTGATTTTTGATTGCCATCAATATTTGGACGCTAGCAGACCCATCTATATGCCAAACTTCCCAACCCAGGCATCTGGTTTAACATGTTTAAAAACAAGAATAATTTAAGACAGAACAGCAGAGCAAACCGCTCATAAAATTCAAATAGCAATATTAAGGAGACACAGTATACCGTATTTATCTTTCAATTATACAATTACTGTCGCTTGCAGGACAACCCGACGCCCCTGAAACTCAGGGATTCGCGATCTTAAAGGCAAGGTGGCGTTCCGGCGCGCCACGCTCTGGAAGGGCTCGCCGAGACTTAGGGAAGTATCAGTATCGCGTGATAAGGTGATTCGACCCGCAGTCCTGTGATCGTTGCCACAACTACGGGCGAACATACAAGTAAAGCTTGTGCGAAACGCCATCCTGGGAGAGGACTTCGACAGTCTTTGTGGGTTCCCAACCAGACACTGCAAAGTCATGGGAAACGACACGCGCGCCGGGGCGGAGCTCCTTCTCAAGCATCGGACGCAACATCGTGTTGACAAAGGTTAACAGGTAAAGTGTGACGACCGTTGCCTCCCGCACGCTGACGTTGAACATGTTCTCATGAATGATGCGAGCCCGGTCAGCGAGCCCCAGCTCCTTAATGCGGTTCTCCGACTGTTTAAAGAGGTCCGAATCCAGCTCGACACCCACCGCACGCGCTCCGAAATCCTTGGCCGTAGTAATCACGATGCGGCCATCTCCCGATCCCAGATCGTAGACAACGTCGTCCGGTTGGACCTTTGCCAATTCCAACATTTTCACGACAATCTCCTGTGGAGTCGTGACGTAGGGAGCACTGTGTTCCAAGGAACTAGCCAGCGGCGCTTGCCCAGAAGCCGGCAGTCCTTCGGCAAGCCCGGCTTGGGCCGATTCTGTTCTTTCCGTGGATGTCAGCCCAGCCTTTACCGCCCCGACGTCCCATACTCTCATCCTGTGGTCCCCACTGCCCGTCGCCAGGCGCGTGCCGTCAGAACTCCAGGCCACGCTGAAAACGGAAGCGCCGTGGCCGCTCAACGTTTGCAATACGCTGCCGCTCGCTGCGTCCCACACCTTCGCCTCACGATCCACGCTGCCCGTCGCCAACCGCGTGCCGTCCGGACTCCAGGCCACGCTCAAGACAAAGCCCTTGTGGCCGGTGAGGGACATTATTTCCTTGCCGCTGCCGGGGTCCCAAACCTCTGCAATGTGCTCCTCATTCGCTACGGCCAGGCGCCGCCCATCCCGACTCCAGGCCACGCTAAAAAGGCGAGCGTTAATGCCGCGGAGAGTCACCAAGGGTTTGCCGCTGGTCGCGTCCCACACCTTCGTTGTGCCATCCCAACTCGCCGTCGCCAGCCGCTTGCCGTCTGGGCTCCAGGCCACACTCCACACATAATCAGTGTGGCCGCTCAGGGTTATCAGGAGCTTCCCGCTGTCGGCATCCCATACCCTCGCTGTGTTGTCTCTGCTTGCCGTCGCCAAGCGCTTGGCGTCCGGGCTCCAGGCCACGCCCTGGACAGAGTCGCCGCAGCCGTTTAGGGTCAGCAATACTCTGCCGCTCGCCACGTCCCACACCTTTGCCGTGCGGTCCTCGCTCCCTGTCAACAAGCGTGTACCGTCCGGACTCCAGGCCACGCTCCAAACAATGTCCCGGTGGCCACCCAAGGTCAGCAATTCCTTGCCGCTGTCGGCGTCCCAAATTTTGGCCGTGTTGTCAGCACTCGCTGTCGCCAGCCGCTTGCCGTCCGGGCTCCAGGCCACGCTGAGAACATGGTCGCGATGTTCCATCACCGGGAGCCGAATTTCCTTCCCGGACAGGGGAGCAATCACCGAGATGGCAAGGGCAAGCATTAACACGGCCATCTGCACAAAGACCCGCCGCCAAGTATAATTTGACTGGTGCGCCTGCTTTTTCGTGGACTCCCTTTCTTGCTCAGCCCTCTTTTCGACTTCTTCCGGCACTTTTTTCACCTTGCCTGCTTCTGTTGTTCCGAAGGACGTGCGAGATTCTTCGTCGCTTTGGGCCCCCAGAATAATAGACTGAGCGAGCCTCTCAACAAACTGCCAGAGGGCAAGCCCACCCCCCGGCACAGTGAGCGGTTTCCGTTGCCGCTCGGATCAGTCTCGAACCGCAGCGATCGGTCGGGGCGTGGCGTAATCTGCAAATTAAGAGGGTGATGCCGTCATCGCCCTGCCGGCGGCGCAATCGGGCCGATTCGAACAGATGGCCGATACAGTTTTGCTGTTGCCTCCGGCTTCCACGAAGACTGTAAGGTTTGCGCTAATAGTTTGGCAATCCGCAGTGTTGAGGCGCGGGGTATCCTTAGCACTGCGGTCCCTAGGACTTCTAACCGGTATTTCCATATCGGCTCCGAACCGCCCCACAGCATACACCGTTCGCGGGGTTCCAGCGCCCTGTTTGTTCGTTGCCTGGGTCCAGCGTTTCGGTGCAGGGCGGGGGCTGCGGCAACGTGAGGCCCTAAACCGCAGCCCCCCGCCCTTGCCGTCTGATAAGTTTCGCAGGGCTGGCTGCGACGGCCCGACGGCAAGGCCCTCCCCTTTGAGTGGACCAAGCGCGAGGTGCGACCGGTTGAACCCAAGAATAACTACGCTTACTTAAACAACTAAGTACTAGGCCGTTGGCCTAGGCTGAGTTTAGACCGCCCCGTTGGGGCTTAGGCAAATAGGACACTACCTGCGACCTTGAAGCTCGCACATTGACACGCAAACGGCGTCGCGATATGGTCTGCGGGAGTCCTCGGTCAATTTGAGGCGGCTTTACGCCGCCCCCCTTGAAGGGCCGATCCACACTCGAAAGGAGAATCCCCATGCCCCGCAAAAAGCGCGAAAGCGTGAATTGTCCGCAAGTGTCGAGCAGCCGCCGTGATTTCCTGAAGAGCGCCACGACAGTCGCCGCCGGCCTCATGACGCCCCCGGCGGTGCGGGCGCAAGGCGGGGACCTGCTGCCCACCGTGGCGCTGGGACCGCATCGGGTCACCCGCATGATTGTAGGCAGCAACCCCATTTACGGCTATTCCCATTTCAATAGACTGTATAGCCAGCATATGCTCGAGTGGTTCACGGACGAGCGCATTGTCCAGTTGCTTTTGGACTGCGAGCGGGCCGGGATCAACACCTGGCAATACAGTTTCAATTACGACCAAAAGCGGCAAATCCCCAAGCTTCGTGCGGCGGGGTGCAAGATGCAATTCATCTGCCTGGCCGCTTCCTGGCACTATGACGAAAAGATGCCCGAGACACCGGAAGCCGTTTTGGATGGCACCATCAAGTGCGCGCAAGCGGCGGCAGAGTTCAAACCCATCGGCATCGCCTTCCACGGCGGAGCCACCGACATCCTCTTCCGGGCGGGGAAGATCGATATGCTCAAGACCTATATCGAGGCGGTTCACGACCTGGGAATCCTGGCGGGCATCTCCACGCACAACCCCAAGATCCTGGAAACGCTCCAGGCCAAGGGATTCGCCAACGACTTTTACATGACGGGGTTGCACTATCTCTCCCGGCACCCCGAGGATTGGATGAGAGACATTGGTACCGTTCCCCTGGGGGACGGCTTTATCGCCTCCGACCCGCCGAAAATGGCCGAGGCTATACGCAAGGTGGATAAACCCGCCCTGGTCTATAAGGTGTTGGCGGCAGGCCGCAAATGCCAGTCGGAAACGCAGAAGCGCCAAGCCATCGATTGGGCCTACAAAAACATCAAGCCGATCGATGCGACGATTATCGGCCTCTACCCTAGATATTCCGATCAGGTCACTGAAACCACAAAGATGGTGCGCGAGGTTCTGTCGTGAGGGCGAGCCGCGGAGGAGGCCAAAGGACGTCCACCTCCGCTACCCGGTTTCATGGAATCGAGTAATTAGGAATTCAGGGAATGCGCTTGACCCGCAAGGCGATGTCCAGCGTATGCTCCGGGGTGCGGAAATCCTTTTTCCCGCCTTGGTGCGTAAACGTGCGGCTGCTGACGACCGTGCCTGAGGCAGGATCAACCCAATCCTCCCGGTAGGTTCCTCCCGGAATATCCAGGATCATGGTTTCATGATAATGCCCTGGTTTCGCAAGATAGTACATCTGGTCGTGTTCAAGTTCGCTGTGGTGATGATACAACGCATACTGTTCTCCCGGTTGGCTGAGGCCTCGGCAGTAAGCTCCCGGGGGCACACCGCTCAGCACAAAGCTCCGGTCTGGACGCATCTTGATGAAGTCAAAGCTGTGCATGAAGTTTTTCAGGTTGCGCAGCGCGCTGAACACCTGGTGGTCATCGGGCGTATTGCCGGTTGGGTCTTCCGCGGTGTAGCGCGCGTTTAAATGATTAAAGCTCCCGCCGCCTCCCACCATGAACTCCCAGGCTTCCACGCGGGAAGACGCCACCGGATCGGTATCGTGATACCACCCGGGGTAATAGGCCGTTTCATTGAGCTCAATCGGCTTGTTGTTGCCGTACTTATAATCCAGGCCTTCCATCCCTCCCATCTGATCGCTATCCGCATCGCCGCCCCAAATGTACTGCCCAACAATAATGGACGTCAGGGGGCTTGCCGAAAAATCCACCGGGCCACCGAGTGGACCCTCCACCTCCTGCGCCACCAGGTGCTTCTTGGGCAGCGTCTTTTCCGTATCCTGGATCACCTGCAACAGGTGGCCTACCCACGGACCTGCTTCCGCATGCGAAGTGAAGTTGGACGGCTCGTCGCAGATTTCCAGAATGACGTTGTCGTACGCATTCACTTCCTCGGTGATTTTGCTCACGTACTCGCTTTGACGCCGCAGCAGGTCCGGGCGCCGCAGCGTTTGGAAATCCAGGTAATCGCAATGGCCGACGCCCTGGATATTGTTTTCGTAATACAGGGGAGAATTCGGCCAATTCACCACGTACTCCGAGTTGAAGAAACAGATCTCCACCACAATGCCGCGCTCCGCCGCCTTGGCGATGAAGTCTTTCAGGCGCGCGAAATATGCCGGATCCCACTTGTCCAGGTCGAACTTGTTTCCACCATAGAGATGGCCGGGCTGGTTGCTGCGCGCCCAGGGCACGATGGTCCTTGCCGGCTTCGGCCCCAGCGTGTTGCCTTTCACATACTCGTCCACCATTTCGAGCACCGCGCCCGCGTAAGGGCGCGTGTAGTTCAATCCATACGCTTTGAGCGTGTCCAGATACTTGACGTAGTCGAAGTCCAGGTTGACCACCGCGCCGTAGTGCTCAGCGGAGGTGATCAGGACGGTGGGCTGCCCATTGAACAGGTAATAGTGCGGGTTGGCAGGGTGGAGTTTAATCGGCTCAGCGATGCCTTGGGTCAGGAAAAGAACCCATACGAGACCCAGAAAACCCGTTCTCTTCGACATGTCACAAACCTCCGTGGTTTCCTCGTGGTGGAACGTGAATAAATCATATATTGGCGCGACGCGCTCCGCCAGCCCCAATGGGGCGAAAGATCCTAGTCCAGGGCCGAACCCTGGGAAAACTGCCCTCACGTGGCGTTAGGCCGGAATTCAACGGGATTCTACCACACGCCGGAAGGGCGGTGACGAGTGACCGGTGACGAGCCAAGCGTGGGCTGGGGGGGATCGATCAAAACCAAAACCCCTCTCCCTTGTATTCACGCCAGGGCCTGTTGCATCATCTTGACGGTTTCCGCGACTTGGTCGGAATAGCGCGGGTAAAGGCCGATGATGGTCGCGTCGGTCGGCTTGATGTTCTTATAGGCCCAGGTGATCGCCTCGAGCTTCTGCTCTTCGGACTGGCAT
>JBKQVI010000318.1:0-3329 GCA_052139985.1 Terriglobia bacterium
CTGGAATTCACAGGTGAGAATGATATTAAGCATACGCCGCGCGACGAAACGGTTCGCGTTTACACGGGCGACGCTTTCGACATCAAGGGTGAACGCCGGCGCACGGATTATCGCAGCGATATGGCCCGGCGGATGCTGGATGAGTCCTTTGAAATCAAATTGCGCAACCACAAAAAGGAACCCGTCGAGGTCCGCGTGGTCGAACACCTCTATCGCGGCACGAACTGGGAGATTACCGAGAAATCCAGCACCTATCTCAAAACCGATGGTCAGACCATGGAGTTTCGAGTCCAGGTGCTTCCCGATTCCGAGAAGGTTGTCACGTATACGGCGCATTACACCTGGTGAAGTGAAATCAACATTCCCGAGGCCCTCCATGCGCACCTTGCAGCGCTTGCTGCTTTTCATCATTTGTCTCGCCCCAAAACTTTCGGCTCAACCCTGGCGAGTTGATCCGACTCGGCTCAATGCCCTGGCGCAAGATTCCACGGGCCGGGTGTGGGGAATCGGCGTGCTCATGAGCGAGAGCCTCTACCGCTGGGAGGGTGACCGGTGGAATGCCGTCGCCGTTGACGGGATTCCCAACAATTTCTGGCCGTCCGCCCTGGCAAGCGGGCCGGAGGGAGAGGTTTACTGTCTTTGGAGCGCGGGGGAAGACGAGCATGCCGTGACCCGCCACCGGGGATCGGTCTCGAAGGTGATGGTTCACTTTACGGGCAACGTCAACAAATTTTCTCCCAACATCTACGTCGATCCCAACAAAAATATCTGGATCACCGAAGCGGGTATCCACATCTACCGCATTACCCCGGATGGCAAAACCGAATGCGCGTACACGATCGAGTACGATCATCGCTACGATGCCAATCTTCCCAAGGATGCGCGGCTGAATTTCGATTCCGTCTACGCGACCGCTGATGGGCAAGGGCGGGTTTGGTTTTGGTCCGGCCGCCGCGGGGGAGGCGGCGGAGTGCCCTCGCTTCAGGGCATTCTGATTTTCGACGGTAAGAGTTTCAGTCTCCACCCCAATCTGCCCGACCCGTCGGTGAAGACCTTTTCCGCGGTCGGTCCCGATGACGCCAACCACATGTTGTTAGGCGGACCGCGGGGTCACCTCTACAGGGTTGACACCCGGACGCTCACCGCCGAGGCGGTTGCGGAACCGGCATCCAACCCTTTCCGTTTCGTTCAATCCATCCACCATGCGGGGCGGGCCGCGTACATTGTTTCGGTCGACGGTTCCATGCCGGTTGCCGAGCGCAGCGGAGAGGGCCGGATTGGCGCCCTCTGGCGGCTGCAAGATGGCGCATGGAAGCGCTTGGTGAATGGAATTGATATGCGGCCCCAAATCCTCAACGACTCGGCTCGCTCGTTCTTGGAAACATCGGCGGGCCTATGGCTTGGCGCTTATGGTACCGGACCTTGGTTCATCCCCACGGGGTCGGGCGAGCCGGTGCACATCGATTGGAGGTACGGATATTCCCTCGACGAGTCGGAAGGTTTAATGGCGCTTCCCGACGGGCGACTGCTCCTTGTCGCCGCGACCGGTGGCAGCATGGCCTGTGGGAGCATGGCCGTCACGCCGGCGGATTTGCTCGCCGCATTCCAGTCGCCTGCCGACGTGCGAACGCTTAACCCCCTGCGTGGATTGCTTGCGGACGAGCGCGGCCACATCTGGGGATTCCTGTCGGGTGACCGGCCCGTCATCAGCGAGTGGGACGGAAAGACATGGGCGGACCATTCCTTGCCGGAGGATTTCTCCCCGCTGAGTTTTTGGAACTTTGGCGTGGATTCCCAGGACCGCATCTGGCTCCAATACAATCGCTGTCGGGGGCCGGTCGTGATCCTCAACTCCCGACGGGGAGACACCGAGACTTACCCCGACCTTTCCACCGCTTTCCAGGCGCAGTTGCCTAACCGCGCGGGCTTCCACGTCCAGGGATATCGCTTTACGGTCCCGAGCTTCACCCCCGATGGCCGAATTGGCTATCGCGACCCCTGCGAACTGGCCCATTACTTCAACGGGCGCGAATGGCAAACGTGGAAGCCACAACAAATTGCGGGGACTGGAAGGGGAAACTTTGATGGGCCGGCGTTTTTTGATCGAGCGGGGAATTTTGCCGTGAACCTCGACGGGAAAACTTGGGAATACACTCAAGTGCAGGGGTGGCGCGTCGCGAGTTTCGAGCGAGGGTATGGCACTGACCAGGAACGGCTGGCTTCTCCCGCCTCTCCACCGCCACCCGGCTGCGCGGTCGGCAATCCTCAATCCGTGGCTCAGGATCGCCTGGGAACATACTGGCTGACCTCCCGAGGCCAGTTATATCGTGCGATTCCAGGACTCTGCGTGCCGCAGTTCTCCTCGGATCAGCGTCAGCCGTTTGGAGATTCCCGGACGATCAAGACCGTACTGATCGACCCAGCGGGGAATGCATTCCTCGAAACCTACTTCCTCGCCCACCCCGATATTGGGGAGTACGTTATCGTGAATGCCCGCCCACCACTGGGCCCAACCAAGATGCACGCCAGTGTGGAGGCATCGGGAATTGTTAAGCTCCATTTCGAGACCCAGACGAAAGATAAGGGGTGGTTCACTTGGCGAGTCGACGGCGGGGCATGGGCTCCTCCCACTGAGAGCGGGGAAACCGCTGTTGGTGGGTTGGCGAATGGCCCACACAGGATTGAAGGTGCGGCGCTGGATGACCGCTTGCAAATCGTTTCCACACCCGCCGTGGCTGACGTCGCCGTCCATGTGGATCCCGAGAAGCAGCTAGCTGCGCTGATCGAGCAACTCAAGAATCCGGACTACTCCCTGCGCGAAGTCGCGATGGCCGGCCTGGTCCGTCAGTCGGCCATCGCCCTACCTCTGCTGCAAGCAGCCCGGGAAAAGGCTGGGCCGGATCAGCGCTGGTGGATCGACGCTGCCATTCAACAAATCGAAGAAACCCTTTCGAAGAACAGGAACCCTTGAGGCTCCATGCTCCACGAGAACGAACCCGGACCAGCCAGAAACCATCAGGGTGATTCCGGGCGCGAAGTCGCCTAATCGTAGGCAACATCGCTTCGGCGTCACGCCACATTGTCGCGACCCAAATGGTCGAAACTTAAACCGTGCTTTTCCTCAGCTACACCTGCTCGTAAAGTCTCTCCACTTCGAAGGATCAGCAACATTCAAGGCTGCCCTGGAACGGGGTTCAAGGAAATCATCCTTGTCCAAAATAGGTGTTTGTAGAAAGTCAACAGTTGCCCTCCTGCGGTAGCGGTTTCAGAATGATGTTGCTGACGCATCACGGATCGCCGCCGAGGAGGGCGCCACCATGGTACAAGTC
>JBKQVI010000319.1:0-47191 GCA_052139985.1 Terriglobia bacterium
ATCCTGGTTGAAATCAAGATGCTGCGTCATCCCTACACGGGCTTGTCTGTTGTGACAGCCCAACACCATCCCCAGCAATGCTCCAGGAAGAAGAAGCACCGGCCAGAACCTGGATAAGTTTTGTAGATATCTCCTTGTTGGATTTGCCTTCCGCGACGAGCTGAAGTACCTCGCGCTCCCGCGGACTCAGCAGGTCATAGGAATCTTCCGCACCGCTTCGTTGCAACTTTCGCATGTAATCCTGAAGCAGAACCTTGCTGACCGCGGGACTGAAAAATGACTTCCCCTCGACCACCGCGTGAATGGCCTGTACAAGATCGGTGGTGGCGGAGTCCTTCAGCAAGTAAGCGCGAGCCCCGGCGCCGAGCGCCCGCAGCACATAACCTTCATCGGAATGCATGCTCAGCATCACGACGGCAGCGTCCGGGCGAATCGCCCTGATCTGACGCGCGGCTTCGATTCCATTCAGGTTCGGCATGCCGATATCCATAACCACAACGTCCGGCGTCAAAGACGTTGCCAATTCCACCGCTTGCCTGCCATCGTCAGCTTCGCCGACCACGCTTAAGTCGGGCTGTTGTTCAACGACCAGGCGGAGGCCGGCCCGCATCAGCTTGTGGTCATCGGCGAGCAAAACTCGAATCGGATTCATGGTCGTTGGTGATTAAACATGGGGTAGCGGAAACTCCGCCTTCAGCGCTGTGCCGCTCCCGGGCTTCGAGTCGATGGTGAAGAATCCTCCCAGGCGCCGCACCCGCTCTTCCATTCCCAAAATGCCAAGGCCGCGAACCCTTCGCGGATCGAAGCCGCGACCGTCATCAAAGACAGAAACCAGAATTTTGTCAGCCGTTTGTTCGACGGTGACTCTGGCATTTTTGGCCGAGCTGTGGCGCGCGGCGTTATTGAGAGCTTCCTGAACTATTCGGTAGATGCAGATTTTGTATTCGTCTGGGACCTTTTCCGAAACCTCTGCGGATTGAACCTCCACTTCCATTTCACTGCGGCGCGAGACCTCCCTGCCCTGCCACTCGAGGGCGGCGATCAAGCCCAGATCATCCAGCATGGAAGGCCGCAGAAGCAGGGCGATATTACGCACGGTTTCGACCGTCGTCTCGGCGACCGATTTGATTTTGTCCACATGATCCTTAATCTGGGTGTTGTCCGGAGGGGTCGACGCCGCTAATCTTCCGACCTCCACCAACAAGGCCCCCAGGGACTGTCCGACCTCGTCATGAAGTTCACGAGAGATCGACCGCCGCTCGGTTTCCTGGGCATCGACGAGCTGTGCCGACAAGGCTTCCAGCTCGGCGCGGCTGCAAGCAAGTTCCTGATACCGCCGCTGTGCCTCCTCTCCGAGACGGAGAAGGTAAAGGATACTGACGACAGACAAGACCAGTCCGGTGGTGAGAGCGATTGCCAGCAATTTTGTTTGTCGCGCTTGTAAGCTGGCAAAACTTCTAAACATCTCCCGATCTACCGCCCCAAGTTGTTGATCGCTCCAAAGGGCGATTTTTTCCGATGTTTCCTGGATGCGCGTGCGTTGAGGAAGAACTTCTTCGTTCAGGAAACGCCAAGCCTCTCTGCGGCGCTCTTCTCGGCTCCATGACAAAACTGGAGTTGTCATACCCTGTTGCTCTGTGAACAACTGTTCGAGGCTCTCCACTAATGCCCGCTCTTGTGGCTGACAATTTTCGGGATACTCTCTTACCGTCGAGTTAATTTCTGCCGTGAGCCGTGAAAATTCCTTGGCCGTGACTCCGTCAGCCTGCGAGTCCTGGCTCAGGAGATATTCCTGTATCCGATCGTTGTAAACATCGATTGACGATGATAGGACCAATAGCGGCTGGGTATGGGCCAGAAAGGCTTGGCGGATCTCTTCCTCCTGCGTGTGCATCTCGTGTGCGAGACGAAGGGCATCCAGGCCCGCGATGACCAGCAAGGCCAATAACCCGCCGAAGCTGATCAGCAAGGTCAGGCGCAACTTCCCAGACGGCCAACCGCCATCACTCTTAAGACCAAGCTCCCTCACTTGCGAAAACACCTCCATCGAGACTGCACCGCACGAAGCTGAAAACTCAATAAGACCACTTTCTTAGGCTCAAGGCAATTCACATTGTGCCCCTGACGCAAGCTCGCTCGACCACAAAGGGTGGCTAATTCACAGCGCGTCAAAGGGCTCTGATGCAAAACCTGCGCATATCTCGGATCCATTTGTGCCGCAGAACATCCAAGCATTTGCGTAACCGAATCAGGTGAAACCCCCGCCGCCGCGAGTCCCTTCTGCTACACCTCGACGCTATGAATCGCCGTTGGGCACTCCTGAACAATTCGCGTGGAGGTGTTCACAATGGTACAGACTCCCCTTTTCTGCCCATACACAATGAAAATGGAAGAATCTCATAGCCGCTCATCGATATCTATAATTGACGGCGCCGGTGATTCCCCGCACGGCCACAGTATGGAGAATCTGGCTTAGAACGAATTACCGCCTGATTGTAGTGGGCAAAGGCTGCCATGTGAACGACGGGTGGAAGGAGCGAAACAGTTTGAACGGCGACACGGCAAATGACGGATCATATGAAGGGCGGTCCCATGGCAGGCGTCTAACCTGGCGGAGAGGCAGATCTGATGGCAACTTATTCGCATTCGCCGGACCCTGAAGGAGAAAAGCCACCCTCGTTCGGGATTGGAAAGTTCCTGTTCGTAGTCCTCCTGGCAGTCATCTTTCTTCTCCTTGTCAATAGCATGGTGCATCACCGCTTCTTTAGAGGCGGCCGGGTCAACCGGCACGGCACCATCGTCCCATAGCAGGCACTGAAAAAAGCCTTAGTCGCTGTCCCGAGTGATGCCAAGCTACGCGTTCCCTAACGTGAAGATCTCATGCGAAAGGCTCACCCCTCATTCTCGCACAGATGTGGCCCAGAAGTTTGCGAAGGCAAGCGCGTGAATCCCAACTCCTTATTAGCGGAAACCCCAGGAAATCCGAAGTACATCCCTTGCCCGTCTTGCGCGCCGCACCCCCTTCGCTCTTGGTTTAGTCTTGCCAGGGATTTGATGTTGCCACAAAACGGTATGGCTGGTCGTACTTCGAAGGACTGGCCGCTTGCAAATGACGCGGAGAGCCTTCATACTCCCACCATGAGCCTCAAGAATGCAGCACTCCTAGCATTGATTGGGACAATTCTGCTAACGGTTTTGGTGGTGGCACATTTCATTTCCGCCGTATTGGGGGTCATCCGTGAGGTGATTCCAGCGATGGCGCTGCCGACGTCGCTGGTTCATCTGTTCGCGAGCCTCACTGTGGTGGTGTTCTTTTACGTCTTCTACCGAGAGCAATCCTGATCCTCGAAGAGTGCCACATCAAGCCGCCGCATCGGTATAAATTGATGACCCACGCAATCGCACCTGGGTTTCGCCAAAACTGCATCGAACTGGAAACAGTCAACTTTGCTATTCGACACCGTGGGTCGTCAAAATCCGACCCGCTCACCAAACTAGCAGCTTACGGCTCGCTCAAGCTCGGCGTCACTGCGCATCTCGGGTGGCACACCTTCCGCCATACGAATTCGTCTCTACTGCGGGCCAACAGGGTCGATATTAAAGTTATGCAAGAGTTGCTTCGACACGCCGCCAGCCGGGTCACATTGGACACCTACACGCAGGCGGTCACCGCACAAAAGCGCGAAGCACAGAGTAAGGTCGTTCAACTCTTGCGTGGACCGACGGCAGTCGGTGCCTAATCCACCTAGGGCCGCCTGTGCCTTTTTGTGCCTGCGAGAAATGCCACACTTGTTTGTATCTTATTGAAAGGATTTGGCGTCCCCGACGGGATTTGAACCCGTGTTACCGCCGTGAAAGGGCGGTGTCCTAGGCCGGGCTAGACGACGGGGACGTGGCAGATGATTTATTCATCAACGTGGTGAATGCGCGAGGCTCGCTTGGGGCGAGTTTCGGCGAGACTCGCTTAACAAAATCCTATTTGCAGCGCACAACTTTTCCATGCTAGCAGCGGCACTTTCTAGCTGTCAAATATTCTTCTCAGGCTAGTATTCTCCTGATTTCGGGTGTAGCGCCGGGCTTGAGCCCGGCATGTGCCGCCCTAAAGGGCAGCGCTACGTCCAAATTAGGACGCTTCCTCTCAGGCAAACCCCAATTCAGTTTGTTTCGGCTCGGGAGGCGCACTCTTCGGCAGCGCGATTTCCGCCAGTTGCGGGTAATGCTCAATCATACCCTCCGGCACCGGCACGGGCGGACCGCGCAGAATGCTGACGAGTTGGAGGGCGTTGGCGACGGCTTTTCCCTCGAAGTGGTTGTTGGTGATCACGAAGACCACTTCGGCGGTACGCGCGATGTTGCCGATCCTATCGCCCCAGGGCTTCAGCTCATCGATGCTATAAAGATAGTTGTAACGCTCTTCGGGGTGCTCGCTCGACGTAAACCAATGCTCGTAATTCCGGCCATGTAAACGCACGTAGCCGACCGGCATGGTGACCTGTTCGCTTGGGGCTAGGGAGCGGCCAATAACCGGCTGGTCGATATTGCAAAAGCCCACACCCTGCGCACGCAACCAATCAAAAATCTCTGGTTGATTCCACGAACTGTGCCGCACCTCAACCACCAGTGGATATTCCATGAACTGAAGGAAAAGCCCGCTGAGATACTCGTGATTTTCCCGAGTGTTCTTGAACGACCAGGGAAACTGCAGGAGCAGCGCCCCGAGCCGGCCGGCAGCGGCCAAAGGGTCCAGCCCCTGCTTGCACAATTGTTCATCGTGAAGGCTGGCGCTGCGCTCGTGGGTGAAACGCTTCCAAAGCTTGGCGGTGAATTGAAACGACGGATTCCGCTGAACCTTTTCCACCCACGACGCGGCCACCTCGGCGCGCAATGGATTGTAGAAGGAAGTGTTGATCTCGATCGTGTCAAAGTATTGCGCCAAGAAAGCTGCTTCGTGAAAGCCGCGGCGCTTGCCGCGGGGATAGACAATTCCCTCCCAGTCGGCATAGGACCAACCTGCGGGGCCCACCAAGATCTTGCCGGCAGAAGGCTTTTCCATGCAATTCGCCTTTTGTTCGCCTTTACGATATCTCCCCTGCGTGCCGTAGTCAAGCGGAGTTTCAACAGCCAAGCTCCGATGCAAGGCGACGCCTGCCCCGGCCTAATGTGCCGGGCGGTACCCGGTGTGCAAGGCGGCACAGCCCGTCGCCAGCTCGAGGCCGTCGTTATGATGATGGCACTTTGTTCGGCTGTATTTGCGCTCCCCGAAGTGGCAGGTTAGAATCGCATTCGCGTTCAAATCTCGTTCAAGGTAGGGGTCATGACGGAGTGGAGTGGTCCTCTGAAGATTCGTCCCGCGCGTATTGATGATGCCAAAGAAATAGCCCGCATTTACAACCAGGGCGTCCAAGACCGCGCGGCGACTTTTGAAAATTCCTACGTAACACCGGAAGAGCGTTATCTATGGCTCGCGGCAAGGCCCGATAATTTTCCCGTGCTGGTGGCGGAAGTCAAGCACACGCTGATGGGTTGGTCGGCGCTCAATCCTTACAGCCCACGACACTGTTACGACGGTATCGCGGAGCTTGCCATCTATATCGAGCGCAGTCTGCGCGGCCATGGCGTGGCACAGGAATTGATGAAGGCCATGCAGAACGTCGCGCGCGAAAAAGGCTTTTATAAGATCATCGGGCGCATCATGGCCGTGAACGAAGGTGCGCGCAAACTCTGCCAGTTGACCGGTTGGAAGGAAGTGGGTGTGCACGAAAAGCACGGCAAGCTGGGCGGCGAGTGGCACGACCTTGTGCTGGTCGAGTTCCTGATTCCTGAGAACCTTAAGTAGGCGTCATGGTACTTTCTGGGCCGCGATGACCGACGCAGCCAGGATGCACGTGCTGCGCCTACTGTAAGCGATGTGAGGATGACCTCTAAAAATCAGTGGCTGCGCGTGGGCTTCTTAAGTGCGGTTGTGGTAGCGGGCTGGTGTGTGGTGAACCCGCTTGTCCCCCTACAGAACGCCGCACCGCCACAGATGCCTCCGGCGAAGGCCACCGCGCCGCCGAGCACACCGAAAAAAACCGAGTACACGCTTCTCTTCGTGGGCGACGTGATGCTTTCACGCACCGTGGGCCTGCGCATGGCGGCCCAAAACGATTGGTCTCTTCCCTTCCACGTTATCGCGGATACTCTGCACGAAGCTGACCTGCGCTACTGCAATTTGGAATGCCCCGTGTCAGACCGCGGCCGAAATCTGCATCACCTGTACTCCTTTCGCGCCGATCCGCGGGCCATCGAAGGTCTGAAGACCGCGGGTTTCAACGTGGCATCACAGGCCAATAACCACACTTACGACTGGGGCCCCGAGGCGCTGCTCGACAGCCTGGAACGATTGCGCGCGGCCGGTATTCAGCCCGTTGGCGCGGGGCAAAATGCTTTGGCAGCGCATTACCCGCTGCTGGTAAAGGTGGGCGCTCTCCGTATCGCCTTCCTCGCCTACGTGAACATTGATCCCAAGGAAGCGACGGCGGGCGTGGATCGCCCAGGCGTGGCGTGGCTGGACCCTGCACAGGCACTGGCGGACATTCGCTTTGCCCGGCCCTTGGCGGACCTTGTCATTGTCTGCCCGCACTGGGGCGTCGAATACGCGCTGAAACCCACAAGCGGCCAAGTGGACCTTGCTCACCAAATGATCGATGCGGGCGCCGACATGGTTGTGGGCGGCCACCCCCACGTGGTGCAACCGATCGAGAAGTACCACGATCATTGGATTGCCTACAGCCTGGGCAATTTTGTTTTCGACCAGCAGGATGCCGCCACGCATCGCGGCCTGTTGCTGAAAGCGACCGTGCGTGACAAGCGCATCACCGACGTTGCTTCCATTCCCATCGACATTAACTCGTGCTTTCAAGCCACGCTCGCCCCTGCCCCATATCATCCCCCCAGTTCCCTGCTGGCGGAACGCAAGGCCGCTGTCCCCTCCGCGCCCTGAGCGCTCTCGGCCATAACTAGCCTATCGAAGCTTTGAAGCGGCGCGCATTGCACCGCGCGACGACTCCGATGGGTCATTCTGCCGATCGGTCACATTGTCGGATTCACAGAAATTTCTATGGGTTTTGGTAAACGGCCTTATTTTCAATACCTTCTCAGCTTCGTTTTGGGAAGAAGCCTTCTACCGGGTCTTTGTTTTCAATATGTTCTCAGCTTCGTTTTTTGGCGCGCTCGACCGACACGAAGTCTCATTGCCCTTCACGACGCTTGGCCGCAAAAGGCGCCTTGAATTCATTCTTGCTCCGCGCGTCGATTGCCCGAGCACCGGCTAGCGCCAGAGGGGAGCGGCCACTAACGGTCCCACCGAAATACCGCACAGGCGCAACACCCAATTTGCAATATAGCCTACAGTCTTGCAGTTGTCAAGGAAAATATGCACATCAATCGGCAAACCGCGGGAGGGGAGAAGATGTAGAATGCGCAGTCCGGGATCGTCGGACTGGTTAATCTCATTTCGAAGGTGCCGTATGTCCCCACGGGCTGTTGGACCGATTCTCAAAACCCTGGTTTTTGTTATCCTCGTACCCGGAACCGTCCTCCTATACGTTCCCTACCTCCTGCTGGCAAAGGAGGTGTCCCGGCCGGAAAGTTGGATAAACTGGCTGGCACTGGCACCGTCCGCGATAGGCGCCGCGATTCTTTTGAAGTGTGCGTGGGACTTTGCCGTGGTGGGCCTGGGAACACCCGCCCCCATCGATGCACCGAAGTCGCTCGTGGTGAGCGGACTTTACCGCTTCGTCCGCAATCCGATGTATGTGGGGGTGGCCCTGGTGCTCTTTAGCGAGGCGGCGCTTTTCAGTTCCTTGCGGCTATTGGAGTACGCGCTTCTGGTTGCCGCAGGCTTTTCGATTTTCGTATTGGCCTACGAAGAGCCTGCGCTAAGAAGAAGGTTCGGCGCTTCCTACAAAGCCTACTGCCAAGCAGTGCCGCGCTGGATTCCTCGACTCACGCCGTGGTCGCCCGAGAAGTGACCGGAATTTGCTCGGGCGAAGCGCGCTTCCGAGGCGAACACAGTCTCAGGGGACGTCGAACCAGCCGCTACCGCGTTCCGACCTTCTCCAGTTCCGCTCCAGTCGTGGCCGCGACTTCCGCGTGCAGCGAATTGCCGTGCGAATCCATGGTGACGATGGCGGGGAAATTGCGCGCTTCGAACACCCACATGGCCTCGGGGACGCCGAGTTCCTCCAACAGATAGACATCACGAACCTTGGGAAGGCAACGAGCGTAGAACTGCGCCGCGCCGCCAATGGCGTGGAGGTACACCGCGCCGAACTCTCTTAACGCCGCCCCGGTCTTGGCTCCCATTCCACCCTTGCCCATCACGGCACAAAGTCCAAATCGCCGGATGATGTCGGCCTCGTAAGGCTCCTCGCGGATGCTCGTCGTGGGGCCGGCGGCTTTGACACGCCACTCGTTATCCTCCTTAAGCATCACCGGACCGCAGTGATAGAGGATCGCGCCATGCATATCGTAAGGCGTCGCGTGGTGCAGCAAGTAGTGATGAGCGGCGTCGCGGCCGGTGACCATCGGACCATTAATCAGCACCACGTCGCCAACCTTCAGGGCGCGAACTTTCTCTTCACTGAGCGGGGGCTCAAGGCGCACCTCGCGGCCGGTCAACTGAAAACCGGTTCCAGCCAAAATCAGTTGCTCGACGGGCCGACTGGGGTCGCGATACAGCCACTGCGTGATGGCGCCGCTCTCAGCATCGAGAAGAACTCCTAGCCGGCGGAACGCCCAACAGTCGTACGCCACAGTTACAAAGAAGCTAGCGGGAAGCCGGTTCGCCGCTGTGATCTTGCAACCGATCAGGGAACTGGAACCGCCGAATCCCATGGCGCCCACCCCTAGCTTGTTAGCCTGTTCCATAATCTCTTGTTCGAGCTTTGCCAGCACCGGGTCAGGGTTCGTGTCGTCCAAGGTCCGAAAGAGCTGTTGCTTGGCAAGATGATAGCCACCACCGCGATCGCTACCGATGCATACGCCGATGGCTCCCGGCGCGCAACCTTGGCCTTGCGCCTGCCACACCGAGTGGAGGATGCACGTCCTAACACCTTCGAGATCGCGGTCGGCGCGGCCCAAATGTTCAAGCTGGCAGGGCACGGAATACTGGATGTTCTTGTTTTCGCAACCCCCACCCTTCAGGATAAGTCGCACCTCCACCTCGGGCTTTTCCCACTGTTCGAAGTGAAAGATCGGCGTCCCCGGCCCGAGATTATTTCCGCTATTCTTGCCGGTGATCGAGTCCACGGAATTAGGGCGCAACTTTCCGCGCTTGGTGGCCTCCGCGACGGCTTCCAGGGTCTGCTTGCGCATAGCGATCTGGTTGAGACCAACGGGAGTTTTAATCTCGAAAGTGGGCATGCCCGTATCCTGGCAAATTGCGCCTTCGTCGTGATAGGCCATGTCAATGTTCTCGCCGATAATGGCCAGCGCTTGTCCCGACTGGGTCTGAGGATTCTCGCTGCGTAGCGCCCACGCCATGGCTTTCCGCACGTCCGGAGGCAAATTCGTGGACGTTTGAATGATGAGTTCGAGCATGCTTTCTTTGAGAAATTGCATGAGCCCCTCCGGAAAACGAGTATCCGCCTGGAAGCATTGCCACAGTTAGATTATACTCCCCGCCCACTACATGAAGTGACGCTTGCTGATCGGGCCTACGACAGGCTGCAGTTCCAGTTCGTGCTTTATGATTTCGAATGCCTGCTCGGGCGAATCCACAAATCGAAGCAGATTGAACTCGTCCGGGCTGATGGTACCTGCCTCAAGCAACCGGTCAAATCGCACGACGCGTTTCCAGAACTTCGAGCCGTAAAGAAGAATCTTCACGTTATGGCCCATTTTTTGAGTCTGGATGAGGGTGAGAAATTCGAACATTTCATCCAGAGTTCCAAACCCTCCGGGAAAGACAATCACGGCTTGCGCAGGTTGTGCGAACCAGAGTTTACGCATGAAGAAATACCGGAATAACATGCTGAGGTCGGGGGAAATATACGGGTTCGGTTCCTGTTCCCTGGGCAACCTGATATTGAGCCCAATCGATTTACCCCCCGCTTCGCTGGCCCCGCGGTTCGCCGCTTCCATAATGCCGGGGCCCCCGCCTGAGCACACTGTGAGAATGTCGGGGCCTTTGCCCAACTTCATTGCCCAGACGGTGATGAGGCGCGCCAGCTCACGGGCCTCCTCATAGTAGCGTGACATCTGGACGCCCATGCGGGCACGCTTAAGTTCGGCCTGCCACGACGAGGAATGTTTTTCACGGCTCGCCGTCAATTTGCGCAGTCTCTCCTGTGCCGCCTCACGCGAAAAGACCCTCGCCGAGCCGAAGAAAACCACCGTACGTTTCACCCCCGCTCTTTGAAAACGGACGAGAGGATCTAAGTATTCCGCCAGAATTCTCAGTGCCCGTGCGTCGGCGCTTTCCAGGAAACGGAGATTGCGGTAGGCAAGTTGTGGGAACTCCGCACCGGGTTTCTTCTTATTGTTTGCCATGAACTCCTCAATTCACCAATCTGCAAGAGAATACCAGACCGCGCGGCACTCCCAGTGCAAAATCCCGAGCGATGCGCAAGTTTGCGAAGAATCCGGTACGGTGCTAATTGGTGCGTAACGCCGCCATCTTGGCGGCTGCTGTGCCGGCTGGAAGCCGGCGCTACGGCTCAAGTCAGGACAGTACCAAGATTCTAGTTGACCGCAGACGACCAAAAGGGTAAGAGTTATGAGTTGATCCGACCTCGCCAGATAGACTGAGCACTGTAGGACACCTGCCATCTTAATCTTATCCGCATGGAGGAAAGAACCAATGTCATCATTTTCCAGACGTGAGTTTATGCGCCGGAGTACCGTCGGAGCGGCCAGCTTGGGCTTGCTACTGAACGGAAAGCTGGTTCCCCTGGAGGCATCTCCCCTTCCCCCGCCGGCGGGTCCGAACGACCGGGTGAATCTAGGGTTCATCGGCTTCGGGATTCGAGGCAACATCCTGATGGAAGCGATCAAGAAGACCCAGCAGGCCAATCTGGTGGTGGTAAGCGATTGCTACCAGGGCCACCTGACGCGCGCCAAGGAACGCACCGAGGGCAAAATCGACACCCTTTTGGGCCAGTACAAAGCCCTGCTCGATCGCAAGGACATCGACGCGGTCGTTCTTGCACCTCCCGATCACCAGCATCTTCCGATGGTTTTAGACGCGCTCGCCGCGGGCAAGGACGTCTATATCGAAAAGCCTATGACCCATACCGTCGAAGACGGGCCCAAAATGATCGAGGCAGTGAAGCGTTACAACCGAGTACTGCAGGTGGGCAGCCAGGGACGGTCCTCGTTTCTGCAAAAGAAAGCCCATGAAATCGTGGCTTCGGGGCAACTCGGGAAGGTCTCCAAAGTCATCGCCTCCTACAACCGCAACACCTCGAACGGCGCTTGGAATTACCCCATTCCCCCAGATCTTAAGGAAGGCGTGAACTTCAACTGGCAGGAGTGGCTGGGCAATGCGCCGAAGTGCGCCTACGATCCCGAACGTGTATTCCGCTATCGCAAGTATTGGGATTATTCCGGCGGCATTTCCACCGACCTGTTCGTTCACCTGATTACGTCCATTCACTTCATCATGGAAGCCAAGGTTCCGTCGAGCGTCATGGCATCGGGAGGAATCCTGGTCCGGAAGGATGGCCGGGAAGTTCCTGACACGCTCGATGCCCTTTTTGTTTACCCGGAAGAATTCAACGTAAACATGGGGGCAACATTTAACAATGCAAGTGTACCCGACCAGGGTATGACCTTCCTGGGAAACAAAGGGTCTCTCACGTTGTTCGGCGGCAACTTCACTGTTGCGCCGGAAAATCCTAAAGAAGGCTACGGATACGCGATTGATTCCTGGCCGAAGGACCTCCAAGAAGTCTATATGAACACAGGCAACCACCGCGCCGAGGCAAACCCGCCGATCATCGAGGAGGGTGTCGTCACGTACAAAGATCTGGGAACCGACTCCGTGGTCCTCCACACACTGGAATTTCTGGATTGCGTGCGCTCGCGCAAAGAGTGCAGCGAAAACGCCGTGGTCGGGCACCATGCTGCCGCCGCCGGACACATGGTCAACATGTCGTATCGTTCCGGCAAGAAAATGGTGTGGGATGCGGCGAGCGACACCGCACGGGAAGCGTAGAAGAACAGTAGGCAGCAAGCAGTTGGCAGAAAGCGGTGGGCAAACAGCAGAGACTACCGCAGCCACTGTCATCCTGAGCCCCGGCGCACTCCATCGGGGCTCAGGATGACAGTGGGTTGCGTGGGTGCTTCGGTTTTGAAAACCGCAAACTCGCACGTCTTTGTTCTACGCTTATTACCCGGTGCTCCCTCACAGCGCCGGGCCCTGCCAGCCACCGAGCGAATCTTGCAAAAACTGGGCGATCGCCAACGCCACATCTTCCCGCCACGGTCGGGCTATAATTTGAACCCCAATCGGCAAACCCTTCTCCGTGGCCCCACCGCGAACGACCGCCGCCGGCCACCCGGTCAGGTTCGACGTCATTGTATAGCTGAAGCTGGAAAGCTGGTCGTAAGTGGAACCGTGCGCCATCCCGGCAAAGGAACATACCGGGCAGAGCAAAGCGTCATAGTTCGACATGAAAGAAAGCACTTCGCGCCGGAAAGCATCCCAGCGGCCAACCACCGCAGCGAGTTCCGCTACGGTTTTAACACCTTCATGTTGCAAGTCCAGCACGCGTTGCATGAGCGGATGGACGTGGCGCGTTCCAACCTCTTTCAGCAGGGATTCGATGCCCGCCCCGCCGTCGGCCGTGAACAGGCCGAGATAGATTTCATAGGTCTTGTCGATCACCGGAGGCCGCACCTCTTCAACGGTAATTCCCACGTCGGTCAATGCAGAAGCCGCCTTCTTCACGACCGCACCGACTGCCGCCGATGGGGGCGCAATCCCGTTGTCCGTATGGAAAGCGACGCGCAGTTTTCGCAGGTCGATGGCGCGGGGATCGCCAAGGGGCACAGGCACGATGGCGGGGTCTTGCCCATCGACTCCAGAAATTACCGGAAGCACCAGGGTCAAATCTTCCACGAATCTCGCCAGTGGCCCGATTTGCCAGATCGCATCGAGCAACCCTCCCGGTCCGGGAAAGTGTCCCGTGCGTGGAACCCTTCCCGAGGTCGGCTTGATGCTGGCGATCCCCGTGCAGTGCGCCGGGTAACGCACGCTTCCCCCGGCGTCACTCCCCAAGCCGAATGGCGAACCTCCCGCCGCAATGATGGCGGACTCTCCACCGCTGCTCCCTCCCGGCGACAGGCTGAGGTCATACGGATTGTTCGTACGGCCGTAGATAAGGTTGTCGGCCTCCCACGCCCATCCCAATTCCGGGCAATTGGTTTTCCCGAGCAGAATGGCTCCAGCCTGGCGCAGGCGTTTTACAACCACGGCGTCTTGGCAAGGGACGTAGTGTGCACGCCCTTCGGTTCCGCCGGTGCAGATCAGCCCCTTCGCCTCAATAGCGTCTTTCAGCGTGAACGGCACGCCGTGCAAGGGGCCGATCGCATCGCCGCGCGCCAACGCTCGATCGGCAGCGTCCGCTTCTTTCAGAGTTCGCTCAGCGTCCATTTGCACGACGGCATTCAGGCGGGGATTCACCTCTGCAATTCGCCCGAAGCAAGCACACACGAGCTCGCGCGCGGAAATTTCTTTGTTGCGAATCGCGGCCGCCATCGCAACCGCGGACTGAAAGATCGATTCAGGCATTGAAAACGCCCCCTTTGACAACCACCCTAGTTTTCGTCGAGAGGCTAGGCAGTAGGGGCGGTTCGCGATCCCCCTACATGCAATTCGAGACGTGTCCACCAGTTTGACTCCATCGCGGGCAGCGATGGATCATACCGGGGGCCTCTGGGTAAGTTTCACCTACCGCTAATGATGTGGTTCCCTTTCTGGGAACAAAGAAGGGAGTGGTGAGCCGGCTGGGATTCGAACCCAGAACCCCTGCCTTAAAAGGGCAGTGCTCTACCGTTGAGCTACCGGCCCGGCTTTGCTTCACAAGCGGGCTACGGCTCCGCAGTCTTTCGGGGCGAAGTGTCCGACGAGCCACAGAAGAGTCTTGCGGAGTCTGTCTTTACAAAAGTACATCACTCCGCCCCTATTCGTAAACCCCCAAACTGCGTCCCGGTGAAGCCGCCGCACACTACCCCAGCTTGGCAACCAACTTTTCCAGGTAGACTTTCTCCATTTTGATGTCCGCGAGCTGTTGGGGACCGGAGATTTCCCGTTCGATCGTAAGCGGCCCCGTATACCCCAATTCCTTAAGGCGCGGAATAAGTTTCGGGAAATTCGCTTTTCCCTTCCCGATGGGAACCTCCTCGCCGAGTTCTTTGGGGTTGGTCGGGAATGTACCGTCTTTGGCGTGCGTGCCCCTCACCAGGTGGCCAACGACGTCCAGCGCATCCACCGGATTACCCTTACCGTAGAGGATCAGGTTGGCGCAATCCAGATTCACAAACAGGTTATCAACGCCGGCGTCGGTGATGGCGCGCAGCATGGTGATGGGCGTTTCTTGCCCAGTCTCCATCAGCACGATTTGGCCATTGCCCTTGATATGCGTGGCCACGTCGCGAAGCGCGGCAACCACACCTTGATAATTAGGGTCATTCGGGTCCTCAGGAATAAACCCGAAGTGAGAGTGAACGGCCGGCACACCGACCCGTTTGGCAAAATCGGAGGCGCGCTTGTAGTTATCGATTCGTTGTTGGCGATACTTGATGGGAACCACGCCGATGGTCTTGGGGCCTTCATAAAAAGTGTACTCATTGGGCGGGCCGCCGGAAGTATTGATAGCCGTGACCTCGATACCATACTTTTCGCTGGCCGCCTTAAGGCCATTGCAGACGCGGTCCGAGAAATCGTCTGTTCCAACTTGGCACGTCGGAACACCAAATTCCTGGACACGCTTGAGGGCCGCTTCCGGATCTTTCGAGACCCCAATGATGATTCCCAACCGAAAGGGCTTTCCCACGGTAGCCGCAGGTGCTGCCGGAATGCCCGGCACCAGTCCTGCCGCGCCCGCAGCGACCGAAACTTGCAGAAAACGACGACGATTAAGGTTTTCCATTTCCTATCCCCTTTTCTATAAGTACTCTCACCAAGTTCCCCGCAGGGAACAACGTCATTGCCCAGCCGCTACAGCAGATTACATCACTTGCGCACGACCGGTAGTGTTCCATTTCCGAGTGTAGCGCCGGGCTTGAGCCCGGCATGTGCTGCCCTAAAGGGCGGCGCTACATCCGAATCGAGACACCACCGCATGACCCAGCTCATTGACAACCTTTTAGAGTAAAGCATAGTATCCAATTTCCGGCAGAATTTCCTGTCGAGAATTGAGGAGGGAGTGGAAAACGCTACTGAAGCGGTGCGGCGAAGCCTGCGGACCGGGCGGATTGTGGCTTTCACGGGCGCAGGTATTTCCGCAGAAAGTCACGTTCCGACCTTTCGCGGCACGGATGGATTGTGGCGGAACTACTCTCCGGAAAAGCTCTGCACGGCCGAGGCATTTGAGAGCGATCCGCACCTGGTTTGGGAATGGTATGACTGGCTGCGCGGCCTCATCCACGCGGCGCAACCTAACCCCGGGCACCTCGCCCTGACCGAAATGCAGCGAAGGTCACCGGAGAAGTTTACGTTGGTGACCCAGAATATGGATGGCCTGCACGAAAGGGCGGGCAGCGAGGACGTGGTGAAGTTGCACGGTGACATCTGGCTGCTGCGATGCACCTCATGTGGGCGCGAAGGCCGGAACGAACAAGTGCCCATCGATCTTTTGCCTCCGCTCTGCCGCTGTGGAGGAACGCTGCGACCGGCGATTGTCTGGTTTGGAGAAATGCTACCCGTCGATCAGTGGGAACGCGCTATGGACGCGTCTCGAACGGCAGACATTTTTATGGCGATTGGAACGTCCGCCATCGTTTATCCGGCGGCCGGGCTTGTGCAGGTGGCGCGCGAATCGGGCGCTCGGGTGGTGATTGTGAATCCCGACCCCACTCCTGCCGATGGACTGGCAAAATGGATACTCCGCGGCCCGGCGGGAGAGATTCTTCCGAGGTTACTATGAAACAAGCTTACCTGGATTGCTCTTCCGGGATTAGCGGCGATATGTTTTTGGCGGCGCTGATCGACGCGGGAGTTCCAGTAGACCGGCTGTTCGGCGAGCTGAAGAAGCTGCCGCTGGGATTCTATGAATTCAAGCGCACGCGCGCCCTGCGCGGCGGAGTGGTGGGAACGCGCGTGGACATTCGTGTTCCCGGCGAGCAGCCGCACCGCCATCTTGCGGACATCCAGACGCTGATCGAGAAAGCATCCCTGCCGGAAAGGGCCGCGGCGCGCTCGCTGAAGATTTTCAACCTGCTGGCCGAAGTGGAAGGCAAACTTCACAATGTTCCTCCCGGCGAAGTTCATTTTCACGAAGTCGGCGCGGTGGACGCGGTGCTCGACATTGTGGGCACATGCGTTGGACTGGAATTGCTCGAGATTTCTGATCTCGTCTGCTCGTCTTTGAACGTTGGAGGCGGGCACGTGGATGCGGCGCACGGAAGTCTGCCTGTTCCCGCGCCTGCCACCGCGGAACTGCTGAAGAATATCCCGGTCTATTCCACGGGCGTGGAAGGCGAACTGGTGACGCCTACCGGCGCCGCCCTGGTCGCGACCCTGGCTTCCGAATTCGGCCCCTTCCCGTCAATGAAGATTGCAAAAATTGGCTATGGCGCGGGAGAAAAGGACTACCACGATCACCCCAACATCGCCCGCCTCTTTGTTGGTGAGCAGGTTGAAGCCATCGTCGGCCAGCCAGGTCTGCCCGGAGACGAAATTGTCTCCGTCATCGAAGCCAACGTTGATGACATGAGCCCACAGCTTTACGGGTATTTCCTGGAAAAGGCCCTTGCCGCGGGCGCGCTTGACGTGACGTGCAGCTCCGCGCAAATGAAAAAGAATCGGCCCGGCCTGACCATCAGCATTCTTTGCGAGCCCAGCCAGAGCGACGCGCTCTCCCAATTACTCTTCGAACAGACCACCACGATTGGCGTGCGCATCTACGAGGCGCGGAGGAAAGTGTTGGAGCGTGAGCACGTGACGGTGGAAACCCCTTACGGTGCGGTGCAGGTAAAAGTAGCTCGGCGCAATGGGAATGTTGTAAACGCGGCTCCCGAATTCGAGGATTGCCAACGCCTGGCTACAGAAAAATCCGTGCCGCTCAAGCAGGTAATCGCCGCCGCCGAAGCCGCTTATTTGCACCAGACTGAGAAGGCAGCCAGCGCATGAAACCGACGTTTTTCCTTACGACTCCCATCTACTACCCCAACGCCCGCCCGCATGTGGGCTCAGCCTACACCACCATTGTTTGCGATGTCATCGCGCGCTATAAACGCATGTGCGGATACGACGTAGCCTTCCTCACCGGCACCGATGAGCACGGCGAGAAGCTTGAGCGCGCCGCCGCCGCCGCAGGCCAGTCACCGCACGAGTTCGTCGCGGAAAAGCGCAAGCTCTTTGTCGCTCTCTGGGAGAAACTCGGCATACCGGTGAAAGTCTATCCGGAGTCGGACCAGGATTCTCTCCGCTTCATATACACAGACCATCCGGACCACGTGAAATCCGTCCAGCGCCTACTGATTCGCGCTCGAGAAAATGGTTACATCTTCACGAGACGTTATGAGGGCCGCTATTGTGTCTGGGATGAGCGCTACGTTTCCGACAACACGGACCCCGTGAATTGCGATATCTGCGGGCGCCCGGCGGAATTAATCAGCGAAGACAATTACTTCTTCAAATTGTCGGAGTTCGAGCCACCCCTCCTCGAGCTTTATGAGAACCATCCTGATTTCGTGAAGCCAGACTACCGCATGAATGAAGTCAAAAGCTTTGTGAAGAGCGGCCTGCGCGATATCTCCGTCAGCCGTAGCCGCCTGAAGTGGGGAATCCCCTGGCCTGACGATCCTCACCAGGTGTTTTACGTTTGGTACGATGCGCTGACCAGCTACATGACGGGCATCGGCTATGCGCAGGGTGAAAACGGCAGCGCCGAATTCCAGAAGTATTGGCGCAACAAACCGGGCGAGGCCGAGATTGTCCACATGCTCGGCAAGGACATCCTTCGTTTCCACGCCATCTACTGGCCGGCGTTTATCATGGCCGCCTACCCCGACCAACCGGAGATGCTGCCGACAACGATCTTCGCGCACGGATGGATTTACTACGAGCAGGATAAGATGTCGAAGTCGAAAGGCAACGTCGTCTACCCCGAGCCCATCGTCGAAGCGCTCGATTCCTTCGGCGCGCCCGGCAACGACGCGTTGCGCTATTACCTGCTGCGCGAAGCGCCGTTCGGACAGGACACCAGCTTTTCTTACGAGGGGTTCATTCAGCGCTACAACGCCGACCTCGCAAATGATCTTGGGAATCTCGCGAATCGTACCGTGGCGATGATCAACCGCTACTGTGGCGGAACGGTGCCCAAAACGTTGGCAGCCATCGGAAACATCATCCCCTCTCCCGAATTTGCCAACGATGTCCCGCAACTCCGTTTTGTGGCAACCCAGGCGGTCAAGAACTATCTGTGGTCGTGTGACAGTTTTCAGTTTTCAGCCGCCCTCCAGAGTGCTTGGGAATTCGTTGCCAGGACGAACAAGTTTCTGGTGGACACGCAGCCTTGGACGCTCGACGCGAGCAGCGATAGGCTTCCCACCATTCTTTATGCCTCTGCCGAGTCCCTTCGGATTTTGTCGGTTCTCCTTTTTCCCGTCGTCCCGCGAAGCGCCCAGTGCCTGTGGCAACAATTGGGCTGCCAAGCTCGCCTCGAAGACCAACGTCCCGATGAACTGAAGTGGGGAGGTCTCGAACCCGGATCCAAGGTCGGCAAGCCCGAACCCATTTTCCCGCGACTCGACAAGGCCGTCACTCTCGCCAAACTGGAAGAACTGGCCGAGGCCGACCGCAATCGCGACAAACCCAAGGAGGCATTGAAATCAGTGGAAAACGAAAAAACACCAGAAGCAGCGCCGGAGTCGCCGACTGGCACGGGCTCCCAGCCCGTGAAGGAGGACACGGCCAAGATGGCCGTGCCACAAGCTCCCAGCACCCAGCACCCAGTCCCCGGCACTCAGCCCCCAGCACCTAGCCCAGCTGCGACTGCTGAAACGCCGAAAATCTCCATCGAAGACTTCGCCAAAGTGGAAATGCGCACGGGCGAAATCAAAACGGCGGAAGCCATCCCGGGAGCAAAGAAACTGCTCAAGCTGACCGTGGATATCGGCACGGAAGTGCGCCAAGTCTGCGCCGGAATTGCCGAGTTCTACGCGCCCGAGAAATTAATCGGAATGAAAGTGGTGGTAGTGACGAACCTCCAACCGCGCAAGCTGCGCGGCGTGGAATCCAACGGCATGATCGTCGCCGCCTCCATCGGCGACCAAGGCCGTCCCGTGCTAGTCACCTTCGGCGAAGACGTGCCGAACGGAGCGAGGCTGAAATAGGTGTAAGGGACCAGGTGTCAGGTGTCAGGGAAAAAGCAAGCTTCGGGTGCTTGGTGTCACGGGAAATGCGGGTTTCAGACGCCGGGTATCAACGGTGCGCTTCGTTTTGGGCCTACTGCTTCAAGAAGAAACTAATGGCGATCAAAAGCTACCGCGATCTTCAAGTCTGGCAAAAGGGGATGGATCTTGTGGTGGCGAGCTACAAGATTGTGAACCTCCTCCCGAGGAACGAGGTCTATAGTCTGGCAACCCAAATCCAGAGGGCGGCGGTCTCAATTCCCGCTAACATCGCAGAGGGCCATGGCAGGGAACACTTGGGAGACTACCTTCATCATCTCTCATGCGCGAATGGCTCTCTCATGGAACTGGAGACGCATTTCCTCATCGCGAGTAGGCTGTCCTACATTAACGAAACACAACTGCAATCGGCGCTAGATAACGCAGCCGAATTGGGCCGTATGCTTGCCGGGTTAATTGGCAAGCTGAAAGCGCGACGCGAGAGCCCTGATACCTGACACCTGGCACCTGACACCTATGCTCGTCGACTCCCATGCCCACCTTGACGACACCGACTTTGACCCCGACCGCGCGGCGGTAATCGAGCGCGCGCGGGACGCCGGCCTCCGTTACATCCTGGTAGCGGGCGGGGGTACAGGGCCGGACCGCCTGGATTCACCTCTGGCCATCGCTGAAAGTCACGACTGGATTTATGCTTCGGTGGGCGTTCACCCACACGAAGCCCGGCATTTTACGGACTTCCACGCGGAGAAAATCCGTCAGCTCGCCCAACACCCCAAAGTAGTGGCAGTGGGCGAAATCGGCCTCGATTACTACTACGACCACTCGCCGCGGGACGTTCAGAAGCAAGTCCTGGTTCGACAAATGGAACTGGCGCGCGAGCTGAAACGCCCCATCATCATCCACTGCCGCGACGCATGGGCGGACCTACGCGAGATTGCCGCGGCCCACTGGAAGCCGACAGGACTAGGCGGAATCCTCCATTGCTTCACAGGAAGCGATGAGGACGCTCGCGCGTTTTTGGACTGGGGCTTCCTGATTTCCTTTGCGGGGAATCTGACGTTCACCAAAGCCGATAACCTGCGGGAAGTCGCGCGCCTGATTCCGCTGGACAGCCTGCTGACGGAAACCGACTCTCCTTACCTGGCCCCGGTGCCCTACCGCGGCAAGCGCAATGAGCCGGCATATGTGCGGGCAGTTACGCAGGAGCTCGCGCGGCTTCACAACTTGAGTGAAGAGGAACTCGCACGGCAGGTGCTGGAAAATTTCGAGAAATTCGTGGATTGATTCGCTTTGGCGGCGCATTCAAACTTTCACTGGAGAGGATCCGTAAATATATGCCAAGACTGATAAGTGGAATGACAGAGCATTTGTATGCGGCGCTGCGCGTAGTCCTTTTGCTGCTACCCGCGGTGCTGCTCTTTGCCTCCGCGCCAAGTTGGGCGCAGGAATTGCGTGCTGGATATGCGAAAGTCGATATAACGCCCACAGGGCCCGTGACGATGGGCGGATATGATTTGCGCGGGGCTCCCTCGGACGGCGTGTATCCCGGCGACCATCTTTATGCGCGGGCTATAGTGTTTGAAGCCTCGGGCGTCCGCGTAGCCTTCGTCGTGGCGGACGTGATCGGCTTGCAGGCAAACGACGTTTTCCGTCGCAGCATCTCGGCGGCAACCGGCATTCCCGTTTCCAACATCCTTCTGGGTGACGTTCACAATCATGCCGCACCGGATCCCAATCCTGACCCAAAAACCGACTGGGATCGTCTCTACGCCGCCGGCATCGTCAAGGCTACGACACAGGCGGTGGCCAACCTGCAGCCTGTCCGCATTGCCGCCGGTACCGGGCACTCGCGGATCGCCATGAACCGGCGCCAGGTCAAGCCCGCCGACTCCGACACCCCCCTGACCTTCGATGAGAACAATACCAGCCAATCCTTTGGCGCGGCGAAAACCGATAACCCGGTCCTGGTGCATGAGTTTGGCGGCGTCGTGCGGCTGGGAGCGAACCCCTTGGGGCCCATCGACGACGCGGTCCAGCTCGTGCGCGTGGACACTGCGGCAGGCAAACCTCTCGCGCTGATGATCCATTATCCCTGCCACGGAACGTCGCTCGGAGGGCGCAACAGCAAAGTCTCCGGCGAATGGATGGGCCGTATGCAGGCGTATGTGGAAAAAGAATTTCCCGGTCTCGGCACCATCTATTTGCAGGGCGCCGCGGGCGACATCAACCCGCGCGTGGTCGGCGGCTTGGACGGGTACAAGGATGACATCAATACCACCTGGGCATTGGGCGAGGAGATTGGACGCGAGGTTACCCGCGTGTATCGCCAACTGGCCCCGGTGCCCTACGTCAGCCCGCGATTCCAAATCGAGACAACCGTAATCCGTTGCCCGCGCATTTACAGCGAACTTCCCGCGGATTTCACCAAAACCAGCGTTGACCTGCCCACCACCGCCGTGCGCATCGGCGACCTGATGTGGACCACCTTTCCGGGCGAGATGTTCAGCAACATTGGGAAGCAAGTCAAAGCTGCGTCACCCGCCACCTACGCGCATTTGATGGGTTATACGAATGGTTACTTCGGGTACTTTCCCGAGCAAAAAGCTTACTCGGAGGGCGGGTACGAGATTTCTCGAACCCACTTCGATCCCCAGTCCGAACGCATTTACCTGAGGGCCATTGCCGAGCTGATGCAGCGGTTTCGCTGAAGGATGGGTACTGGCTGCCCGCCGCATCGCAATGATGATTTCGAGAGAGTCGGTTGGCCGCTCGGCTTGCTGATCGATTCTCTCCGCCAAAGAAGGCTGCCTTTCTCTGGCGTTCGCCGAACCGTGTAATGCGCGTGGCATTTCTTAAAGGCCTGGAGTCGTCCCCTGTAACGACAAAAAGCCGCGGAACTAACTCGCAGGTCCACGCTTCCCCCCACTGGGCAGCGATGTTTGAGTTATGACAGGGAGAATGGACGACAACGTGCTAGGCTACTGAGGGGAAGGAAGTGTTGGGGGCGAAATCGCCCATCGCGGAGCCGAATATCGCTAGGACGCTCCAAGGGACCAGAGAGGCTTCAGGAACTGCAGAAAGATGCTCCCTTGCGCTCTCCATTATGTTGATGAAAAGAAATATACTTAGAGGAAATAACCCGGGTTCGGCCAAAAAACCTAATCCGATGATATTAAATGAGTTAAGTCATTCCACGACTGTCGGCCTCCCAAAATCGCGGGGGGGGGGAAATGAAGATAACCTCCATTATGTTATTGAAAACACATGGAGAAAAATTGTCCGAATATGGCCTCTCCATTATGTTATTGAAAAATAAACAACTTACACCCTTCTCTCCATTATGTTTAAGAAAACAAATGGAATTAGGGCAGATGAAAGTGACGAGCGCCAAGTGGCAAGCATAGGCTCCGGGCACCAGGCATCCGGTATCAGATCTCGCTTATCGGGGCTTAGGGTCTTACTGACATCTGGCACCCGATACCTAACACCTTCAGTGCCGCCTCGGCAGTGCCTATGCTTTATATCACAAAGTACTTGACAACGCTTTTTGACTGGGGTATACACATGCCCATGCCTTGCGCCGGACCCGTTCGTTCTCGCCGAATTCGACCTGCTCCACTGCACGCCCACGCCATTGAGGACCTGCGATTCATTCGTCAGACCATGGAGAATGCGGGCTCTTTCACGGCCGTTCCCGGATGGGGCGGTGTAGCGATGGGTTTCACCGCCATCGGTGCGGCGCTTGTCGCTCCCCGGCCCTCGAGCCACAGCGCCTGGCTCGCCACGTGGCTCATTGCGGCGTTGTGTGCTTTTGCCCTTGGCGCTCTCGGGATCTACTGGAAGGCGCGTCGCGTCGGTACCCCCATCCTTACGCGACCCGGCCGTCAATTCCTCCTCAGCCTGTTTCCACCGCTGATGGCGGGCGCGGTAATCTCCTACGCGATTTACTCGACGGCGCTGGTCCGTTTATTGCCCTGTTTCTGGCTGCTTCTTTATGGTGTGGGAGTAATGTCCGCGGGAACGTTTTCGGTGCGCGTAGTTCCGGTTATGGGGCTGTGTTTCATGCTGGCGGGGGTCGTGGCATTGTTCTGCCCGGCAGCCTCGGCCAATGCGGTGATGGCCGCGGGATTCGGCGGACTGCACATTGTATTCGGAACGATCATCGCAAGGAGGTATGGTGGCTAGATTCAATCAATTCAGCGGGCGGCGGAGCATGGAAACGCGAGCAACCGGCCGCGCTGCCCAGGCCGAGCGAGACCAAGCGCCCGCCACGGCGGAACTCGACCGGCTGATCCACGAGCGCATGCGCTTGGGAATTGTTAGCGCGCTGGCGGCGAATGAATCCCTCAGTTTCAGCGATCTGAAGAAATTGCTTTCGACCACCGACGGCAATCTGAGCGTCCACGCGCGCAAACTCGAGGAAGCAAAATATATCGTGTGCGATAAGTACTTTGAAGGCCGCTTGCCCAAGACCGTTTATCGCCTAAGTCCGGCGGGTCGTCATGCGCTGGAGAGGTATCTGGATCAGATGGAAGCGTTGATTCAATCCATGCGCGCACACTAAGTGCCGGCGGGGAAAATTTTTTATCCATCTACTTTGCGTTGCAAAGTACATTGCGGGGATGCAAAGGCACCGGGGATTGGCAGTCGTAGCGGCGAGTTTACCTCGCCGAGTAGAAGTAGCGGCGAGTTTACCTCGCCAAATGGCGGCTTAAAGCCGCCGCAACGTCCACTGACCCTGCACTTTCAAACGGAGATACCTTATGGCCAAGAGCAATGGGAATCACGGGTTGACAACCGAGCAGTCTCGCCTGCACGTTGCGATTATTATGGACGGCAGCGGCCGCTGGGCCGCGGCTCGCGGACTGCCGCGCTCGGAGGGCCATCGAGCCGGCCGCGCCGCGGTCAGACGTGTGGTGTCGGCAGCCCTCGATCATGGCATTCGCGTGCTGACGCTATTCACCTTCTCTACCGACAATTGGGGCCGCCCGGAACGAGAAGTCGCGGAACTGATGCGCACGTTTGAAAGCTTCTTCTCTGTCGATGCGCTGGCTCTCGCGGCCGACGGTGTTCGAGTGACCGTCATCGGCCGGCGGGACCGACTGCCCTTGGCCCTGCGTGAGGCGATCGGGAAAATCGAGGCGCTCAGCGTGTCGCCAGAGCAATTGCACGTTCGCTTCGCCATCGATTACTCGGGCCGGGACGCGATCCTCCACGCCGCGCGCCAATTCCAGTACGCACGCGACGATTCCGCCGAGAGCTTTACGCGTCTGTTGGCGGAACCTGCGGGTGAACCTGCGCCCGACGTCGATCTGTTGATCCGTACCGGCGGCGAACAGCGGTTAAGCAATTGCCCGCTCTGGGAGGTTGCCTACGCCGAGTTGTACTTCACCCCGTGCTTGTGGCCAGACTTCGGCGCCGCCGACTTCGATGCCGCGTTGCAGGAGTTCGCGACGCGCGATCGCCGCTTCGGACGAATCCCGGCCGTGGCGTCAGAAGCGGTGGCCGAGTAAATGCGAGGAAACCACGCATTTTCCTTCCCGGGAAGGGCGTAACTGTTGCAGCATGAGTCTGTAACCCTCTTTTGAACATCCAAACGTGAGCGCGCGTTTCTGGTAGCGGAATGCGGTTTTCGCTTGTTGCGTGGCCGAACGGGAATGACAGTATTGCACGATCCATCAGGAGGAATGACTATGAGCACAGACTTTGTCAATATCGCGGGCATTTTCAAAACCAACACCGGCCTTTTCAAGAGAACTATCAACGGGATTCCTCCCGACCGGCTGCTGGCAAGACCGGGTGATGATTCAAACCACCTGCTGTGGATTGCAGGGCACGTGGTGGTTCATCGGGCGAAGGTCATCAAAATCCTCGGCCAAGCGTGGTCCGCTCCGTGGGAAGAACTCTTTGTCCGCGGCGCCAAACTGGTGGCCGACGAACGATACCCGGGAATCGACGAACTGGTACAAGTCTGGGACGACGTGTCGGGCAGGCTGGAGTCGACCTTGGCGGATGCGCCACCAGAAGTTCTGGCCGAGCCGGTGTCCAAGGGCATTACCCTGGACGGAAAGGTCAGCGGGCAGATTGCTTTTCTTTCCCTTCACGAAACTTACCACGTGGGTCAAATGGCGTACCTCAGGAAGTGGCTCGGTTGCGGCCAGGCGGTCGGTTAGAAGGTTCCCTCATGTTTCCGGCCTAGCACGAAGGAGGAGTTCCACAGGTGAATCTTACAGCGAAGCTGGAACTGTCGGCCCTGGCGACGGCACTTACGTTAGGAATACTCGGCGACGCGTTGCTACGTAGCTTTCCGTGGGGGCTGAACTTTGCCCTCTGGGCAGTCCTCCTGGCGGTGGCGATATACCTTCTGACACGCGCCGCGCACCGCCAAGCCTTCACGCGGGGCGGTGCGTGGCTGCTGCTGCCGATCACGCTCGCCCCGATGGCCTTCTTCTGGCACGAATCGCCCGCCTTGAAAGGTCTCAATATGTTAGCGCTGCTGACCGCCCTATCTCTCGCGATGTTACGCGTCCGAGGCGGCTCTCTGCACACCGCGAGCTTGATGCAATACGCGCTCGGCAGTTTGCTCGCAGGCTTCAATGCGGCGGTAGGAATGTTTCCCCTGCTCCTCAAAGATCGCGAATGGACCCGCGCTTTTGGGGGAAACCAACTTCGCAAGACCGTTGCCGTGCTGCTGGGCTTAGCCTTGGCGCTCCCTCCGCTGCTGGTTTTCGGGGGGCTCTTCATGGGAGCCGACGCCGTTTTTCGCAGCCTTGTGGTCCGCTTTCTGGGCGCCGTACCCAGCCACGTGCTGCTGATCGCCTTCATTACTTACTGCGTCGGGGGCTTTCTCCGGGGTTTGGTCTTTAGCAAGGAGCTGAATCTGGGGACCTCAAAGCGTTTGCTGCCGGTTTCCCTGGGCGCCATCGAAATGAGTGTAATGCTGGGGATACTCGACCTGCTTTTCCTAGCCTTCGTGGCGGTGCAGGTCCGCTATTTTTTTGGCGGCTCAGCACTAGTACAGGCGACCACCGGACTGACCTACGCTGAGTATGCGCGCCGCGGATTCTTTGAGCTCGTCACTGTGGCCGCGCTGGTTCTGCCCTTTCTGCTTGTTGCACATTGGCTGCTGCGGCCCGATGACGCCCACGGCCAGCGTCTGTTCAGATGGTTTGCGGGAATGCACGTTGTGCTTCTGTTCGTCATCATGGCGTCAGCGCTTCAGCGCATGCGGTTGTACCAGGCAGAATATGGAATGAGCGAGCAGCGCCTTTACCCCACGGCCTTCATGGGCTGGCTAATCGTAGTGTTTGTTTGGTTCTGCTTGACTGTCTTCCGTGGGCAGCGCGACCACTTTGCCTTTGGGGCCATGGTGGCGGGCTTCCTGTTGATCGCGGTACTGCACCTGCTCAATCCCGACGCCCTGATTGCCCGTACCAACCTGGCACGCGCTCGGGCTGGACGCATCTTCGACGCTCGGTATGCCTCGAATCTAAGCGCAGACGCTGTGCCGGAGCTGGCTGCCGGCCTGTCGGCCCTGAACCCGCAAGATCGATGCACACTGGCGAAAGATCTGCTCGGACGCTGGTCGGCACCTGAAGACTACGACTGGCGCTCGTGGTCCTCTGCTCGGGCTCGCGCCTGGCGTGCCGTTAACGACAACGCACCCGCACTGCGCGCGGCCTGCGCTGGAACCCGACGGTGAGATTGCCGGTGAGCCTCTTGCGGCTACGCTACGAACGAAAGATGGATATGGCATTGACCATGATAGATAAACAGGCACATCTACACCGCAGCCAGCCGCGAGACTTCAACATTCCTCACAAATTGGTAACCTCCCAAATTGGTCGGGCGGGCGTGTGCATCGGAAGCTCCCGATGCTGCCGCCGGGTTGCGCGAGCAATGCCGATTGCCGCACAAATGGAGTACAATCACTTTCGCCGGGAAAGGTCTGTGAACGGCTGGCAACGCCGCAGAGCATGCGACATCGAGCAAGTGAGCTATAAAACGGGGTTAGCGCGTGAAACTGACACTGCGAATTGCATTGATTATGGTGGGATTGCTTGCAGTTGTGTATGCGGCGGACTACGCCTCCGTAAGGATTCCGATCCCGAAAGGGCGCGCTGCTTACAGCACGGTCATTGTGCGGCCTTACTACGACGTGGGATTGAAGAGCGGCAAATCAGACCTTTACTTTCTCGATCCTCAAAAGCAGACCTGTGTAAACTCCTGGTTGCCCCACATGGGCTACCAACCCTGTTGGTACCTCAAAAAGCACACGCACCCGCGAATCAAAATATAGGCGCCTGGCTGCCTTTAGTTTGGCGCCGCGTTCGTCATGATTTCCGAGGAGTGCATTCGCTCTTTTTTATACAATCCTTCGGGGATCCTTATGATTTGTTTATGCGTCGGGACATATCATGCGGGTGTATGGGCGCTTCCTCAACGCAATTGATTCCGCTTCGGTTCGGCGAGTTGCTCGATCATTACCGAATCGAGAGCATCGTGGCTACGAGTGGCATGGCCACCATTTACCGCGCCACCGACCTCACAGACGAACGCACAGTGGCCATCAAACTTCCGCACTTCGAGATGGAAAGCGATCCTGTTTTCTTCGACCGCTTTAAGCGCGAGGCAGCAATTGGCACAACCCTGAACCATCCCGGCGTCATCAAGGTCCTGCCCGAAGAGAACCGTAGCCGGCTCTATATGGTCCTGGAGTGGGTTGAGGGACGCTTGCTGCGCCACGTTCTCAGCGAGGAGGGCCAGCTTTCTCCGGAGCGGGCCGTTGGCATGGCGCTCCAGATTTGCGATGCGCTCGGCTACATTCACGGCCAGGGAGTGGCGCACCGCGATTTAAAGCCGGAAAACATCATGGTCGGACCTGGCGACCGGATCAAGCTGATCGATTTCGGCATCGCTTCCAAAGCCGGGGCTCGCCGCTTGACGTGGGGCAAGCTCTCCAAGACCCAGGGAACGCCCGAGTACGTTTCACCCGAACAGGTCAGAGGGAAGCGCGGCGACGCTCGAAGTGACATCTACTCACTAGGTGTCATTCTGTATGAAATGCTGACGGGTGAGACGCCGTTTTCCGGGTCCGATCCCTTTGTGGTCCTGAATGCAAAGGTCCACACCGATGCCCCAGCGCCACGGCAGATTGCTCCGCAAGTCACTCTCGCGCTAGAGGAAATCGTTCTCCGCGCCCTGGAGCGAGAACCCCTAAACCGCTATCGCGACGCCCGCGAACTGGCCTGGGACTTGGAGCACCAGGAACAGGTGGCCGTGGCAGCCGGCAGCGAGGGCCGAACATCAAATCGGCGCCAGTCCGCACAAGAAGGGAGCGTTTTCCCCTACCTGTTCCTGGGATTGATCCCCATTTCTATTCTCGCCTTGCTGCTCTATGTCGCCGGGCACAGCTAACGGGCACACCCGACCTTCACTCGTCCTTTCCCCCGAGCTGCGCCCGAGACGAGTGTGTGCCAAAAGCGATTTTGGGCAAAAGGACGCAGCCTGCATCGTGGGTACACTGAGAATGACCACGATTCCCCGCGTTAGCTCCCCAGATTACGACAAATTGCCCCAATTCCTCCTTGACGTAAGTCAATATGGGTAACGAAATTGCTCTCCCCGGAGTGGGGTGGTTAAAAAGCACCGCAACCTGTTCCGAACCGGATCGATTGCGGCGCAAGACAGAATCCGCCCGAGGAATGCCATGCCTTCAAAAACGTTGTTTCTAGCCTTGGTTTTGGTCGCAGGTTGTTTGTGGGCCCAAGAAAAGAAGGAGACGGCTCCTCCTGCTGACGCCGGCACAGCCGCCACACCCGCCACGCCAGCGTCGCCTCACCCGGCCACGGTTTCGCCCGACGACAAAGCGCGAAAGAACCCGGTAAAGTTCACCGAAGTTTCCGTGGACCGTGGGAAGAAGATTTACGGCACCCAGTGCGCTCTTTGCCATGGAGATAAGGGAGATGGGAAGGGTGAAGTGGCGGGCGACATGAAGCTCACTCTGCCCGATTTCACCAAGCCTGACACTCTGAAGAGCCGGACCGACGGTGAGCTCTTCGCGATCATCGGTAGCTGGAAGGATCCCATGCCGTCGCAAGCGGGACGTCTGAGCGACACGCACCGATGGAATCTCGTGAATTATCTGCGGTCTGTATCCGGAAATGTGCCTGAGAAGTCCACGGGCAAGGAGCCCGAGGAAAACATTATTCTGGTTCCTGTCAAGTAGACCGAGATTTGGGTGCTGTCCTCGTTTGAACCGTGGCGCCGGCTTCCAGCCGGCACCGGAGCCGCCAAGATGGCGGCGTTACGCTCAAGTTGGGACAGTACCGAGATTTGGGTGCTGTCCTCGTTTGAACCCTAGCGTCGGCTTCCAGCCGACACCGGAGCCGCCAAGATGGCGGCGTTACACTCAAATTGGGACAGTACAGAGATTTGACCTGCCTGCATTGTGGTCCATTGACGCAATAGCAGGCAGGTTCGTTTGTTGACTAAGCGCGACTTGGTCTGGCGGGGATTACCGCGTGGCTAATTTCTTGGCCAGAGTCATCAACACGTCGCGGTCGGGATCGCCGAGCTTGGCCCATAGGCTCTTGAACTGAAGAAGAAAGCGCGCTTCCTCTCCTGCTTGCCCCGGTTGTTCCGCCAACTCATCCAAAGCCTTGCGCCGCATTAGGTTAGGCGTAGGCGGCTCCCCCTCACCCGAGTAAAACAGCTTATATAGCGGCACGTCCAGAGCGCTCGCAAACCGCTCCAGGGTCTCCAAGGATGGAATGGTGTGCCCGTTCTCGATCCGGGAGATATAGCACCGAAGCAATCCGGTAGTCTTCTCAACATCTCCCTGCGACAAACCTTTCTCTTCACGCAGAAAACGCAATCTCGTTCCGATAACCATATCTTCAACCCCTCCAACTTATACCTGTCCTTATCATTCGTTCTACCATAGGGAGTATGAACGAAGCCGTGTGTACACTCAATGTAACTGAGGTACTAGTACAGACGTACCGCCACGGTTACGTCATGTCCGGAGAGAGTAAGAGCGAAGTGATTGAGGGCTATGCCAGTTACGGAGTGGTATATCGAATACGTAACGACCAGATTTGCCGCCCAGGCGCGGAGACGCTGAGGCAGGGCTTTTGAATTCCAGCCCGTCACTCAAACCGTCAGGCCACTACCAACGGCGTCACGATTCCGCGGAAGGTAACCGCGGTCACCCAGAGGATCGCAAAATACAGTGACGAGCTTTCTTAGTAGCGCGGGCGTCTCGCCCGCTGGGGCGTGGGCATCCTGCCCGCGCGCCGACGGGAGCGGGACGCTCCCGAGACAGCGGGCAAGATGCCCGCGCTACGGAGGTCATTGTCACTATATTTTGCAAACCTCAGTAGGGGTGAGCGTGAGATATTGGCGCTGTCCGGATTTTCTTCCGAAACCATCCGACCAGGCAAGCGAAACATAGCGAGAAGGTGTGAGCGGGTCACGAGCCCACCGTTTGGTAGTGGTGTCATTTGAAAGTGGCACGGGCGTCCCGCCCGTGAACGGTCACGGCCAAGATGGCCGTGCCACAGCAAATGACACCACTACCCACCGTTTTATTTGGTAGACAGTCTACCTAATCATTTGGTAGATTGGCTACTGCTATGACCAAGCAACAGGAGGGTAGCGCGGAGGTAGCGCCGTTCAGCTTCCTCCGCGGTTCTTAACATGGGAACATCAACAACGCTAACCACATTCAAACACGAAACGTGACGGGCGCACCAAGAGCCGCAGAGGAGCGCCAACAACGCGCACCTCTGCGCTACAGCGCTTCGTGCGGGCCATTACCGGCGTGCTACGGCCAGCCGAGTCCGAGGAAGGACAATGAGCCCTATTCGATTTTCGATGGACGATGGTCGATTGGCGATTACGGAAGCTCTCAGCGGTCAGCCAGAATTGTGACGATGGGTATTGCTGATAGCTGAGGGCTGAAAGCTGAGAGCTATAAATGCGCTGGCATCGCGAGCTTGCCAAACTCGGTGCGCTGTTTCGCCGGCGGAAGCCGGCGAACGATCTCGCGGAAGAGATTCGTTCGCATCTAGAAATGGAAGAACAGGAGCGGCGTAGCGCGGAGGTAGCGCCGTTCAGCTTCCTCCGCGGTTCTTAACATGGGAACATCAATAACGCTAACCACATTCAAACACGAAACGTGACGGGCGCACCAAGAGCCGCAGAGGAGCGCCAACAACGCGCACCTCGGCGCTACACCGCTACCACCTTACGGCTGAGGACTTTACGATGAGCCTGCGACGGCAAATTTCCAAACTGGGCACTCTGTTTCGCCGGCGGAAGCCGGCGGACGATCTCGCGGAAGAGATTCGCTCTCATCTCGAAATGGAAGAGCGGGAGAACCTGGAACGCGGCATGCCGCCCGACGAAGCTCACTATGCCGCGCTGCGGCGCTTCGGAAACGTGGCCTCGGTACAAGACACTTGCAGGGAAATGTGGGGATGGACTTTTGTGGAGTCGGTCTGGCAGGACGTTCGCTTCGGCCTGCGTCAGTTGGGCCGCAGCCCTGGCTTCACGGTGGTCGCGGTGCTTACGTTGGCGCTTGGCATTGGGGCGAATACCGCCGTGTTTAGCCTGATCAATGCGGCTCTACTGAAAATGCTGCCCGTAAGGAATCCGCAGGAACTCGTGCAGTTCTTCGAAATCCACCCGCTCATCAAGAATGGTTCTTTTTCTTACCCGGCGTTTCAACTCTTTCAGGAAAAGACGCAGGACTTTTCTTCGATTATCGCCTTCGCCAACCTGGAGAATTTGGATGTTGATCTTAACGGGCATGGCCAGATCGCTAACGGAGAGGTCGTATCTGGAAACTACTTTTCGACTCTTGGAGTGTCAGCCATGCTCGGCCGGACTATCGATCCGGTGGACGACCAAGCTGCCGGCGGGAATGCCGTGGCCGTCGTCAGTTACAAATATTGGCGCGAGCGCCTGGCAGGCGATCCTAAGGTGGTGGGGACCAAAATACTGCTCAATAGCTATCCATTTACCGTCATCGGCGTCACACCGCCGGAGTTTTTTGGTCTGGCGCCCGGCTACCCCATCGACGTGTTTGTCCCGTTGAAGATGATTGCGCCGCTTCGCCCTGGATATGCCATGACGGACACCCGCTACAATGTGTTGACGAGCCCGCTTCGCCGCGCTTTTGTCATCATGGGACGACTGCGACCGGGGTCTACGCTTACCATGGCGCAGGCCCGCATGGAGCCGACATTTCGGAAGGCGATCAATGACATGGCGGCGGGCTTGGCGGGAACGCCGCTCGACTCACCCCAGTCCCGCGAGATGCTTCGCCACGATAAAGTGCAGCTCGCACCCGCGGGGCAGGGGCTCGATGATCTTCGCGAGCGATTTTCAAAACCTCTGTGGATTCTGATGGCGGCCGTCGGACTGCTGTTGCTCATCGCATGCGCGAATGTGGCGACTCTGCTGCTGGTGAAAGCCCAATCTCGACGACACGAAATGGCCGCAAGGCTGGTATTGGGAGCGCGAAGGCTGCGACTGGCGCAACAGCTTATCACCGAAAGCGTTTTGCTGGCATTGGCGGGAGGCCTGGTGGGAATCGCTCTGGCATTCTGGGCCTGCGGATCGCTCATGACGCTGATGGGGCATACGGAATCGCCGATTTTGTTGGCGGTGCGGCCCGATCTCCGGGTGCTGGGATTTACTTTACTGATTTCCGTAGTGACGGCGATTCTCTTCGGCCTGATTCCGGCCTGGCAGCTCCTGCTGTCGGACATGCCTTCAGGCCTGGTGCCGTACTTTCACGGTGCGGGCAGAACCACCGGGCGTTCTCACAGCACCGAGGCACTGATCGCACTACAGGTCGCAGCATCCCTGGTGTTGATAGTGGGGGCGGGTCTGCTCGTGCGCAGCTTGGAGAACCTAAAGAACTTCTATCCCGGCTTTCGCACCGAGAGTGTTTTGCTGTTCCCTGTCAACCCACGAATGCTTGGGTATACGGTGGCGCAGACGAATGCGTTATACCAGAGGCTGACCGATCGGATTGACGCGATCCCGGGAATACGGGGAACGAGCTTTTCCATGGATGCGCCGCTTTCCGGTACGCCGCCCATGGACACGCCTACGATCGAGGGCTACGGCATCACGGCTAATCCGGTTTACCTGGCTGTCGTGGGTCCCCACTATTTCACGGTCCTTGAAACACCCGTCCTCGAAGGGCGGGACTTCAAAACGGAGGATAGTGTGGGGGCACCCAAGGTGGCGATCATCAATAAGCGCATGGCGCAGGAGTTCTACGGCGACACGAGTCCCATAGGACGACGCATCAGCACTCCCGGGTGGGTGGGCGACAAGAGCTGGTACTCCATTATCGGCGTGGTGGCCGATACCAAAGACCAAAATCTCCGCGCTCCGGTTCCGCCGATGTTCTGCATACCACTCGAACAAACCGAGGTACCCGCTGGAGTGACCTTCGAAATTCGAACCGCGAGCGATGCGGCGGCAGCCGCTCCCACCGTGCTTCGCGTCATTGCCCAAGTGGATGGCCGACTACCGCTTAGTGGCATGAGGACGCTCAACGATCAGATGGACGATTCCTTGCTGCAGGAGCGGCTGATCGCGTCGCTAGCTAGCTTGTTCGGGTTACTGGCAGTGTTGTTGGCTTGTGTCGGCCTTTACGGCCTGCTGGCCTATAAGGTGAGTCGCAAGACAAACGAGATTGGCATTCGGATGGCGCTTGGTGCGGGACGCGTGCAGATCGCCGGAATGATTCTGCGCCAAGCGTCGCTGATGGTTCTGGCAGGCCTTGTGGTAGGCATCCCTGCCGCTATGGGCGTAGCGCGCCTGATAAGTAGCCAACTCTACGGACTCGTACCGTATGACCCGATGACGATTCTATTCGCGGTTAGTTTGATGACGGCTGTCGCGTCGCTGGCTTCTTATCTCCCGGCGAGACGCGCGATGCGCGTCGATCCCATGGCGGCGCTGAGGCAGGAGTAGGGCAGTGGTTAGATGTAAGCGAAATGCCCAATGAGGTCGCGCCGAGCGGCAGGCCTCACAATAGCTCGGCCCACGCGAGATTAAGCCTTCTTCCTGGCACGCATGAGGGTAAGACCGGCGCGCCCGACTTCAGCCCAATCCTGGTCTTTCATCTCCGTAGCCTCTCCGCTTACTTGGGCTTCTTCGATGAGAGCATCCACCCGCGTCTCCCAATTCCCGTCCACGGGAACCGGCCTCCCATCATCGACCTGGAGGCCCAGAAGGAGTTCGGCCGCCTCTTCAAAGAACTTTTCGCGGCTGGCGAACTGTCCGCGCCGAACGGTCTCATTCACACGTTTCTCCAGGTCGGCTGACAGGGCTACGTTTATCATGTGATTCTCCATACCGTATTTTACGCCAAGGGCCACCTCTTTTCACCTTCAGATTTTGCTGGCACGCATTGTAGGGGGCGATGGGCGACCAAGGTCGACCCCATGGTGGTGCTGAGGCAGGAGTGACGACTTTGTTGGTTGGGCGCCCAAGGGCCGGCATGGCAGACCCAGCGGGGTAGCGCGGAGGCAGCGCCGTTCAGCTTCCTCCGTGGTTCTTAACATGGGAACATCAACAATGCTAACCACATTCAAACACGAAACGTGACGGGCGCACCAAGAGCCGCAGAGGAGCGCCAACAACGCGCACCTCTGCGCTACACCGCTCGCACTTTGAAATTCCTATAGAGTTTTTACCGCGTCCCCGCCGATGAGGCTCTCAAGACCTGGCTCCCCTCAGGCTGATGATTTCGGCTCCCTTTTAGGCTGGTGCTAACATCCCGGCGTGCAGCGGGATGACCTCGCCGCGGGGCGGGGGCTCTTCATAGCAGTCGAAGATATGGAGCCGCGGACGCAGATGCCGGACCGAACGGTGAAGGCACGCTTACAAAATGCGCGATGCATTTGCGGCTTGACGGGCCCCGAGGCCACCGAAAACTTACTCTGAAAGTGGCGAAGATAGCCCATCCCACTCAGGCAATTAACAGTTTTGCACTTCCACGGGACGACGGTCTTTGGCAAGGCCGCCTGGACCAAGAGCAAGCTCCCCTTCTACTGGCTGGTAGCGTTGCCGGTAGAGAAGAGGCGGTATGTGAACAAACTTGCGGAAGATAATCCCGAAATAACTTTGGTCGCAGAAGCCCACTTCTTGACTTACCTCGGCGATCGACTTATCTGTTGAAGCCAACAAAGCTTGCGCTTTGGCGATACGAAAACGGTTGAGGTGCGTTACAAAGGACTGTCCGGTTACTTGCTTGAAGAAACGTTTGAAGTGCGAGCTGCTAATTCCCATGATCGCGGAGGCATCCCGCAGACTGATCCGCTCGGCAAAGTGTTGGTCGATGAACTCAAAAAGAGGCCGAAGGCGCTCCAGATCGCGCTTCCTTCTGGTCAATACTCCATTGATTCTCTCGGCATCATTGTAGTAATGCCCTCTGAGCAGCAAGAGGATGACGCGGAGGTAGGTTTTCACGGCGAGCCGCGCCTGGCTCGATGTGGCTGGCATTTCCTTGTGGATCTGATGGATCCAATGAAGAACTTGCAATGGTAAGCCCGTCTCTCGCAACACCACAGGGGTAAACGAGCTATCCTGGTTGAGAAACGGCAGGAGATATTCATTGGCTTCGTCATCAACCATGCCGCCTCGGAAAATCAGTTCCGGCAAGAAATAAACGACCACGATCTCCGTTTTCTTGTAAGCGCTCTCAACGGTGCGATGGAACAGGCTACTCCCCATGACAAAGAGATCTCCCTCCTTGAGGGTAAGGTACTCTTGTTGAACCTGAAGCGTGACCTCGCCGGAATCGCAGTAGAGCAACTCGAAATAATCGTGACGATTCATCCGGACGGAGCGCGGTTCAATCGCCAGGAAGCGGACATCAATCGGGAATTCCCGGTTAAAAGGCCAAATGTGAATCCCCTCCGCGTTGATCTGACTTTCAATCTCCGAGGTCTTGACCGAGTTGAGTTGATGGGGATCAAACATAGAGCCAATCCTTCTCAGGCGAGGCGCCATCTTCCAGCTTTTGCACGCGCTAATCTACTGGAAATGCGACACCTACGTCAAGCTAGCTGCTTAATTGCAGAAGTAGGCGATCCCATTCGTGGGAAGATGGAAGGCTGCGGCTTCTCTCCGCCCAGTTCCCGGAACGGGAACAATATCATTAGCCGTGGGTTTCATTACGGTCCAAGATAACTGCACCTTGCGGCTCCGCCGCTCTGCTATGCGGAAGGGCTCCGCCCTTCCGGGCCAAATTACCCCCTGTTTCCTCATTCTCACCGCGCCGGAGGCTGAGCCTCCGGCGCGGTGAGAATGAGGTTGTTTTTTGGGGCGATCTACGGGCAGGCGCAGCCAGCCCGCATAACAAGCGGCAAAGCCGCAAATTCCCTTCGTTGGACCGCTCTTATTGTTGACACGAGGCGTGGATTTCACCCACGGCTAATGATATTACTCCCTTTCGGGGAACCGGACCGAGGTCCTTCCAAGGACAAGAATAATGGTGCCTATTAATACAACTAAGTACTAGCTGCTCACTTCACGCTCTTCGTGGACTTGCGGTCATTGAGTAGGTTTCGCCACATTTCTAGCGGCGCGCCGTGGGGATCGGTCTCGCTGTTCCAGTTCGCTCCAATAATGTCGATATCTCCATCGTGGTCCACATCCGCAACTCGGATGTTATGCGACCCCGTGTTCCCAACGACCTGCAGTTTCCAGCTCGCACCTTGGCCGAGGTTTAAAAAGAATCCCACCCGTTTTTGCGCCGTCTCCTGCATTTCGGCGAATACCACGTCGGGTTTCCCGTCAAGATTGATATCCGCCACCTTAAAGGTGTGGACGTAATCGACGTGGTCCTGAATGAGATGCTCTTGCCACGTCCCCTGAATGGGGTCGGCGGGGGCCTCGAACCACGACAGACGGCCTTTGGAATCGGCTGCGGACATCACCACATCCGGCCTGCCGTCCTGATTGATGTCGGCCACCGTGACTCCCGCACGGTCTGGCCAGCCGTGATAAAACCAATGCTGGACCCACTTGTCATGGACAGGGTCGCGTGGATTCTCGAGCCACCACCCGGCTTTGACAATGTCCAATCTTCCGTCGCCGTTCAGATCGGCAATGCACGTACCTTCGCCATAGGTGTCGGAGACCACGACGGAAGTCCAGGAATCGGGGCTGTTCTGGAAGAAAACCACGTCCTGCGGCTGGCCCACCGGGCGTGGAAGCTTCCACTTCTGATTGGCGATGACGACATCCACTTTGCCATCGCCATTGAGGTCCGCCACCTCGAGGTCGTGTGCCTCTTCGAAATGGAACTTCGCGTAGTTCCCAATCACGTGGACTTTCCATGGGTCGGTTGCGGGGTTCCCACGGGGTCCTGGATTTTCGTACCACCTCACCTCGTGGCTCTGGTCTTCGGGCACCACAATATCCAAATATCCGTCACCATTCACGTCCACTAGTTGCAGGTCGTCGGAAAAGTAACCCTTGGGATCGATCACGTGTTTCGCCCAGGTAGGGTATTCATACCAATAGAGGCCACCCTCGTTCACGGTACTTTTTGATTCGATCGGCCCGGCCCCTGAACTCACCACGTCCACTTGCCCGTCGCCGTTGATGTCCCCCACTCCGGTGGCCCACTGATTCAAGGGGGGGTGGGCGTCGATAATGACGTGTTCAAAGGGTATCGCCTGATCTTTTGGGTTACCCTCGGAATGCGCTGGGACTGCGGTCCTGCACGCACTCGTCGCAAGTGCAACCAGAAGAACAAAACCTGGCGTTTTCAGCATGACGTTCACCTCCTATGGGGTAATACGTGAAGCATCCAGTAACAAGACCCAGTCGCTGTCGCCGTCGTGGCTGCTCCCAGGCGGCGCGAATTGCCGCGTTCCGGTGTTCGCGAAAGGTCCGGCCGGGATCGTTGTGTAGGTTCCGTTCGTAGGGTCAAACCACTGGGCGTTTGCCGGCGCTTTCAAGCTTGTCATGTTGACGGTGATCGGCCGGGCGGTGGGGATATAGGCCACTAGAAAGGCGCCATCCGGCGTTTTGGCGGCCGTGCAAAAGTCACTCTTGCTGACGCGCGTTTGGAGCGTCCCGAGACTTCCAAACCCGGCCGTAACTACCGTGTGGTCTTGGTCCGGAACAAGGTCCTGCCACGGGAGGGAGGAGAAAAACTGGTGCCAAATCATGAACTGCGTCACTCCCACCGTGTCGAGATGAAACTTCCATCCGGACATGAAATAACAAGTGTAGCCGTTGCCGTAAAGCTGCCCTTTACCCCCACTTAGCATCGTCCAATAAGCTTGACGCCTAAGCACCGAGGGCGTCCCGTAATCCCACGGCTTGCTGCCGAAATCCACCAAATCATAATGCGCCTCAAGCAAGTAGGTCGGTGCGATCGGCGTCTGATTGTAGCTGTGCCACATCTGGAAATATGTCGGCGAGTAGGTGTAAGTACTGTTGACGGAAACAATCGGCGCCCAGGTTGGATCATCGTAAGAGGAACTTGTTTCGACGTTCAACTCGATGGTTTGAAGGTGTCTGGGGTCGGCGGACTTGATACCCTCGGCTACGGCTCGGACCGCAGCGTCATCGCCAGGGTTTTGCCAGGTATTAAAATCATTGCCGTTCAACCAGATGATGTTGTCGAAACGCTGGTAGCGGTGGCCCAGATACCGGCCGTAGACACCCGCGGCAGTTGGGCCATTGTTGCGCAGCGTCGGAAGCCACTGCCCGGTCTCGATGGGATCGAGAAAAACCACCAAGCCATGATTTGCTGCGAGCGTGAGCATCTGGTCGACACGAGCAAAGTACGCTTCGTTGGGCTTAGTGAGATCATAATGGGGGGTATCTTTCCCGCCGGAGAGGTAGCCGGCGAAGGGGAGAATACCATCGTAAGTGCCGCCGTCATCCCGACTGTCGGGATAATAGGGGCCGGCTACCAGCACGTCAATCCACATGGCATTGAAGCCGTGAGCCTGGCGATCGTCGAAATAGCCCGCGGCGTCCGCGGTGGAAACCATCGTAACCAGAGGTTGGGGAACGTCGCCGGCAATCAGGAAGGGAATGTTGTTCTGGTCAACCAGATAGCGCCGGTTGGCGCTGACCTTAAGCGGATAGGCCGGAGAGCTCGTGCCGGGAACTTTGGGCGCGGCCGCTTGCGCCCTCGCCCAAACGAAACCGAGCAACGTGAGCGCCACGAGCGGGCCGGCGTGTCTTAGCTTGGGATAGTCCGATAGGGTTCCAATTTTCATTTTGCTATTGTTGGCATCTCTTCCTTCGAGGTCTCGTTCTGTCAGTCCCGCCGAGGTGTTCTTTCAGTCGTCGAGACCAACTGTCGCGCTCTGGCCTGCGGGAACAGATTCTCCGCGCGGTTCAGCTCCGTTGGCAAGATCGAACGGACGCCTCCTCCCGGCGAAACCTCATTCAAGCGATTTTATGACGACCCGACTTAGCATAGTATGACTAAAACAGGAATTTCATGCCCAACTCGACGTTGCGTGGACTCCAAGCGCCGCTAACTTCGGCATTGCCCACTTGGGTGCACGGCTGCCCGAAAGATATCGACCCGGCGCATCCCGTATTGATGGATTTCCACTGAGGATGATTGAAGGTATTGAAGGTGTCGAGGCGGACCTGCAGCGTTGAGGTATCGCTCCGGAACCAGGGGAACTTGAACTCCTTGTGCAAAGCCAAGTCCCAGTTGTTGCGGCCCGGGCCTGTCAAGGCGTTACGGCCCATATAGCCAAACATACCCGATTGACCATTGGCCTCGAGCTGGCTGGCCAGTGGTTGGGTGATTACGTTGGGATTAAACCAAGTCGGGACCGGACCAAATTGAGGATCGTCAACCGTGCCCTTCTGGATCTTCAGCGCCCCCACGGTGTTGCAGCGGACTGAGGTCCCGATTCCGGTGCCGAACCCGTTGACGCCACAACCAAAGTCCACCGGCTCACCGGAATAAAAGCTGGTGATTCCGCTCCACTGCCATCCTCCCAGAGCCTGCCTCGCCACTGCGTAGGATGAGGTCTTGAAGAAGGGCAGATTGTAGATGTAGTTCATCACCAGCACTTGGGTGCGGTTAAGGTCGGCGGTCGCCTTCCACCGGCTCAAATTGTAGTTGTCGTCCACACCGGTCGAGAAGTAGGTCGAGGTGGAATCGTCGATCATGTGCGACCAGGTGTAGGCGGACTGGAACGTCAGGCCATAACCCGTGGTATGCCGGAAATTGACCTGGAGAGCGTTGTAGTTGGAGACGGCGGTGTTTTGCTTGTCAGTGATCGACCCATAGCCACGATAGGTTTTAAAGAAAATTCCCGGCTGCTGAGTGTTCATCAGGATTCGCTGCACGTCGCAGTTGCCCGCGGCATCGCACATAGGTGTGGTGTTCGAGGGGTTAAGGCTGTCGCTTCCCGCAAAGCCCGCGAGGGCAGGGACGTTCATCGTGGTGATCCCAACCGGGATCTGGTTGAGGTTCCGGGCCGTGGCCAAATGGCGGCCCAGCGTGCCGACGTAGCTCACGCTCAAGAAATTGTTCCCACGGAGTTCGTGCTGGGCATCGAGGTTGAACTGCTGGCTGCTGGGCGGCTTCTGGTAGAAGGGAATGGCGGCCATGCTCGGCGGGCCGTAAGCGCCCGGAAGGACGTTCCCGTAGCCGACGATATTATAGCCGGAAGGCGACAGCGTGAAGGGCGGGTTACCTTCCAGTCCTTCCACGTTCGATTCGTCGCCGTTGCCCGGCTCGAAGTAGAGGCCGTATCCGCCGCGCAGGGAGGTCTTGCCCGATCCGGTAGGATCGAAAGCAAAGCCGAAGCGCGGGCCAATCCCGCCGTAGTAGGGCTTCACGCAACCCGCCACGATCCCGCCTTTACCGCAGTTGACCAGACCATTCCCGAAAGTTGTGAAGTTGTGGATGTGGCCGGTGGACGGGTCCGCCACCAGGATGGGGCTGCCTGTGACGGGAGAGAACTCGATCAAATCCTCCAGCGCCGGATTGTAGTAGGAAGGAATGAAGGTGGAGTCGAAGTCCTGCGGCCTCGAAACATCGTGGATAGGGACGAACATGTAATAGCGCACGCCGAGGTTGAGCGTCAACCGGCGAGACACCTTGAAGTCATCTTGGAAATACGGCTCGAAATCGGTACGCCGGAAATGGCCCTTGGCGTAGCCGCCCACGGCCTGGCCGTCGAAGTTCAGCGTCCCCTCCTGATATGATCCGATATTGCCCAGATACATATCCGCCAGGGCGTTGCCCGTCGAACCCGGCCACGCGGGGTAAAAGGAGTAGGAGCCCTGGGTGTTAAAACCAAAATGCTCGTTCTTCTGGTACTTTTCGAAATAGATCCCGACTTTGAAGGTGTGCCTGCCCGTCGTGTAGGCGACGTTGTCCTTAAACGTGAAGGTGGGGCTGGTGTTGTACGGCCCCACGAAGTTGCCCAAGTCTTCCGCGTAGCTTCCTGCCGTCCCTCCGCTGATCGAAACGGAAGGCAGCTCAGGATTGGAGGCGTTGGCGGGGAAGAAGTTCGCGGCCGTCCAACCGGAAGGCTTGTCGATGGAACGCGCGGGGCTGGAGGGGCCCGTCTGGTTGGCAATGAAAAGGTTGTCGTTGGAATAGCCCATGATGAACTCATTCATGACGTTGGGCTTGAGGTTATAAGTCAAGTGCAGCACGTCGGCGCGGGAGGGAACATTGAGATTGGTCAACGCCGTGTCGTAGTAGGAGTTCGACCACAGGACAGGTACGTAGGTTAGTCCATTCGTGTCATTGGTGACGCGAACGAAGAGCGAAGCCTTGTCGCTGAGGTTCTGGTCGACGCGAATCTGCTCTTCCCGGAAGTTAATGGGTGTGCTAGGAGCCTTCCTGTAGCCGTCGATGCCGTTGTTCGGAAGCGGAATGAATCCATTCAGCAGGGCGGCAGCGTTCGGGTTGATGGAAGAAATCGTATCGGTCGGCAGGCCGTTCACCGTCGGCACCACGCACCCTTGGCTGATGACGATTTGATTGGCGTTAGGGGAATTGGGGTCGCACTCGGTGAAGTCGCCTTGTCGCATGCGCATCGTGGGGACGTTGGCGCTGATGACATTTCCTTCACGATAACGAGCCCACCCCTCCGACCAGAAGAAAAACGTCTTGCTCTTATCCGTGTTGTAATGGCCCGGGATATAAAACGGCCCGCCTAGCGTGTACCCGAAGATGTTCCACTTCAACGGGGTCTTCGGCGCCTCGCCGTTGGGAGGAGCAATGGTTTGATTGATGAACCAGTCGTTGGCATCCATCACGTCGTTGCGCACGTACTCGTATGCGCTGCCGTGGAAATCCTTCGTCCCGCCTTTGGTAGCGATTTCGATGATGGCGCCCGAGTGCTGCCCGATGTCCGCACCGTAATTGGAGGTGCTAATGCGAAATTCCGCGATGGATTCGAGCATTGGGGTAGTGACCCCGCCGTTGGCGCTCGCTCCCTCGTCGTTGTTGTTGCCGCCGTCGACTTCCAGGTTGCTGTATTCCATGCGGTTGCCGTTAAAGGAAATGGAGGGGGCATTGCCGGCGCTACCGAGGTGCTTCGTGTCGTTGCCATTGTCTTCCACCGTCCCCGGTACCAGCGTCTCCAGGGAGAAGGCGTTAACGCCGTTGAGGTTCAGATTTTCGATCTGCTTGGAAGTTACCACGTCGGAAACCGTGGAGTTCTCAGTCTCGACCTTGGCGATGTTCCCGCTGACAGTAACTTCCTGCGTCATCTGGCCAACGGGGAGTTGTAGGTCGACGCGGAGAGTCTGGCCAACCGCCAGCGCGATGCCGGTGTGTACAAGCTTCTGGAAACCTTTAACCTCCACTGTCACGACGTAGTTGCCGATGGGAATTCTCGCTGCTGTATATTCCCCTGCCGAACTACTGACCAGATCGCGAGTGAAGCCTCTCTCAGGATTGGAGACCACTACTTTCGCATTCGGGATAACAGCGCCCGAGGTGTCTGTTATCGTCCCCACGATGCTTGCCGTATCCTGCGCCCAAACAGACCCGTTCAACAGGAACAGGAACCCTAAAACCAATACGATTCGTTTGCTCATTAGCCGGACCTCACTGGTCTTCCAAAATCTGACACCGGGAATCTGACATGAGTCAGTGTTCGATTCTACCTTCGGCACTAACGCACAAGGGGACGAACGCACTTGTCCTGTGGATGCTCTCAGTCCCATGCGCTAAAGGATACCCTAGCGGTACCGCGTGGCTAGAAGGATTGGGCGAATTATTATGAGAAAAGGATCATTTCTCCGTAGGTGGGCTTACCGTCACACCTCTATCAGGACGGCAGGAGCGCGACGTAGACGCCTAATTTTGTGTGATTTAACAACGTAATGGGGTAAGCAGTGCCGATCAGGAAGGTATAGCAATCCAGCCAAGTTCCCGTGGTGTAAACCCACCACCCGGAAGCGCCCACTGCGTTTGCAGCAACGGAGAGTAATACCACACTATCACCTTACGCGTTTTCGCGGCTACGAGAAGACCATCGACAGCAGCGCCATGCGGACGTACAAGCCGTTTTGAGCCTGGCGGAAATAAGCGGCTCGGGGATCGCTGTCGACTTCCATGCTGATTTCATCCAGCCGGGGCAGAGGATGCATGACGATGGACTTCGGCTTCATCAAACCCAGTGTATGGCGGTTGATGACGTACACACCGCGGCATTTCTCGTAATCGGCAATGCGGTCGCCGAAGCGTTCTTTCTGAATGCGTGTCTGGTACACCACATCGACTTCCGGCAGAACTTTGTCGAGGTCGGTCTCTTCCACGTACCAGATATTGCGTTCGCGCAGGTGTTCGAGGATGTCCTCTTTCATCTTCAGCAGCAACGGCGCGACAAAGTAGATTTTGATATCCTGATATTTGCTAAGCAAGTATGTGAGCGATCGCACCGTGCGGCCCTGGGCCAAGTCTCCCACCATGGCGATCTTCAGGCCATTGATCGCTCCAATTTCCTTGCGAATGGTATAAAGGTCAAGCAGGGCCTGAGTGGGATGCTGTCCCGCACCGTCACCAGCGTTGATGACTGGGGCCTGTGAGACGGCCGCCGCCCGCTTCGCCGCGCCGACTTCATAATGGCGAATCACAATCACGTCCGCGTAGCCATTGAGGATCTGGACCGTATCTTCCAGGGTCTCTCCCTTGGCGACGGAGGAGAACTCGGCGGCGTTTTCCGTAGAGAGTACGCGCCCGCCCAGCCGGTGCATGGCTGTCTCAAACGAGAAGCGCGTGCGGGTGGAGGGTTCATAGAAGAGCGTGGCCATGATGCGTTTCTGAAACTCCATTGTGCCCCCATGGGCCACGACGTGTTCCATTTCGAAGGCAGTATCGAAGAGTTGACGAAGTACCTCCGGATTGAATTGTTGCGCTTCGATGACGTGGTGTAATTTCATGATGATCCAGGTTCCTCCTCGTCCAGGGATCGCCGCCGCGCCGTAAATCTGAGAACGCTCCGGTCGTCACGAACGATGAAGCGGAGTCAAGCGCTCTTCCGGCGTCTTCGGCAAAAATAGGCAGCGAGCGAGAATATCACAGCCGGTCCATGTCTGGTTATTCCTCTGAGGAGAAAAGCGAGCAATCGAGGCATTAATTGGGGCTTCGCCCCTTGCTCTGCGAAAAGGCTCCGCCTTTTCGGCCCATCGCCAGCACCTACTTTTTGTTCGCGCCGCCCGAAAGGCTCAGCCTTTCGGGCGGCACGAATAACATTTACGGGAGACCTACTTCCACGAAAAGGCAGAGCCTTTTCGCAGAGCAAGGGGCGAAGCCCCGGGTCAATGCACGATGCAAACCGCGTATTTTGGACAAGATTGAACTCTCATAAGCCGTAGGCGAAACCTACGGATCAGAATACCAACCCCGAAGGTTACCGGCCCCGACGAAGGTGCGAAAAAATCGACAAGCTCGCGCAGAGACGCCGAGACGCAGGGAGTCAAAACAAATAGCTCCTTTAGTTTCTTTTCCGCCTCTGCGCCTTGGCGGCTCTGCGCGAGATGCCTTTGCTCCTCCCGGGATCTTTTCACAGGGCGAAGTCTCCAGAACCGGGAAACACTGCGTCATCCGCTCTACGTCCAGGGATTCAGAAGGGCCTTCAAAATCGAATGAAAGTGTGCTGTGTTGCGGGTTACCAGGGTCAATCTGAGACGACGCTGGTATCGGCCAGAAAACTCATGATCCAGCCTTGCGAACGCCGCCTTGCAGGCGGCCAATCTTCAATCCGTACCGCCGCAGGGGCGACGACGCAAAGAACCCAGCCAAGTTCCCCTTGCGCCGGGTCTTGGGCTCCCATTCGTCCGCGGCAACGACCACGACGGCCCTGCGTCCGTTCCGGGTAATGGTCTGCGGCCCCAGGGATCGCGCCTTGTCAATGACTTCGCTAAATTTCGCCTTGGCTTGGGCGACTGCCCACGCATCTACTCCCGCGGTGTAACCTCCCTGCGGTAGCAGTCAATATAATTATGAAAGTCATTTTGATCTCGCGAAAGAAAGCGTCAGTGAAACTCGCGCGGAAGCAAGATATGTTGTCAACAGGAGACTCGGCCAATTTCCTACGGGCAGGAAGAGATTTTGCAATTCCGGCCCGCAGTTTCCTACCCGTGGGAAATGGGCTATGAGACTTGTTGGCAAACCGGACGAACCGTCACGATGGCTGGGGCGTCGGACCCCACCATGGTCAGGCCGTAATATGTGCGAGAGGACATTCTCCAGGTACTCTGCCGAACCCATGCGTGATTGACGAATTGGCCCCAATGGGGCACAATCTCAAGATGCAGACGCCCGTTGGAAGGACGAAAATATGAGCAAACGAGCTTTTGAGGGAATCATGCAGGGTCTGGAGGAAGCGCTCGCGCACACCCGGGGCGATAAGTCTGCCGCCGCGCGAGTCGTTCGCGTTGCCGCGAAACCGGCGGATACCAAAACAGCCCGCAAGAAACTCGGACTCAGCCGCCAAGCCCCTCGCCCGCACCTTTGGCCTGAGTCCGGCAACGTTACGTAAGTGGAAAAACGGTGAACGTGAACCCACTGGCGCAGCCCGCATTTTGCTAACGATCATCAGCCGCGAACCCGAAGCCGCCCTCCGCGCCATCCGATAGGAACCGCGCCAACCTCGCGCTACCTGCATGCCTCGTAGCGAGCAGACAGACATAAAAGGCAATGTCTGCGCCACCCGCGTGGGGATTGTCTTTGTAAGTTACCCCGTAGCGGTCGACAAGTCTGCCGTAGAGCACCTTGAATGCGGGACACCCTGAGGAACTCAGCCCAGGGTGTGAGGCTGGACCACCGGGAGCCGGTTTTACTTCAATGGCGTTAACGATATCGTGATGGAAGCGCTAAAGCTGGAAGAACTTGCTCTCGAAACCCTGGCGAGTCTGCAAAGAGAGGAGGCGGTATGTAAAGATTGTATAAGTGAAAACCACCAGGAGCGTAAGTATCTGTAAAATCACGTCAAGATGGCACATTAGCCCAACTTCCACATCTGGTGGGATGAGATGTTGTATTTACAATAGGTTGCGATTTCATTCCGTCACTATGGAGAGAGGTCGTGCCAAGTTCTCACGGGTTTCATGACCTCCGAGGGGATCT
>JBKQVI010000320.1:0-9050 GCA_052139985.1 Terriglobia bacterium
TCACCGACGGCACCATGGATACTTCGCACTTGAATGGTCTCGGCATCGGCGCGGTGTGAAGAAACGGATGTACCACGGGCATCGTGCCCGTGTCAGGACATGGCCAAGATGGCCATGCCACGAGTCGTAGCGTGGGCGTCCCGCCCGCTGTCACGGGAGCGTCCCGCTCCCGCCCTACAACAAGGCGCGGGCAGGATGCCCACGCCACTGCGGGCGAGACGCCCACGCTACGTCCGAGGGATCGACTTATGCGGAGGAATTGAACAAGGTATGGAAAACCAACTCTCCAGGCGCAAGTTTCTGCAAGTGTCGTCCGCTGCCACATTGGCGGGGCCGGCAGTTCTCTCCGCGAGTTCGGCGGCTCGCCCGTCTGTTCCGGTACCCTTTCGAGGCACCATCTGCCTCTTCTCGAAACCGGTTCCACAACTGAATTGGAAAGAGCTGGCCCAAAGCGCCAAGCGCGCAGGCTTCGGGGGAATCGACCTGACGGTTCGGAGCGAAGGACACGTGATGCCGGAACGCGCGGCGGAAGATCTCCCCAAGGCCGTGGCGGCCATCCGCGCCGAAGGCTTGGAAGTGCCGATGCTAACTACGGAATTGGTTCGTGGCGACGACCCTACCGCGGCGCCTATTTTCAGCACCGCCGCCAAGCTCTCCATTCCTTTTATTAAGCCGGGGTACTACCACTACAAGTTCGTGAATGTTCGCAAAGAACGCGACGAGGCCGGCAACGAATTCCGCGGATTAGCGAAGGTCGCGGAGAAGTACGGAGTCCAGTTGGGGTTTCACAATCACGCCGGGTACATTGGGGGGCAGGTTTGGGACGTAGCTCCTGTCATCGATAGCCTGGACCCAAAGGTCGTGGGTTATTACTACGATATTGAAAACGCTGCCGCTGAAGGTGGCGCCCAAGGTTGGAGAATCAATGAAAATCTGGTCATGCCGCGGATGAAGATGATGGCGGTGAAGGATTTCTACTGGCATAAAACCGAGGCGGAAGGTTGGCAGGAAGCCGTTTGTCCCTTGGGCGAAGGGATGTGTAACTTTAAGGTGTTCCTCAAGACCGCGGCGCAAGGCGGTTTTCACGGCCCGATTTCGCTTCACATTGAGTACCAGATTCCCGGCGTGTCCGACGATCAGGGAATCGCGCTGTCACGAGACAAGGATGAAGCCGTGATGGCCGCCGCCGAACGCGATCTTGAAGCGCTGAAACCGCTGTTAAAGGAAGCGTACGAGGGAGCGTGAACGGCAAGATCTAAATTGTCTCCCCAAGGAGGGGTTTAAATGGGAAAACTGGCGATTACAGGTGGCAAACCGGTCCGCAAGAAACCATTTACCGCGTGGCCGGCCTATACGCAGGACGAAGCGCGCGGGTTGCAGAAAGTGCTCGCCAGCCGCAACTGGGGCGGCTATCCCTTCCCCAACAAGATCGCGGACGCCTTCGCGCAGAAATTCGCGCGCTTTCATGGCGCAAAATATGGCTTGGCCGTCGCGAACGGAACCATAGCCATCGAGATCGCCCTGAAAGCTGCGGGCATCAAGCCCGGTGACGAAGTCATCGTGCCTGCCTATACGTGGGAGGGAACGGTGGGGCCGGTGCTGCTGCTGAATGCCGTGCCGGTTTTTGTGGACGTCGATCCCGATACGTACTGCCTGGATGCGAAGCTGATCGAAGCGGCCATCACGCCCAAGACGCGAGCCATCCTGCCCGTTCACCTCGCCATGCGCTTTGCCGACCTCGACGAAATCGGCCGCATCGCGAAGGCCCACAACCTGGTGGTGATTGAGGACTGCGCGCACGCTCATGGCGGCAAGTGGCGCAGCAAGGGCGCAGGGGCGACAGGCGACGTGGGATGCTTCAGCTTTCAGTCAAGCAAGTTGATGACATCCGGAGAAGGCGGCGGCATCATTACCAGCAACCTGGAATTCTACGAACACGCGCAATCCTATACGAACTGCGGCCGAGCCAGCGCCACCGATCAATACCAGAATCGCCTGATCGGCTTCAATTACCGCATCACGGAACTCCAGGCCGTGATCCTGGACGCCCAACTTGCACGCCTGCCCAAGCAAGCCAAAATCCGCCAGGCCAACATGGACCACTTCGAGAAGCGCCTGCGCGGGACGCCTGGCCTCGCGTTCCTCAAGCATGACAAGCGGCAGACTCGCGTCGCCGCGTACCAATTCGTCTTTAAGTATTTGCCCGAACACTTCGGAGGGATTCCCCGCGCGTCGGTTCTCGGTGCTCTCCAAATGGAAGGGATTCCTTGCGATGGGCTTTTCTACGAACCCGTTTACAAGAGCGCGCTGTTCCCTCTTGACCCGAGCGATTGGCCGGCGCTTAGTTGGGGCCGCGAGAAGCCGCTCGATTTGAAGACCAGCTTCAACTGCCCTGTCTCCGAGAGCGCCGCGTATGAAGAGGCCGTTTGGCTTCCCCACCACATCTTTCTCGGCTCGAAAAAGGATACCGACGACATCGCCGACGCCGTGTTAAAAGTGTGCGCAAATATCGAGGAGCTGCGTGGACTCAAACACGAAGCCATTGAGGTCAAATCGATGGGCCGCGCGGAACGGCCGCGGATCGAAAAACGGCAGTGGTGAAAGTCCGATCAATACCCCGGCACGCCGTCCTTGTGATAGATCGCCTCGACGCGCTGGTACTCCTCTTGTTGCTCCATCAGACCCAGGCTCTGCACCATCTGATGGATTGTCATGTGGGGATCGTTTGACCAGAACATGCCGCAATCCTCATCCTCGTAGTAGCGGTAGCCCATTTTATCGCCATACTTCGCCTTGAGGCCTTCCCCGTTCTTTAGCGCCGAACTCCAGGGGAGGATGGCGTAGCTCAGGTCGATTTCCTGCACGAGAATGTTGTCTTCCGGGGCGACCAAGTTGCCGGCCTCGACGGTTTTCTCGCTCGCGGGCCACTTCACTTGGGAGACAATCTTGCCCGTGGGTTCGAAGATGGAAGCGTTATTCCTCCAGGTGCTGGAGACGATGTAGCAGTGGTTTTGTTTGGCACGCGCGGCAGGCTGGGAAGTCTGCGGTGATTGGGTTGGCCAGGCAATGATCTCGACGCCTTGGCGGGCCAGTTCCTTCCAGCCGTAATCGAATTCCATATCATAACAAATCTGTATCCCCACCTTGCCGAAGTCACACTGGAAGACGGGTTCCTTTTTGCCGGGCACTGCGCCATGTTCCATAGCGCCGGTATTAGTATTAACCACCAACTGCACCTTGCGATAGATGCCCGCAACTTCACCTTTCCGATCGAACAGGATCGCGGCGTTGCTGCATCGCTTCGTGGCCCGGTCTTCCAGCAGATAGGTCGGCACGACGATGTAGGCATGGATTTTGCGTGCCTCGCGAGCGAAAGTATCGTTCACCGCACCTTCCACCGGATACGCCCAATCGTCCGCGGGTCCGGCCGGATCGCCTTCGCCGGTAAGCGCCGTCTCCGGCAGCACCGCCAGGTCCAGGCCGCGGCCGTACTTCGTCTCAGACTCGGCCTGCATGCGGTCCACAATCGTCGTCAGTTGCTCCAGCCGCTTTTGCAAGCCCGGATGCTTACCCCAGAACGGTTGCATAACCGTGCCGATGATGACTTTGCGCGGCGGCTGATCGGAGGTGCTCTTCCTGGGAACGTCCGCGCCAAGGGCGGATAGCGAAAGCAAAAGCAGGCCCATTACCAGTTTGACGAATGTGCATTTCTGAATGAGTGATTTTGTTGGCATAGCAAACCCTCCCATGGGAAATTGCCGCGACGCGCGGCACGGAAATAATCGGAAACGGCCCGTCCGTTTGCCTCCGACCCGAGAAATCCTGATAACTCTGCTTGCGGGCGAAATCCGCTCTGGAGTGCGGTAGCAGCAGCTACCGCCTTCCGCACTTCGGTTCATTCGGCAAGGGTGCAAGGGGCACAAGAAGGAAAGCGGTAGCTGCTGCTACCGCAGTCCAAAGCGCTTCGCGAACGTGCATACGGAAACGTGCGCGAAGCGGAATACATAACCGTTAGCAGCGCTCACTACACCCTCAACGCTTTATGTACCTCGCTACGGAGTCACCCTCAGAATTCCCTGCAAGGGAATTTCCGCAGACGACTTCCCTACCATGATCTCAAAATCGCCCGGCACCACTCGCCAGCGCATGTCGATATCGAGCAACTGCAGATCTTCCGGGGTTAATTTCAACGATACGGTTTTCGTTTCCCCGGGATCGAGCGCGACCCGTTCAAATCCGCGCAACTGCTTGACCGGAGTTGAAACCGGGGCGTATTTCTCATGAATGTAGAGCTGCACGGTTTCCACCCCCGCGCGGTCGCCCGTGTTCTTCACGTCCACGGTCACGCGCGCCTCGCCACCCGGATGAGTTTCCTGTGGTTCAACATGAAGATTGCTATACTCAAACTTGGTATAGCTCAGTCCGTATCCGAAGGGGTAGAGCGGCGTGCCGGGCATATCGACATACCCCTGGTGGCCCGACCAGCCTTGGTTGGTCCAAAAGGCCTTTGAGGGTTTGTAGTTGTAGTAAACCGGCAGTTGGCCCGAGTGCCGTGGCACGGAAATGGCTAGGCGCCCGGTGGGATTGTAGTTTCCGAAGAGCACGTCCGCCACCGCTTCCCCGCCCCGCTCGCCGGGTTCCCACGCCTCGACGAGCGCAGGCACGTGCTCAGAAGTCCAGCGAGTTGAGATCGGTCGGCCGTTGATGAGCACCACCACCGTAGGAGTCCCGGTCGCGTAAATCGCCTGAATCAGGTCCTCCTGCACTCCGGACAGGTCCAGATTGGCCACGTCGTGCCCTTCGCCGTCGGTGGGCTGGCCGTGGGTATCGGCCCCGTTGGTTTCGTGTTGTCTTTCTCCCACCACCACAATGGCAACCTCGGCGTTCTTGGCGGCCCTCACTGCGTCGGCAAATCCGCTCTTATCCGTGCCGGTATTTTCGCAACCGCGCACGTGGGTGACTTTGGTTTGGGGTGAAACCGCGGCCTTGATTCCCTCGATCACGGTCGTCACGTGTTGCAAAACCTTTTTCGGCGAATAATCACCAAGTTGATTCATCACGTCGTCGGCGTTGGGACCGATCACCGCCACCGACTTCAAATCCTTCTTAAGGGGCAGCACGTTCTTGTCATTCTTCAGCAATACGATCCCTTCGTGGCCGGCGCGCAACGCCAGGTCTTGATTCGCCTGCGAGTGCACGACCTGAACGGCATGGTCCACATTGACGTAGGGGTTTTCAAATAGTCCGAGCCGGAACTTCAATTCCAGAACCCTGCGCAAGGCCCGATCGACCAGCGCCATGGGCACGCGCCCCTCTTCCACGCTTTCGACCAAGGGCCCCATGTAGGCAGGCTCGTACGTGATGTTTAGATCGACCCCGGCCCGCAGTGCCAGAAGTCCGGCTTCCTTTTGGGTAGGAACGATGTCTTCATATTGCAAGGTCGAAAAGCCGCCGCCTTCACTCTCGACGACGCCTTTGAAACCAATTTCCTGCCGCAGGACGTCGTTCATCCACTTTTCCGAGGCGTGCGATGGCACGTCCTCAACTTCCGGGTAACCCGCCATCACACCTAAGCCTCCGGCCTTGGTGATTGCACCGATCCAGGGAGGCATGAAATTCTCGCGCAAGGAACGGTCCGACACTTCGATGGCTCCACGTTCCAGGCCACTGGCGGGCTCGCTCTGTGTCGGAAAATCCGTCAGCACCGCGATGACCTTGTCCGGGGCAGAGATGTCGTAACCCTGCGTCCCCCGCACGATGGCCTCGCCGATGCGCATATAAAGGTAGGGATCCTCGGTGTAAGCCTCTTCGTTTCGGCCCATCCGCGGATCACGAAGCGTCTCCATGACCAGCGTGGAAAGCATGTGGACGCCGACCGACCTCGCTTCCGCTGCTGCCGCAGAGTAGATTGCCTTGACCAGATCCAGGTCGAAGGAACTTCCCACGGCCAGGCCCTCGGGGAAGACCGTTCCCCCCGGAAACATGACGCCGTGCGTCCCTTCCTCATCTTGCATCACCGGTACCTTCAAGCGTGTCTGGGTAAGCGCAATCTTCTGCAGTTCGTTAAAGTACTCCGCTTGCTGGCGCGCGCCTTCATGAAGAATCTCATTGGCAAGGGTAAAGAAGCCGCAAGCCGGGCCGATTTCCTGAGTATACGTGCCCGCGGTGAATTTCCTGCACGCCGCCGTCTTCGAGGGAATATCCTTTCCCAGTTCATCAACGTATACACAGGGCAGATTGAGTTGCCCGACTTTCTCCTTGAGTGTCATTCGGCTCATCAAGTCGTCAACGCGCTCCTCGATCGGCCGCTTCGGATCGAGATAGGCGGGTGTCGAGTCTCCAGTTTGCGCGAGGACCATTGTGATGGATGCCAACGCCGCGCCACATGTCAGCATTAGCCATGCTACGTGTTTTTTCGCCAAGATCATTGCCTCCAAGAAACCAGGGATTGGCCTGGGTTCGAAATATGATATGCAGAGCAGGTTCGGCGCTCAGCATCTAGCCTTTTGTGCCTGCTTCAGTCACCGTTACCTTATCATGAATTCTCCAGGATCTCGGGCGGTTTTTTGGGGATTTCCTGCCAGAAACCGCCGCGAGCCGAGGCAATTGACCACGTCGCTCTGCCGCTGGTTTCGACGCCCCCTTCAAGGGTGGAGACTGACGCCGGTGGGAAAAAGCACACCCTCGGGTTACCGCAATGTCAAAAACGCTATTCCACCTTTTCCACCCCGCTGACCATGGCTTGGTGTTCCGCCGCCGAGTCGCGCCGCAGTTCTTGCGAGCGCGCCAGGGCTTGCGCGGCAAGCTGCGTCTTGCCGAGCTTGCGGTAGGCCACATACATCTGGTAATGAACGTCGCCGTAGAAATCTGTAGCGGCTGCCTTTTCCAGCTCAGGGATGGCCTTGGCATCCTGACCCAGGCGCACATAGTCGGTCCCCAGCAAGCTGCATGCTTCCTGCATTCCCGGTTGATAGCGAAGCGCCTTCTGCAGGTAGGGGACAGCCTCTTCGTTTTCATGCTTTTGCATGTACAAGCGCCCCAGCAGGTACAGAGTGCGGGCGCGCGAGGGATCAAGCCCCAGGCTTGTTTCTAGTTCCGCCTGCGCCTCGCCGTAGGATATCTTTTTCAGAAGCAGTTCGCCCAGGGCCTCATGAAGCTCCGCCGCGTCGGGACGCAGTTGCAAGGCGTGTTGATATTCCTGGATGGCATCGTTCGCGTCGTCACGCAGATTGTAGCCCTCCGCGCGCAACTGGTGCGTGCGCCAGGAATCCGGAAACAACTCCTGCAATTGGTCATAACACTCGGCGCCCAGCGCTTGGTAGGTCAGCGCCAGCCAGTAGGTCGCCTCCATGTTCCCCTCGTCAAGGGCCAACAGCTTCGCCAAGGTGTCCGCCGCGTCGGCGTACTGCTGCAACGTGTACTGGGTCTTTCCCAGCAGCAGGGTCTCCGCGCGAGAAATTTGCTTCCGCGATTCCAGCCAGCGAGCGCATTCAGCATCGTGGATAGAGTGACATTGCCCGCCATTCGTGACCACAGCACCGCCTGCACCTCCGGTCTGTTGCCACGACAAAAAGTCTGATTGGAAGGCTTTCCATCGCTCGTCCGCCCGCGCGGAATCGCCCGCCGGAGTGTAGAGACCTGCTAGGAGAAAATCCTTGGCAGCGCCTTCCGGCGAAGCTTGGAGATCTCCCACCAGGGTCTGGGCGGCGTCAGGAGAAAGTTCAACGGTGGGGAATCTTCGCGGTAGCGCCAACAACTCAGGAGAGATATCCCACGCTTTGCCCACCGCCGCCAGGGCCGCCGTGGCTTGACCCTTCACCAGCCGCGTTTCCCCGAGGCCCAGCCAGGCCAGTTCGCTGTGGGGATCGCGCTGGAGCTCCTGGTGAAACTCCGCTTCGGCCTGATCGAGCTTTCCCGCCTGCAAATAGGCTTGGCCCAACGAAACGTGCAGGCCGGCCTCTCCCGGATCGAGAGCGAGCGCCTGCTGGTATTCTTGCGCTGCGTCTCGCCAGCGGTTACGTTGCAGCAGGTTATCCCCGAGAAAACGATGGCCCCAAGCCGAGTCAAGATACGAGTGGGATCGTCGAAACGCCAGAGGGGCGGATAGATTCAAGTAATCGTGGCCCAGCTCAAACCAAGCTTCCGCCCTGTCCGGATTCAGGCTGGCCAGTCGCCGGTATTCATCCGCAGTTTGGCGGAAATCCCCCCGCGCCAAGTAGCACCTGGCCAGCGCCCGGCGCCCTTCTAAGTTGGAGGAATCCAAGCGCAAACCCTTTTGGAGGACAGGGATGGCTCTTTCCGTCTGGCCTAGTTTCAGGTAGTCGATCCCCAGGATCACGGTGGGCCCAGGCAGGTCGGAGCTTTGACGGAGGGCGATCGACAAATTGTTCGCTGCCAGCTCGAATTCGCCGAGGGCGTGATAAACCAGGCCCAGGTTGACGCGCGCCTGGAACAAGCTGGGATCGAGGTCCAGCACTTTCTTGAATTCTTTCGCGGCCTGAGTGAGGTCCCCCTGCTTTAGAGCCGCCTGTCCCGCGCGGAAATGCGTAGCCTCTTGTTCTACCACGGTTTGGCAGTTTGCGGGCGGCGGGGCAAGAAGCCCCAGGGCAAGGAGGAGGCCAAGAGCCGCGGATTGCAACCAAGCCGGGCGGCTAGCCGACCGCGCGGAACCTCCAAGGGAGCGTCTGATAGCAATGATGAGCACGATGATCTTTCGCTCCAGGAGGGGCAGGGGGGCCCGCCCTGGGCGCCGGGGGCAGTTGTAGCGCGGACCTGTTTTGTAGGTCCGCGGCCTTTCCTCGCCTATCGGGGATGAGCCGCGGACCTACCAAACAGGTCTGCGCTACCCCGCCGTACTGCGACGCGTTGCATATTATTTCACAACTTCTCATGCGGCGGGAGGTTCAGTGAACGAGCGCCACTTCCAGCGGGTGTTCACCATGGAGTCGGAGTGACATTTTACGTGCAAGTTGCTGCATGCTAACGAGGTTTGCGGCGCTCGGGCAGTTTTTTGCGCGTGACTACAGCAATCTTCCGGTGCGGTAGTGCCT
>JBKQVI010000321.1:0-7694 GCA_052139985.1 Terriglobia bacterium
CCTCTTCCTGCTGCTTCTGCGCCAGGAGACCCCGATCGTCATGAACCTTGCCCGGCCAATCCGCACGCGTGTATTGGCCAAACCGATCCACGATGCCCGCGTAATTGAAAGGCGGCAGCAACCGCACATTGTCGATGATGACGCTCTTCACGCCCGCGGGATATTGGAACGAGAGTTTGAAAGCAGTGATATGCCGCTCATCGAGCCGGGGATTCGAAGCCAGAATGTGACTGATCGAGGTCATTCCCGGAAGCATGGGAGGTCCACCCCGCATGCCGTGCTCAAGCGGCGAGCTGTCTCCCATCGGATAGTAGTAGGTGACGTTATCGTGCGGCTCTACGTTGCCGTGGCCACTCACCTGATGAGTAGGACCAGCGTCGGGACCGGAGTCGCTCAATTGAATTTCTACCCCGATTTCCTTATCGGCCGGGTTGGTCACGTCGAACGCGATGGCGCCGAAGGCGCTCCAATCCCAAGGTGACGTTCCGGACAAAAGGTCAATCGAGGCCGCCCCTGGATGGGTGAATTCAACTTCGAGAGCGCTTTTTCCCTCCGTCACGTGTTCGCTGGTAAGTGACACGCGAACGTTTGTCAGCGTGAGCTTCTGAACATCTTCCTGAGACTCAAAGGAATTTACCGTCTGTCCCTTCGTTGGAACGTTTTGTCCATCGATGATGCCGGCAGGAATCAATAGCACAACAAGAGAGCCCAGCAGAAATCGCAACACCAATTTGCTCCACAGGTGGCTCACCAAAATCCTCCTTTCCCGGCTCCCTACTTTCCACCGCGCCGCGAATAGAGTTCGGATTGGACAGCTTTGGCGGCTTCCACCATTTCGGGGTAGGGCGTGTCAGTGACCGAAACGAAACCGATGTTGTAGTTTTCCCCGTCCCCAGACCTGCCGGTTAGCGGCTCATCGTAGTATTGAAACCAGTGGCATCCTACGAAAGCCGGATTGTCTTCAACGCTCTCGAGGTACTGCTTGTACATCGCGGCGCGTGCCTGCTGATTGGGCGTTGTCACCAGGCCGGTGTGAAACATGCCGCGATCTACCGCTCCAAAGTGAAATTCCCCGATGATGCAAGGCTTGTTCAGGGAAGTGGTAAAGCCCCATTCAGCCGGGTCCACATGCGAGCGGTAAATGTTGAAGCTCACCACGTCGGCGTAACGCGCCGCAGCATTCACCGCTTCCGGGGTTTTCCAGGCAAAGCGGCAACCAAGATAGAGGTGATGGGTATCGTTCTTCCTCAGTGCATCATGGACCGTCTTGAAGTACTGGTCCGCAAACGCCGTCAGAAACTTGCTGAAGTCGTCCTTCATCGGCGCCGCAAGCGTAGAGGGCGCGTGAAAAGGCTGCTCGAGCAAGGCTTGCCAGGAGGCGAAGGTCGTGCCCCAGGCCTTGTTCAGTTGATCGATCGTCGAGTAGCGCGACTTCAGTTGCTCAACAAAAGCCTTCTTGGCGGGCGAATTCTGCCCGCCGGAGAGCGTGCCATACACCAAGCCGAAATGCTCCTTGTCAGACCCGTTGCCGCCACCCCAGGAAATCTCATTGTCAATGAAATAGCCGATGCACCAGGGGTCATCGCGGAACTTTTCGCTGCCCTGCCGGACACTGGCATCGACGGCCTTGGCAAACGCCGGGTCGAAGGGATCGTGCATCTTGCCCCAGTAATCGAGCCCGCTGGCCACGTGCGCGTAGTTGCCCCGAATCTCGATGGTTGCCGTATAGGGCACCTTCTTGTAGGCGTAGAGCGCGGGGTCAGACCAGTTACCGATAGTGTTGATGCCCCAAGCACGCAGCCGGTCAAGAGACGAGGCCCGCCACGCTTGCAGCCAGTCTGGGCCATATTTCCTTTGGAGATTCGCCAAATAGAAGCTGTAGGTTTGCCCCTTCTTGAGGGGTCCGTAAACGACGCGGTCCTCGTGGCCGTAGTACTTGCTCAGCGGATCGTCATTGGCGGGCAGCCAAGTGAACATCGACTTGCGGCCCTCCACAAAAGTGAAGGCATCGCCGTCCTGGCGAGCATCGATCACATCAATTCCCGAGGAAAAGAAAAGACGACCTGCGGGGTCCACCAGCCACCATTTCCCGTCGCGTTTCACCGTGCCGAAGAAGCCGGTGGTGGCAACTTTCGGACCAGAAGCCCAGCCTCCATACTCGTCGCGATCCGAAATGCTCGGATGGGTCTTGATCTCTTCCTCTTCCTGCTGCTTCTGCGCCAGAAGGCCCTGATCGTCATGAACCTTGCCGCGCCAGTCCGCTCGTGTGTATTGGCCATACGCGTCCACGATGCCCTCATAGTTGAACGGCGGCAGCAGTCGCACGTTGTCGATGATGACGCTCTTCACGCCCGCGGGATAAGTGAACGAAAGCTTGAGGGCGACGATGTGCCCCGAATCGAGCCGCCGGTTTGAACCCGGAATGTCACTGACCGGAGTGATTCCCGAAACCATCGGAGGTCCGCCGCGCATACCGTGCTCGAGCGAGGAACTTGGTCCGATGGGATAGTAGTAGGTGACGGAATCGTGAGGGGCGACGTTGCCGTGGCCACCCACAAAGTTGGCCAAGGGGCCGTTAGGGGCCGCATCACGCAGTTGGATTCCAGCCGTGATTTCTTTGTCGGACGTATTGGCCACGTCAACCGCGATGGCCCCGAAGGCCTGCCAATCCCACGGTGGCGCTCCGGACAAAAGGTCGATGGAGGCATTCCCCGGGCGGGTGAATTCCACTGCCAGAGCGCTTTTGCCCTCCGTCACGTGCTCGCTGGTCAGGGACACGCGAACATTGGTCAGCTTGAGCTTCTGAAGATCTTCCTGAGACTCAAAGGAAGCGACAATTTTCCCGTTTGCAACGTCGTTCTGTCCAAAAATGATGCCGGTAGGAATCAGCACAACAAGCAGAAAGCCCAACCACAATTTCAACGCCAATTTGTCGCAGTTTCGGTTCACGACATTCTCCTTCCCGATAGCCAGGTACATCGCCGATTCGTGGGCAATTGCACCGTATCCACGATCGTGTCACTTGCCGCCCGTGCGAATTTCGTAGAGGTGGTACCCCACCTCACGGCTGGCGGCAATTGTCTCCGCATACGGCTGATCGCAGATGTCAAGGAAGCCGATCTGGTAGTTCTCGCCGTCGCCGCGGCCGGTGGTCGGCTCGTCATACAATTCGAACCAATGCGCCCCAACGACCACCGGATTCAGGAGCGCGCTCGTCACGAAGTGGCGGTACGCATCGGCGCGCTGGTCCTGGTTCACGACCATGCGCAAACCGGTATGAAGCGGGCCACGATCGAGGGCGCCGAAGTGGAATTCGCCGACGATCACCGGCCGATCGATTCCCCCCGGCCAATGGAATTCATCCAGCGAAAAGCGGTACTGATTGAAGCTCACCACGTCTGTGTACTTCGCCGCCAGCCGGGCGATCTCGATCCGCTCGGCGGTAGAGTTCGGGAAGTCGTGGAAATCCAAGCGGCTCCCCATATAGAGTTTGTTGGGCAGAAGTTCCTTGGCCAGCGCACTCACGTTGTGGTAGTAGGCGTCCCACCAGGCGGGGTCCTTGCTGGCGTGGATCTCGTTGTCCACGAAGAAGCCGATGCACCAGGGATCGCTATTCAGACGCTCGCTCGCACCAGCGAATTCACGGCGCAGTCCTTCATACCACGCAGGGGATTCAGGTTCGATCTTCTTGCCAAAGCCACCGGCCGAGTGGAAGAACACTGTGTAGGGCAGTTTGTGCTGGTCCATCACGGATTCTTCCGACCAGGAACCTAGGGTGTTGATTCCCCAACTCCGAAATCTCCTGCCCACAAGGTCCATAACCATCGGACGCCACTCATTGCCATACTTGATCGCAAGGTTCTGGGCGAGGAAGTCGCCGGAAGGCGCAGGCGCTTCGAAGTAGCGCTCGCGACCCTCAATCTTGGTAGGCATGTTGAATCTTACGCAGTCGATACCGTTCGACCAGAAGAGCCGCCCCTCGGGGTCTACTAGCCACCACTTCCCTTGATATTTCTCCACGCGAAAGTGGCCCGTGGCTCGAAGCTTCGGTCCGGCAGCCCACCCACCGTACTGGTCCAGTCCTTCCGGCCCGGTATGCGCAGCCAGCTCAGAAGCTTCTTGGGAGACGGCAGCGTGAAGGTCCTCATCAGCGTGAACTTTGCCAGGCCATTCTTTTTGCTTAAGCTGGCCATAACGATCAATAAAGGGAAAGAAGTTTCCCTCCAGCACCTTTTCATTCGGTGGCTTTGAGGACCCAAATGGCCGGATATTGCTAACCTCGATTTGTGCCGGCCGCTGCGAAATAACCAGGAAAACCCCAAGGCTTGTCACTCGCGCCGGATCGATTTCGGCGTCAGGCCAAAGTTTCATCTGGCCTCCCGGTATGCCGTTCATACCTTGGAAGGCGGCCTCTGCCGATGCAGGGTTAAAGCTTTTGCGTTGCAGGAAAATGTAGAGGGTGCCGGTTTGGCCGGGCGTAACCACAACATAGCCCGCCACCCACATGTTCGCGTTGAGTTCTCCGTAAACCCTGGCGGGCTCGCTACCAACGTTCTTGATATCGCATGCCACACCTCTACGGTCGGATAGATCAACCGGTGGGAAAGAGAACAGCGCCTGTGGTTTTTCTTCGCCGGCAGGAAACTGCACACGGAGAGACTTATGAGAAGCAGTAACTACTGCTCCGCCAGCCTCCGATTTGCGAATGATTGAGGTTCGGATAATCGGCCCTTCCGGCCGAACATCAAAACCGAGCTCTAATGAACTGACTGACGTGCGCGCAGTGTCAGCTCCCCCGGAGCCAATTGGCAGAAGGAGAAATGGAAGGCAGCTTAAAGCGATGACCGCCGATTTGAGCATATCCACATCCTTCGCGCGCACTAAGGGTTGGCTGCCTGAAGTAATCCTCCAAATTCGGAGGATCGACTGCTCATTGGGGACGCTCTACAGCGCGTGAGAGCCAGCAATCACAAGGTGTGCAAGGCCCGAAGGCCTCTACCTGAAGAATTCGCACAGGATGTTAAGTTCTCAGCGTTCGCAATTCATCCAGGAAGTGGGCGGTGCGCCGAAGCGCACCGCCACACAACCGTTAAACATCTACCACTGGAGACGAAGTCCGACTTGCCCGATACGAGATATCCCCTGTTCCGACTGCACCATACCAAAATAGGGGCTGGCGATGTTGGTGTTAGGGTTGCTCCAATAATGGCGATTCATCACGTCATAGAACTCGCCGCGTAACTGAACCTTCCACCGCTCGCGCACCGTGATTATTTTGATGATGGATAGATCGGTGTTAACTGTCCCAAAGCCATTCAGTCCTACCGTCCAGGGCCCGTCGTTGCCGAACGTGCCGTAGGTGGGGTCACTGAAAAGTGAGGGGCTGAAATACTGATTGCTCGGATCAGCCGGGTTGGTGAGATCAAGCTTATTGTGGAACAGCTTGGGGAAGCTTGCACCCGTCGCGACGTTAGCATATTGCGCCGAATAATATCCCGGATAACCGTTGCTGGAAGCCACGGTCATGGGTGTACCCGTACTGAAATACATCACGCTGCCTAGCGACCAATTGCTCACGGCAGCATTGACCGCCTTCCCGCTGCTACCCAGGAATTGCCGGCCTCTACCGAATGGCAGAGCCCATTGAATATATCCCTTAAGGATAGCCTGGTTGTACGGCTTGATGTAGTTTGCCGCGTAACTGAGATCTTCAGTATTCTGGAGAATAGGAGAGGAGTAGGTGTCGGTGAAATTATTGTTGGTCGTATTTGTGGCAAACCGAGCCAGGTTAAAACTATAGTCCGCGGTGATGCCGTGAGAGTAACGTTGGATCAGTTCAACCTGGAACGAATCGTAACTCGATTTACCCATCGGCGTATTGAGGTAATACAAAGTGCCCAATTCCTGGCTGATTTGCGGGAAAGGAGCGATGGTCGCCCAGGCAGGACCCGAGAATCCGGCATAGGGATAAGGAACCCCCGCCGCAGCGGCGGAACTCGCATCCGTCACTAGATTGAAGGTGTTGCCTGACTTTAAAAGGGCCGAGTACGTCGCCTGATTCGGCTGGTTGTCCTGCATTGCGCTGTCGTGAAGATGGGTTCCGCGGTTGGCCAGATAATTGACCGAAAACCGGGTGTTGGTGCTGAGCTGGTATTCGATGCCGGCGTTCCATTCGTTCACGATGCCATTTTCGAGTCCGTGCGGGTCGATCGTAACCATACCACCGGTGAGGTAATTGGGGCTGAAGACCCCCTGGGTCCACGTTCCCGGATACCCATTGGTTGCCGTGTCCCAGTTAAAGATCGGCGAATAGTCGGAGTTAGGATTTATGAAGTTTTGGGGCCAGTATCCGGGAGCAAATCCGTAAGGGACGCCACCCCAGGAGTCGATGCCGATCGGTACGTAGAACATGCTGTAGGCGGACCGGACAACGAGCTTGGAAGTCACCTTAATGGCTGCGCCGATGTGAGGAGCGAATTCCTTCCAATCGACGGGGCCTTCAAAACTCTGGCCGCCATTCTTCAGGTAGTCCACGCTCCCTGGGATTCCCAGCACCGGATTGATTTCCGAGACATTGAAATTCGCCCAGTGCCCGTATTTTTCCTTCAGATCGTTGTAGTAATTCCAATTGAGCCCATAATTCAAGGTGACCCGTTTGTTGAGCTTAAAACTGTCTGCGGCATACACGGATGCCGATCTACGTCTGCCGTATTCGTTTGTGGGACCTTGTTCGCTCGCGCTATAGACATCCCCCAGCAGGAAGCTGGCGAATCCGAAGCCAACTTTGGGAGAATAAGGCTGGAGTGGAGCGCCGGTCGTCAGGTTGGAGAAATTGAAATTGAGACCGCCCGCATCGTCATCGTTGTTGATCTCAAACAAGCGCATTTCTCCCCCGAACGAGATCGTGTGGCGACCCTTGACCCAGTCTAGTTTGTCGTCATAAACAATGGTGTTTGAATCGTAAAAGCCGTTGCCAGAATAACCAATGTTATCTTCCGCTACGCCATTAACGGAGTTCCCGTAATTGATCGCGGGAAACTGCCCGGCGTCCTTAATGTTGGGAAAACCAATCGTCGACTGCCAGTTGCCGGCAGTGTGCGTCGAGATATCGCCAACCCAAAATCGATTGTACGTGGCACTCACCACATTGATGATGTTGGACGCGAAATTATGCGACTCGCTCAACCGGATTCCCCAAGCCGGAATATTGTGCCATTGGGCCAGTGAAAGCGGACCGCCAAATTCGTCGTCTTTTCCGTTCCAGGACCACGGCCCTTGCGTGGCATTGCCTACTCCGCCGCTGCCCACTTGAAACTGTGGACGTTTCGTGTAGATCAAGGACCCCGCCAGCCTGTCCCGGTCAGAAATATTATGATCAACCTTAAGGCTAAACTGGTTCTGATGGAAGAAGGGAGCGCCGTTTTGCGGCTCTCCATCGTTGTCAACGATCCCGTTATTCTGAGGTGGATAGTACGATTGGTAAAGCCCAACGACGTTTTGGGCTATCTTGCTGATCGGTGTGGTTATGACGTTGCCGGGAAACACCAGCCCGGTGCCGGGTTGGAAGATCATCCTTGTCCAAAATAGGTGTTTGTAGAAAGTCAACAGTTGCCCTCCTGCGGTAGCGGTTTCAGAATGATGTTGCTGACGCATCACGGATCGCCGCCGAGGAGGGCGCCACCATGGTACAAGTC
>JBKQVI010000322.1:0-3271 GCA_052139985.1 Terriglobia bacterium
ATCTTTGACTCTTTTCACAGGGGTTGCTGGAGGTGTCTTGCAATCGATTGCTGGAACCGCAGGATATCACGCGCAACCTTTAACTCGGCTCGCTATTCAAGTCTATAATGGGAAGCCCCCTAAAACAAACTTCTACGATCCGGGCAACTTTATCATAGGTGTCATGAATGTGGCGCGGGGAAATACAACGATAGTGTCTAAGGATATTGTAGGGCAGCTTGATGTGGGCGAAACGCTCTGGGTGTTCTCCATCGCCATTTTTTGCGTCGCCTCGATGCTGGGCGCCATCAACTTTATCGCCACCACGCTTGACCTTCGCACGCGCGGACTTTCGCTGATGAAATTGCCCCTAACCTGTTGGGCGTGGTTTGTCACCGCCATTCTGGGACTGCTCTCGTTCGCGGTGCTGTTGGCGGCTGGCGCGCTGCTGCTGCTCGATCGCATGGGAGGAACCAGTTTTTTCATTCCGGGCGGGTTGATTGTGAGTGACAAGATTCTGTCGAATCACACCGGCGGCTCGCCGCTACTTTGGCAGCACTTGTTTTGGTTTTTTGGCCACCCCGAGGTCTACATCGCCATCCTGCCGGGCATGGGTGTGACCTCGCACGTTCTCTCCACCTTCGCGCGCAAGCCGATTTTTGGCTATCGCGCCATGGTTTACGCCATGGCGGCCATCGGCATCATGGGCTTCACGGTTTGGGGCCACCACATGTTTGTGAGCGGCATGAGCCCCTACTCCGCCTTTGCGTTCTCGATTCTCACCATGGCCATCGCTGTGCCTTCCGCCATCAAGACGTTCAACTGGATTGGCACGCTTCTGGGCGCAAAGATTCGTTTCGCGACGCCCATGCTCTACGCCCTCGGTTTTGTCTCGATCTTCGTGACCGGCGGACTTTCCGGAATCTTTTTGGGCCAGCCGCCCATCGACATCTACTTTCACGACACCTACTTTGTCCTCGCCCACTTCCACTTGATTATGGGCGTCGCGGCCATTTTTGGCATGTTTGCCGGAACGGCTTTCTGGTTCCCCAAGATGTTCGGCCGCATGATGAACGAGACGGTGGGCAAGATTCATTTCTGGATTACCTTCGTCGGCGTCTACGCCATTTTCATGCCCATGCACTACCTGGGCCTGGAAGGCAATCCCCGGCGCTACTCGGAGTTCATTGACAACTTTCTGCTGCCGTTGATCGGCGTGCACCGCTTCATTTCTATTGCGGCATTCATTACCGGCGGGGCACAACTGCTGTTCCTCGGGAACCTTATATGGAGCATGTTCTGGGGCAAGAAAGCTTCACAGAATCCCTGGGAAGCCACGACGCTGGAATGGACCGTTCCTTCGCCACCCCCGTTCGACAACTTTGCGGGAGTACATCCCGTGGTGTATCACGGACCCTACGAATTCTCCGTGCCCGGGGCGGAAAAGGATTACGTCATGCAGAATTCGACGGAAGTTATCAAACCGGCAGGTTAGCGAGTTCTGGTGTTTTGATTTTGTCATTGGTCCTTCGTCCTTTGTCACTTGCAACTGCCGCCTGTGCGGCGGGCAACGGACCACTGACAACGGACTAAGGACAAGGGACAAAGGACAGTCTGTTTCGAAGTTTGAATTATGGCTTCAACAATTCTGACACCTCCGAAAACGGAATCGCGCGAGGACCACGGCGGGGGCCGCGGCCCGGGTGGCAACGGGTTTGACAGGAACGGCGGCGGCGATTCGAGCTTGCCGGAGTATCGGATTCCGGGGCGCACCTACCAGCTTGGCATGTGGTTCGCGCTGGTGGGAATCGTGATGCTCTTCGCGGGCTTCACCAGCGCCATGGTGGTGCGCCGCGGGATGTCGTTCGACTGGGTTTCCATCGCGGTGCCGCGCCTGCTTTGGGTGAACACCGGCGTTTTGCTGGTCAGCAGTCTGACCCTGGAGTTTTCGCGCCACGCCCTGCGAGATCGCGCCGTGGTGAATTTCATCCGGTGGCTCGGTGCGACGGTGGTGTTGGGCGTTGGATTCCTTGCGGGGCAACTGGTGGTATGGCGTGAACTCGCTGCCCGCGGAGTCTACCTCGCCACGAATCCCAGCAGTTCGTTCTTTTACGTTTTAACCGCCGCGCACGGCGTGCACTTGCTGGGCGGTGTTATAGCGCTTGGCGACGTGGTGCTTCATGCGGGCCGCATGGCGCGCGGCCGCGAGCGCCGCACCGCGCTCGACGTCACCGCCATCTACTGGCACTTTATGGATGCGCTGTGGATCTATCTTTTCTTTTTGCTTACGAAGTGGGCGTAGGAATTGCCGATTGCCGATTTTCGATTGTCGATTGAAAAAACCGACAACGGACAATTTCTCAATCGGCAATCGAAAATCGTCAATCGGCAATTTTGGGGTGAGTGCCGTGGACGATGCGTACTGGCCTGGCGTCCGCAAGAATCGAAGCACGGGCTGCCTCCATCACCAGTTCATTGATATGGCTATTGGCAGGAGTCGCAATCAGGCCTTGGGCATCCACTTCGCGGATCAATTCGCGGCGCTTGGCGAGCGCGGCCTCCGGCGCGAGTCCGGCCGCCGCGCTTTCCATTCGATGGATCGCGTGGGTGATGCCTGCGACGGATTCGTACCCGTAACCCATCGGTTTATAGCCCGGCCCCTCCCAGGGTACGAGGCGGAAGAAGTCCGGGCTCGCGTAATTGTATTTCGAACCTCCCGGGCCGATGTTCTGCAAGTACGAATAGGCCACGCCACGATGGTGGTCGTCGTGAAAGATCAATCCCGTCTGGTCATTCCCCTCGCAGTACAAAACCATTCCCTGATCGTTGCTCCCGGCGGCGGCATCGGGGTAGCCCAAGCCGTTGATGACGGAGAACAGCGCCCCGTTTTCCCAGGTCACGCGGCCGTGCGACCAGAGGAACCCCTCGTTGCCATTGGGAAATTTCCCCTTCACTCCTTTCAACGAAACTTCGACCGGCTTGAGCCCCGTGATGAAATAGACCAGGTCCACGTAATGGCAGCCGATGTAGGTAAAAGGATCGGTGCGGTCGCAGGTGAACCAGTTCTGGAAATTCGAGTGCCGATAGTAGTACGGCTCAATGAGCTTGGCCTCACCCATCATGAACGCGCCGAACTGGCCCAATGCGTAACCGCGTCGCGCCACCAGCGAGCGCCGATCGAAGCGCTTGTGGTATTCCACTCCCACGAAGCGCCCCCTTTCGAGCGCCAGTTTTTCGATTTCCAGTGCTTGCTCATCTTTCAGCACCAAGGGCTTCACGCACAACACGTTCT
>JBKQVI010000323.1:0-8412 GCA_052139985.1 Terriglobia bacterium
CTGACAATATTCACACACCTCCCCCGCCCCGAAGGCACAGCCTTGGGGGCGGCGAAGGTGAGATTGGAAACGGCCGTCACGCTTCGGCAAGGCACAGCCTTGCCGCATAGCAAGCGGCGAAGCCGCAGGCCACCCAAGAGTTCGCGAATTCGGCCCTACGCCTCTCATCGTGTAAGGAGCAAAGCTTGGGAGTGCGTGCAGCTTGCTGCCGCTTTTGCCCCAGCCAGCTCGCTGGCTGGGACTCGATCATACCAGGGACGAAAGCAAATACCGATCAGATCGTTGGTCGAAATTCCCGCAAGCGAGCTTGCGGGAGGGAAAGCGGCAGCAAGCTGCACGCACTCCAAAGCTCCGCTCCGTGTACCATTTGAGAGACGGACCCGCTAGCGGCTATGTGAAGAAGAGTGAGAGTCCCGCGGCATTATCCACGGGACTCCCACTCTCGGTCAAGGTCGATGGCAGGCTGCCTCAGAATTGCAATCGCAAGGTAAACTCCATGCGCCGCATGGTCGTGGAGTTGGCCTTGAGATACGTGCCCTGCAAGGTGGTAATTCGTCCGGCCGTGGCGTCGTCAATGTTCGTGTCCGGCTCTCCCAAGGGAGCGTGGTTCAAGGCATTATAGTTTTCCCAACGGAATTGGAGACGAGTATCCTCACGGTTCAGTGGGGTATGGAAAACGAACTCCTTCCATAAAGCCCAATCTGTTCCATCCAGACCTGGCCCCCGGAAGCTGCCTCTTGCGGCATTCCCCCAACGGCAGCATTGCACCGCCTGCCCGGGGAACTGTGGCGCCTCAAAGGCCGCGGGGTTATACCATTCGGCCGTAGTCTGGTTGGAAGGATAGAGCGGAACTCCCGGTATGCGGTCCGGTCGCTGCCCCCAGTCGGCATTAAGCGTGGCGCCACTCGCCATCGTCGGCGAGAGCGCAAAGCCATCTTCGATAATGGTCACGCCGTTGAACTGCCAGCCGCCCAGGACCCACTTCTTCACCCCGGTGGCGTTCGAACCCCAGTGCAATCCCTGTCCATAGGGCAACTGCCAGTTGTGGGTCAAACTCCAAACTGCGGCACGATCCTGGTTGGTACCAACTCCGCGGGAACCGTTGCGATCATAGGGATCGGCGCCCTGATCTCCCCAGGCGAAGCCCGCCATCTCCGTGTCCAAGGACTTGGACCAGGTGAAGGACGAGGTTATGGAATAGCCGCTGGAATAGCGCTTATTGACAAGGAATTGCAGCGCGTTGTAGCTGGAATTTCCGCCATTATTCCTGCTCCCTATCCCCTGGGTCAAGCCATAGAGCTGGTAATAGGGACGGCAATCCACAATGTTTTCGCCCGCCGGACAAACATTCGCTTCGTTGATGCCGGGATCCCATGCCAGATCCGTTCCCTTAGTTCCCACGTAACCGAGGGAGGCCATCAGATTGTTCTTAAATGCACGTTCGACCGTGAAATTCCATTGATCCACATGTTCAGTGGGCGTATACGCAGGGCTGTAGTAAGTACTGGCCCCGTTGGGCACCTTCAATTGGCCCGATGGGGGAGCCTCAAAGGGGGCAGCCGCGGGTACCGAGCCCTGGTCAAGCGGGAAGATGGGTTGATAGATATTGTTCGGAGTCACGCTCTGGGTTCCCGAGATCGGAAACACAATCGACATCTCCTGGAAGGTGCTGGCGTAGTTGGTGGCGAAGTAGCTCCGCCCCAGGCCCGCCCGGACCACCGTGTCTTGGGTCAGTTTGTAAGCTAATCCGACCCGCGGCGCCCAGCCTTTGTGATAGCCGTCAACATTGGCCGTGTTCGAGACGCCCCCCAGGTTGGCCAGAGCGACATTGCCGCTGCTGGGTTCAAAATTAGCCAACCCGCCTTTTATGGGTGTTTCATCCGGACCGAAATAGTCCCAGCGCAGGCCGTAATTGGCCGTCAGCTTGGGAGTCACGTGCCAGGTATCCTGGAAGTAAAGCGCGTCCCGCCATTGCCTTTCATGCGGGATGAAGTTATACACTCCGCGCTCAAACAGATCGGACAAGCCCAGCACAAAGCTCGCTGCACTGATTCCCGAATTGGCCACGTCAGGCGTCCCGGTGGTTACCTGATCAAACTGGAAGTAGCCGCTGGTATGGGCATTGACGGTGAACAGGTCTTCCATGTTGCGGTGGATGTCGGCGCCCCACCGGAGCTGGTGAGCCCCATGCACCCAGGTCCAGTTGTTCACGCCTTGGAAGACATCAATGATGTCCAAACGAGGAAGAGCCACGTTGTTCGTTCCAGGGCCTTCCGTAAAACCTCCGATCGGACCATCAATCACAAATCCGGCAAGGCCACCCGTAATGGGGCCACCCAGGTTGAGCCCGGATATCCCGATTTGGTCATTCGTATTCAGCTTGGCATCAGGCGTATAACCTTGCAGATGCCAACGCAAAACGCCACCACGGAATTCTGCCAGCAGGTTGCTGCCGAAAGTGTGCGTGTAATTGAGCGCCACCTGATCGTTGTGGGTGGGGACAACTTCCGCCGCCAGTCCGCCCGTGGGGGGTCCACCCGCGACCGTACCAAACAGCCCCGGCGTATTCAGGTCCGAGTACATATAGGTGTTCCGCACAAAGATTTTGTCTTTGTCGGTGATGTTGTAATCCCAGCGAACGTCAAACTGATCGGTCCGGAAGGCCGTCACGCCGCTCCCCACATAGTTAACGTCGTAGGGGTCGGCGCTGCTCTGGCCGATGTTGGGCATGGGGAGCAGATTCAAAAGATTACCGGCTACCTTGCTCAGCCGGTCGGGACAGATCACGTTCAAAGCCCCATTACAGGCAAACTGCGTCCGCCCCGAGCCATCGGGATTGCCGGTCGAAGGGTCGAAAATCGGATAGGTCGCAGCCAGGGCGCTAAAGTCGCCCTGGCGCCAGGCAGCAACGGGTACGGCGGCCGTGATCGTATCGTCCTCGGCGCGGCGCAGCAGTTGGTAGTCCCCGAAGATGAACATCTTATTCTTCTTGATGGGGCCGCCGATGCTGAACGCACCCTGATTCTGATTGAACGGCGCAGGCCCCAATCCCTTGCCCTCGGGCCCCGTGCCCGCAATCTTCTCGGTGAAGGGATTCGCCGCAAAGGTCGCCTTGTTCATATTGCTCCACCACACCGATCCGTGAATCTGATTCGTCCCCGATTTCGTGACGTACTGCGCGATCAATCCCGCCGAATTCCCGAACTCGGGATCGTAGTTGCTGGCGGACATCTTGACCTCGGAAATTGAATCCTGGTTCGGTGCGATCACGATCTGGTTGCTGAAACAGCAGGCCAAGTCCGTGATTCCGTCAATCATGTAGTCGTTGGCGCCGAACCACATGCCGTTGACCGTGACCGAAACCGCCCCACTCGGAGTTTCGCCTTCCCCGATTTGCAGATAGTTTTCGACGGCGCCCGGCACGACGTCGAAAAGCTTGGTCAAATTGTGTGCCTGGATGGGCAGGGCCTCGACCTGTTGCTGGTCGATGTCCTTGGAGACGTCCGTTTTTTGGCTCTGCAGGATCGCAGGCGCGGCGGTTACTGTAACCTCCTGGGTCACCGCTCCCATCGAGAGCTTGGCGTCAACCCGCATGGTAAAGTCAACCTGAAGAGTGACATGCTCCTGAACGAAGCGCTTGAATCCCTGCGCCTCTACCGCCACGGTGTACTCACCCGGCAGAAGATGGGTGATGTTGTACAGGCCCGCGGAATCCGTTACCCCCTTCGTCGCGGTCCCGGTTCTAACTTCGGTTACGGTTACGTTAGCAGTGGGAACTGCCGCCCCGGTCGGGTCGCTCACGTATCCGCTGATCGAGCCCGTATTCACTTGGGCCCAGCCATTGGTAAGGTGTAAGGAAACGAGCAGCAGAGTGCCGAGCGCTAATGACAAGATTCTATACCATCGCCTGCCCGGTGCTGGCTGCCCATGGAAGCTAGGTACTGTCCTAATTTCGGGTGTAGCGCTGGCTTCCAGCCAGCACAGGAGCCGCCAAGGTAACGGCGCTACGTTCCAATTAGGACAATACCGGAAGCTACGTTGCTTGAGTTCGCACATTTCGCCCTCCCTCCTGCTCTCTCAGGTGTGGTTGGGACCCAAGACGCCAGTGCCAAGACTTCATCGAGAAGCCCCAGCGATGCAATATTCAGTTCAGTTTTTGAATTGCCCCGTTAAACGTCTCTACTCGCCCTGCCGCTATGCCGCTTTGTCAGCTTGTTAAGCTGGCTCGAACGAGAACCCGCCGCTCAATCATGCCAAAAGTGCAAGCAAAACCCCGGTTTTTGCCAATGCGCAATCTATATTACGCCGCAATAATGGCCTGTCAAGCACTATTTAATCGATACTAACTTGTCGCCAGAGCCATACCTGTAAACTTCTTTCGGAGGAACGCTCTTTTTCCGCGCGATTTCTATAAGTATCTGTTTTTATATACTGTTATCGGTAATTTCCGTGTTTGAGTTGGCCGCGTGCGCTGCCCCTTCCTCCCATGTAACAGTGCTAGCATCGTCGGGTTTTCCTTGACCATGGCCGATTCCTGTGTCATTTTGGCAAACGATCCTAACGCCTATCGTCCGCGGAGCGGAGGTTCCACTCAGCGGAGGGACCGCATGCACACGATTCGTGACGTAGCACGTCTGGCCGGTGTCTCAGTGGCCACAACCTCAAAGGTCATCAATAAGAAAGGCTCGGTTCGCCCCAAGCTGGCACAGCGCGTCCTCGATGCCGTCGGGGCGTTGGATTATCACCCGGACCAGGTGGCGCGCAGCCTGAAAGTTCGCCAGACCCAAACCATTGGCATGGTGATCCCCGACATCACCAATCCCTTTTATACCGAAGTCATCCGGGGGGCTGAAACGGAGGTGCGGCTAAGCGGGTATTCGCTCATTCTCGCCGATGCCAATGACGATCCCGCCCTGGAGGACGTGAATCTGAACATGCTTTTCTCCCGGCGCGCGGATGGCATCCTTCTTGCCCCCGTCGCAGGCTCACCCATCCAGGGACGAGTGACGCGGCGGCGCTTTCCACTGGTTCTATTCGACCGCCTCTGCCCGGGATTGAAATGCTCCGCCGTCGTAACCGACAACTACGGGGCCGCCTATGATGCCACCCGCCACCTGCTGGCATTGGGCCACCGGCGCATTGCGATCATCACGGGCGACTTGAATTTGCCGAACGCCCAGGATCGCCTGGAAGGCTTCCGAAATGCGCTTCAAGAAGCCCATCTCGCGCTGCCCCAGGAATACCTGCGCCGCGGCGACTTCCAGCTTGAGAGCGGATACCAGCAAGGCAAGCTATTGATGCAAGTGGCAGAGCCACCTACCGCGGTTTTCTCCTGCAATAACAAAATGACGCTCGGGTTGATGCGAGCTTTGTGGGAATTGCGCATTCCCTGCCCCGAACGAGTGAGCGTGTTGGGGTTCGACGATTTTGACTGGGCGGCGAACTTCAGTCCGCGCTTGACCACCGTCGCGCAGCCCACTCTGGAAATGGGCAAGCAGGCGGTGCAAGTCCTTCTGGCGAAAATAGAATCGTTTAATAAAGGGGTCGAACTCGACGACGAGAAGGTCCTGTCGCTACGGGCCACACTGCAAATCCGGGAATCGACGGCCACGCCTTATACCGCTCGATAACCCTTAGCGCACCCTACGGCATGGGTTGAGACCCTTTGGAAAGCAGCAGGACTCGGCAGGAGCGTGTTGAGGCCGAGGAAGTCGCAGAAGCAAAATCTCGATCGAAAACCTACGGCGAAGCTAGGCACAGTTTCAAAGGAGAAACCGCCCATGAGGAAATCCTGCTGGTCAGCCGGCTTTTTAGTGATGGTTGGGCTTGCGGCCCAAAATCTTGCGGCACAAGCGCCCGCGTACAATGGGCTCGACTTGAATATGGGGAACTTGTCACGGCTCTCCCACGCCAAGACGCGCTCGATAAGTCCGGAGAACCTGACCGGTGAAAAGGGCAAAGGGGGCATGGCCACGGAGGGGACAGGCGCGGAAGCGGCCCGCGGCTTGGGTCAGGGCTGGAAGATATCTCCCTCCATCAAGATCGAACCTAAAAAGACCTTCACGCTCGGAGAAATCCAGGGGCCGGGAGCGATTCAGCATATCTGGATGACGCCGGCGGGAAACTTCCGGTTTTCGATTGTGCGCATGTACTGGGACGGCGAGGCCACGCCCTCCGTGGAAGTGCCCGTGGGCGATCTGTTTGCCTGCGGTTGGGGACGATACGCGCAAGTCTCGTCGCTGGCCGTGTGCGTCAATCCCGGCAGCGGTCTCAACTCGTATTGGCAAATGCCGTTCCGCAAATCCGCGAAACTGACTCTGGAGAATCTCGATGACGTACCCATGACGATCTATTACCAGATCGACTACGTACTGACGGAAGTTCCCGAAGACGCCGCCTATTTCCACGCGCAGTTCCGGCGGTCGAATCCCCTGCCCTACAAAAACGATCACGTCATCCTGGATGGCGTTAAAGGATGGGGGCAATATGTCGGCACTTACCTGGCCTGGGGAGTTCACAACACGGGCTGGTGGGGTGAGGGCGCTAGAATAAGAAATTGAAATTTGTGGCAATTTATGTATACTGCCGGGCATGGACAAAAACTTAGTCGAGAACGATTGGAAGTATCTATGCCAGTTTTTACCGGCTAATCTGAGCGAGATGGCCAAAGAGAGCGGGGCCGTTGAGCGATGGCGCAACATTAAGAACGGTGAAGAGCTCTTGAGACTTATTCTAGCATATTCCATGGAGGACCTCTCTTTGCGTAGCACCGCGGCTTGGAGCACCCAGAGCGATCTGGAGCTGAAAGACACCTCCGTCCTGCATCGTTTGCGCAAGGCTCCACCTCTGCTGGAGCGGGTTTTGGCACATCTGCTGACGCAGCAGCTTAGAGCCGAGGCTGCGCCCGGGCCGGAGTTTCGCATCCATGACGCCACCGTGTTGAGTATCCCAGGGAGTGAAGGAACCGACTACCGCTTGCACGTCGTCTATGATCCGGCCCAAGGTCGTCTCCGACGAGTTGAAATTACCGACCACCGAGGAGGTGAGCGACTGGATCGTGATCGGCCGCAACCGGGAGATCTTGTTTGTGGAGACCGCGGATTGGCGCGTGCCGGCGGCATCCACGCCGTGACCGAAGCCCGGGCTTACGTTCTGCTGCGCATGCATTGGCAGAATATTCGACTGGAGGACTCGCCGGGGCAGGCGTTCGACCTGGACGCGATCCTGAAGAGGGCAGAGGCTGGCGATACGGGGACAATTGTAAACATCCCCCTTACCGGAAAAGCTCCGGTGCCAGCTCGGCTCATCGTGCGTCCTCTGCCCACCGAAGCCGCTAACCGCCACCGCCAGCACTTGCGCCGCAACGCCGCCAAAAAGGGCCGCACCCCTTCCGCCACCGCCCTGCGCTTGGCGGGCTACTTCTGCGTCCTCACGACCTTGCCGCAGGCCGTCGCCAGCGATGACGTGGTGTTGGAACTCTACCGCATTCGCTGGCAGATTGAGCTGTTTTTTAAACGCTGTAAAGGGCTTTTGCATTTTGACCGCTTGCGGGCCTTCGACCCCGATTTGGTGCGCGCCTATTGCCTCGCCAAGTTGATTGAGATGACTTTGATCCAGTGTCTGCATGAGGAGGCGATCGCATTTTCCCCCTGGGGAGTTCCCCGTTGCCGTCGTCTTGCGACTTAGTCCGTGGCGAGTGGTGCAACTGCACCGAATCGATCTCGTCCTCGCCATTTACGGGACGGTGACCTTATGGGCCAAACAACGACTACTACCCAAGGCGCGTCCGGCTCTAACGGAGGGACCACGAAAGCGAAAGTACTCGTTAGAAACATTGCAGCGACCACTCGCGAGAGTTATGAGAGGTCTCCTCAAGCAACTTGGCCCCGGCTTCCTGGATGGCTTATTCTAGCGCCTATGGGCTGGTGGGGTGAGGGCGAAATCAAGTTCTTCATGGATGGCGACACGAAGTTCCCCACCATCAACGGAACCGGCACGGAGGACTATTTCTGCGGCTCATACGATTTCGATTCGGGCCCACCGGTGACCTTCCCGTACAACCTTCTGCCTGGGAGTGCGCCCCCCTTGACGGGATACCACTACACAGAGTTTACGACTCCCTACACAGGTTTAGCACAGGTGATACGCCCTGACGGACATTATGACTCTCAAGAGCGCTTCGGGCTGTACCGGTGGCACATCATGGACCCGATCCGGTTCGAGAAAGACATCAAGGTGACGATACAAGCCCTGGGTTGGCGATCCGGCTGGCGCTACCTGCCCCTACAACGGGTGTTCACCATGGAGTCGGAGTGACATTTTACGTGCAAGTTGCTGCATGCTAACGAGGTTTGCGGCGCTCGGGCAGTTTTTTGCGCGTGACTACAGCAATCTTCCGGTGCGGTAGTGCCT
>JBKQVI010000324.1:0-8092 GCA_052139985.1 Terriglobia bacterium
GTACCACGAATGGCGGCGTGCCCAGTTGCGCAAGAAATTCGAAGTGTACATGCGCGACCAGGAGAAGAAAGACAAGCACGGGCGCTGGGTGAACTGACAAGGTTGTAGCGGCGAATTTAACTCGCCAAGGCGCTCCTCCCAACCGGTCTCGACGGCAAACGACCCACCTAACGGAATTTGGTGCCGTCCTAATTTGAGCCGTAGCGCCGGCTTCCAGCCGGCACAGGAGCCGCCAAGATGGCGGCGTTACACTCAAATTAGGACACTACCCGGAATTCACGCCCATTGACAGCGGTGCGCTGCGAGTGCTAATTTTCAGAGCGTTGTCGATGTTTTGCCAGTTTGTGTTCCTGCGGTGCCCCGTCTAAACAACGGGGGAAAAGGAAAGGCCGTTAAAGTCGGCCGCGGTCCCGCCACTGTGATCGGCGAGCCGCATCCTCCTAGTCCGTCAGCCGACGGACAGCCACTGTTCTGCCCAGCGCAGAAGGGGAAGGCTGAGGATGTGGTGACGACCCGAAAGCCAGGAAACCTGCCCGGGAACATTTATTCAACCTAACTCTTCGACGGAAAGAGTCCTGGGGAAGACTGCGAAGCCTTCCGATTCCGCCTTGAGGAATAGGGAGGCTTTTTTGTTTCGCCTCCTCCTTAGGATTCCTTCCGCACGCCCCGTCGTAGGAACGGGAGAAGGAGTCGTCTGTCATGCCGTGTGAAATCATTGACCGGGATTCGCCCTTGCGCGCCCCGGCCATTCTTGCAACAAACCAAACCTCTTTTTGCTTGGGCGCCTGGCCGTGCTTTTTGCTCGGAGCGTTTTTCGTGGTCCTTTCAACATGCCCTGCCTGGGCGGGAACGCTTCAAGGCGCCGTCCTCGACCCCAGCGGCCGCGCGGTTCCGCAAGCACATGTCAATCTACTCAGATCCCTCGTGGTCGTGGATCAACGGGAGACCGATTCCCAGGGAACCTTTAAGTTTACCGATCTCGCCGATGGCCAGTACCAACTGGTGGCGAGCGCTCCCGGCCTCGCGTCCCCACAAGCGGAAGTTGAAATTCGCGGTGCGGAAGTCCACACGCTCGATCTGCACTTGCAGTTGAGCGCTGTGCAACAGCAAGTGGTGGTTTCGGCCTCGCTTGGAGACACGTTGGTATCGGAAGTCGGCTCGTCCGTCTCCGTGGTCTCCGGCCAGGATATCAAAGATCGTGCTGCGCTCAATGTGCTCGATGTTCTGAGCGGAATTCCCGGCGTCGAAGTGAGCCAGACGGGCCGCTACGGAGGTGTGACGGGTGTCTACGTCCGCGGTGGTCAGTCCAATTACAATCTGGTGATGGTTGACGGAATCGAGCTGAATGAATTTGGCGGCGCCTTCGATTTCGCCCCGTTACCGGCCGATGGTGTGGAACGCGTTGAGGTGACCCGCGGCCCGGAAAGCGCGCTCTATGGCCCGAACGCCGTCACCAGCGTCATCAACATCGTGACGACCCAGGGCGAAGGCACTCCGCATTTCACCTTTCAGGCGGAAGGCGGAAGCTTTACCACACGCCGTTTTGTCGGCAGCGGAAGTGGCCTGACCCACGGCCTGAGCTGGGGCTTCGATGTTTCCCGGTTGGACTCCGGGGGACTCGTTCAGAACGACAATTATCGCAACCAAACGGCATTTCTGAGCCTCGGCTATCACCAAAGTCCGCGCCGGCGCTTGGATTTTCACTTCATCGGCAACGCCAACGACGCCGGGGCGCCCGGACCTTACGGATCCGACCCGGACGACCTCTTCACGGGAATCGACACTTACTCCCGAGACAAGCAAAACCTGTTTGGATGGGAAGGCAATTACTCCGAACAAATCACTTCGAAATTCCAGCAGGTCACCTCCGTCAGCGTGTCTACCAACGACTACTATTTCCGTTCACCCTATGGAGACTCCTATTCGAACAATTTGCGCGGCGTTCTGAACACGCGCAGCGAAGTGGCAGTCTCCAATAAGGACTTTTTCGTGGCGGGGTTTGAGTACAACCGCGAACAGGTTGAAGATACTTACATCTCGGATTCGAGCGGCGTTCCCTTTGTGCTTCCCCGTACGAGTCTGGCTTTCTTCGCGGAGAATCGTTGGAGCCCCACGCACCGGCTCTATCTCACCACGGGGTTCCGCGTGGACGATCTGCGTACGGACTCGCTGCCGCCCGACGATTCCTCCGATCGTCCGCTGCTTCCTGCCAGTACGGTCGCCAAAGTAAATCCCCGCGTGGCGGGGGCGTATATGCTGCGAGAATCGCACGCCGGCGCAATGGATGCTACCCGCCTGCACGCCAGCTTCGGCACGGGGATCCGCCCACCCGACGGCTTCAACCTGGCCTTCACCAACAACCCTCACCTGAAACCGGAAACGAGCATCAGCTTCGATGCTGGAATCGAGCAGCGATTCTTCCAAGGCAAAGCGGTGTTGGATGCGACCTACTTTAATAACCATTTCAAGGACCAGATTGTGACGCTAGGGGGTTCGCTAACCAACCTGAGTTCGTTTACTTCCGGTAATCTCGGCAACTCGCGCGCGCAGGGGGTGGAAATCTCATTCCAGGTCCATCCCATAAGGTCGCTGCAGATGTCGGCGGAGTTTACCCGCGACGGCACAGCGGTTCTCTCCCTCAACGGATCGTCGCTGGCACTGGCGCCATTGCAAGTTGGGCAACAATTGATCGGCCAACCGCGCAATTCCGGGGCCTACAATCTCACTTGGCGGCACGGCAATTTGATGCTCAACACCAATGCCTACATCCGTGGATCGGTTCTGGATGTCGAGCCGAACTATGGACTGGATGCTTGCTCTCTCGGGTTGCCCTGTCTCTTCCCGGATAAGCGCTACGCCCGCGTTGACGGCGGGTTCTCCTACCGCTTGCCGGCAGGGGTGGAGTTATACGGCCGGCTTGACAATATGTTGAATCGGAAGTACGAGGAAGTGTTAGGGTACCCGTCACTGCCGTTTAATTTTCTTGCCGGTTTCAGGCTGAATTTCCCGTGGCGGTAGAGGCAGGAGCCAGGCGACGGTAACTGGGAGCTGGAAGTCGGAAGCTAGTGTAGAGTCCGCGGAATGCGTGGACAATGCCGCGCCTGTAGCGCCGGACTTTAGCCCGGCGCTACAGGCGTAGTCCATCCAATTCCCGGACACTACACGAGGCGTCAGAGCTGGGCCCTGGGTCCTGACTTCTGGCTTCTAGCTCTTCACTTCCTATTGGGGGGCTGACGACCATGTCAAAAAACATTTTTCTCTCGTGGAGTGGCGGGAAAGACAGTTCCCTGGCGCTTTACGAGATTCAGAAGGCGAACGGATACAACGTGGCGGCGTTGCTAACCACCATCACGGAAGACTACGATCGCATCAGCATGCACGGAGTGCGTCGGGTCCTTCTGGAACAGCAAGCGGAGGCTTTGGGACTACCTCTTAGGAGAATCCTGATTCCCAAAGATTCAACCAATGCCATTTACGAATCGCGTATGCGCGCGCTGCTGGAAGAGGGATTACGAGAGGGGATCGACACCGTCGCGTTCGGCGATATCTTTCTGGAGGACCTCAAGCTCTACCGGGAAAAGAACCTGGCGCAACTCGGAATGAAGGGCCTCTTCCCCATCTGGAAACGCGATTCGGCGGAACTGGCGCGTACCTTCATTGATTTGGGATTCAAAGCGGTGTTGGTTTGCGTTGATACCGCCATCCTCGATCCGAGTTTCGCCGGAAGGCGTTACGAGCTGGAGTTGCTTCGCGACCTTCCGCCCAGCGTCGATCCCTGCGGCGAAAACGGAGAGTTCCACTCGTTCGCCCTTGATGGTCCGATCTTTAAGCACGAGATCAATTGCACCAAGGGTGAGGTCGTGCAGAGAGATCATTATTGCTTTTGCGATTTAGTGCCCGTCTGATGTCTTGACCTAATCCAGGCATCTCGCCCGCGCTACAAGGCTCTTCAGCGTCATGAGAGACGCGTGCCGGGCGGCCCCTCGCGAGCTTTACACCGCTCAATGAACATTACTCTCGGCCGGCAAAGCTACACACCTTGCGGCCGTGCCGAAAGAGCAAAGGAGCGCTTCGCGACTTCTCACGCTCGACGGCGCCCACCCCGGTTCACTGTCAGCACCAGGATAAGCGGACGGGGCGCGAGCCCTCTCACGCACTGACTGAGCCTTCCAGTAGGAATGGGACGCGGGCGTCGCAGTGGGTGCAGACGGCGGTCAGTGCCTCTGTTTTGTTCTCTGAGGCACACGTCGCCCTGAACGTGCGCATGCAATCCGGACAGGTCAGCATGAAGTAGCCGGCGAAGCCGGCCCGTGTTCGAATACGAGTCACTACTTGCGGAAGGTCCGGATGCTCGCGCGTTCTTCGCACCAGACCGCGGAGGGTCTGCAGGAGGCTGGCGAAGTTCAGCGTACCCTTTTCAAACCAATTTATACACAATGACGTTATTCGCTTAAGATCACGCTCAAGAGGCCATTATTAACCGTCAACGCGCCATTGCCCGCGTAATCGATAAAACCCAGCGTGCGGAATTTGTTCATGAAATGACTCACCCGCGACCGGGTGGTGCCGACCATTTGGGCCAGATGGTCTTGATTAATTCCGGGATGGACCGTTTCGGATCGGCTCTCCTTGCCAAAATGCGCCAGTAGTAGCAGAATCCGGGCGAGGCGCCTCTCGCTGGAGTTGAAAAGCTGGTCGACCAGGTCCTCTTCAAATCGAGTGTTGCGTGAAAGCAGGTGTGTGATGAACAGTTCCGAGATTCCGTGCTCCTCATGGAGCAGACGCACCATCAGCGCTTTTTCGATTCGGTACAGCGAGCAATCCGTCACCGCGGTCGCTGTGGAGATGCGCAGGGGTTGGCCGGCCAGGCACCCCTCACCGAAAAACTCGTTCGCGCCCAGAAGGCTGACGGTCGCTTCCTTACCTTGTCGAGAGGTTACCGCGAGTTTTACCTCTCCCTGTTGGAGATACCACACGGAATCCGCAGCGTCTCCCTGCACAAAGATCACGCGATTCGCGCCGTATTCGAGAACGGTTTTGCCGCGCGAGACTCCAGCCAGGAATGCCGCCCAATCCACGACCTGTGTCTTCGCGTTTGCTTTGACAAGGGCGCGATTGCCTTTGCCATTGGCCCCTACAACCTTAGGGGAGTTGTGCTGTGATGCCATGACATCCTCCTGCTGCTTCGACGATGAAGACTAGGATTTCTCCGGCTTGATGGCTCAATATGACCTTACGACGAGGCGGGGAAATCCTGTATCGCAAACGTCCCTCTGCGTGGACGCCCGGCACACAGTATCGCTTTCCTGTGAAAACAAATGCTGTTCAATTTTGCACATTGGGCAGGTTTATTTGACAGCCACAATCTGTCCGCTTCAATCGAGCAGCGGGCAGCAGGGGGCACCGCGGCGGAACCGCATCCTTATCCCACTAAACCGGCGAAATTGGTTCTCTTTCACGCCGGTGCTAACAGTTCACTCCGCACCTTGCGTTCCGCTAATGGCGTGGTCGAAAGAAAAGGCGCCGGCGCCTCGGATCATCAGCGCTACAGTCATGGCCAGCACCAGCAGGTGATACTCAATGCCCTCACCTTTCTGCTGGCCCGCCCAGTTCATGAACAAGCCGTTGGGCAAGTGCACCATGAAAATCGCCACGAGCATCGTAACGGTGATCCCAAAGGCAGCGATGCGGGTCAGCAGGCCGAGAAGCAGTCCCAGCCCGCCGAAGAACTCCGCGGCGATCGCCAAAAAGGCGAAGACTGCCGGGATATGCATGGTCTGGGTGAAGAATCCCATCGTCGCCTTGAAACCGTACCCGCCGAACCAGCCCAGCATTTTCTGCGAGCCGTGCGCGAGGAATACCACCCCGAGCACCAATCGAATGATGGTTAAGGTTTTGTCGTCGGGCGTTTGGAATAGCTTTTTAAGCATGTCAGCCTCCTTGATTTTCTTCCCCAACAGGCCAGGGGTACGTCAAAGTTGTCTCGATATGGAGTGCGGGAGCTTGCTCCCGCTTTCTGGGCGGGCAGCTTGCTGCCCGCCGAGCGCGCGCCAACACCTGTAGCGCCGGGCTTTAGCCCGTCACTCGAGTTTCCACATTTTCGTGCCGCTGGCGGATAAATCCGTGAGTTCCCTAACCGCATCCACGCTCGCTGCTGCCCTCGCAAGAATAAATGTGCGAAGCACATATTGAGCCCTGCTGGTTCGCGAGCCGATTGAGTTCGATCTGCCGACAGCGACAAAACAACAGGCACTTGCCGCCCTAAAGGGCGGCGCTACATTGTCCATCCAATTCCCGGGCACTACACTGATTAATCCTCCAACCTTCTTGCACTGCGGCCGGAAGGGGGGATTCCGTTCATAAACTTGCGGTCGCGGGCCGGCCCCAGCGCCCGCTGAAAACAAAATCCGCCAGCGGCTTGCGTGTGCGCGCCGTTGGGCCGGGGGGCGGCGCTTCCTGATAGCCGAGTGCCAGCACGGCCACCGGCTCGTACCCCGAGGGTATGCCGAAGAGTTCGCGGGCCGAGCGCGGGTCAAATCCGCCCATCTGGTGAATATGCAAATCGAGCGCCGTCGCCTGCACCGTCAGGTTCGCCACCGCCTGGCCCAAATCGTAGAAAGCGTGGCGATTGGCGCTGGCGGCGTGGTCATAATTGAGCTTGGCGACAGCCAGGATCAGAACCGGCGCCTGCTGCGCCCACTGCCGGTTGACCTCCACCAAAGTGCTCAGCAGCCGGTTGTAACCTTCGGCGTCTTCGCGCGTTGCCAGGATAAAGGCCCAGGGCTGCGCGTTGTAGCTGGACGGCGCCCAACGGGCGGCCTCGAAAAGCTGCGCGAGTTTCGCCGGCTCGATGGGGCGTTGGGAAAAAGTCTTCGGGCTCCAGCGCCGAGCTAATAGGTCGTGGATGCCGCTTTGAGCTTCTTCCCGATAGGCGATTGATTTTGTTGCGTGCATGATGCCTCCTATTTTAGTCCTGCTGCCGGGGGTTTTGTTCCCGAGCCGTCGTTTTAATATCGTCTGTACGATATTTGTTTAAACATCTATTCGATGCAGAAAGAGCCGTCAAGGTTCGCGGGCAGCTTCCAGCAGTTCTGAAAGTTTGCGCAGATCGCCTTCGTCCATGTGGTTCAACAGGTGCCGATTGTGTTTGGCCATGGGCCCATCCAGATCTTTCAATACCTTCAATCCCGCGGGAGCAATCCGCACCGTGATGACCCGGCGATCCTTGCTGTCGCGGCTGCGCGCGAGCAGGCCGCGGCGCTCCAGCCGGTCCAGAAGGCGCGTAATATCGGGATCGCGCGTGATCATGCGCTCCGCGACCTCCCGGCAGCAGAGGCCCCGCTCCCCCGCGCCGCGCAAAATGCGCAATACGTTGTACTGGGTATGCGAAAGGCCCGCCAGCTTCAGGATCTCCTCGACGCCGCGCGAAAGCGCATCCGCGGTGCGCAGCAAGTTGAGGAAGACCTCGGCCTCCAGGCTCTCAAAAGGCCGGCTTTGCTTGATTTCGTCCTTGAGCTTGGGCGACATGAAGTCATGATAGTCGTTATAACATCTATTGTCAAGCAGAAAGTGGGTCGCCTCAGGGCCACGTCAAAGTCCGCGAAATTCCCCGAAGGGGAAGAATATCATTAGCCGTAGGTGCAACCTACGGGTGACGAGCGTAAAGACATACGACCCCTGCGGGGTCGAACATCCGTCCGCGCCGCTTTCCACGGGTTTCACCCGTGGCCTGGAGTTTCTACATTTGCGACGACCGCAAATGTTGTAAAGGGAGACCGAGTTAAGTATAGGTTCCCAGCCCTCGCCCCCTTGGGGGGAGAGGCGGGCATCCGGCGTTGTCATCAGCCGGGGGACCGCCGGGTGAGGGGGTCAGGGCTGTGAGTACTCCGCATGCCTATCATCATGCCACGCACCCTCGCGCCCACGGCAGGTCGATGGAGAACCCACCGCGCTTCGTCCTACGACAACAAAAAGGGCAGCAGCTTCCCGGCGCCCTGGTTCTTCGGGGGCGCAGTCGTTCGTTCAAGAAGTGGGGAGTCGGGTGGTTGCTACCGGAGGCTTTGGGTTGAGCACGCTCGGTATGGGACCCCCT
>JBKQVI010000325.1:0-9785 GCA_052139985.1 Terriglobia bacterium
TCCGCGGCTCGTCCCGATGGGCAGGGTAAAGCCGCGGACCTACAAAACAGGTCCGCGCTACGACCTCATCGCAAACACGGGCGCACAGCCCAGGGAGGAGTGAGCAATGAGCAGTATACGAGTATTGGCTGGCACACGAAAAGGTGCGTTCATTTTGACATCGGACGGCAAGCGCGAGAAGTGGGACGTCAGCGGTCCCCATTTTGCGGGCTGGGAAATGTATCACCTCAAGGGATCGCCCGCCGATCCGGATCGCATTTATGCTTCGCAAACCAGCGGCTGGTTTGGCCAGATCATCCAGCGCTCGAGCGACGGTGGCAAGACTTGGGAGACACCCGGAGGCGAAAAGATGCCTGAGCCTGGCACGATGCCCGCCGGCGCGAGCAACAAATTCGTTTACGATACGAGCGCGGAAACCGGCAAACCCCTGACGACCCACATGTGGTATGACGGAACGCAGCACCCTTGGGAGTTCAAGCGCGTCTGGCACCTCGAACCATCGCTCACCGATCCGGACACCGTTTACGCCGGGGTGGAAGACGCCGCGATTTTCCGCACCACCGACGGCGCCCGGACGTGGCACGAACTTCCCGGACTGCGCGGCCACGGCACGGGACCCAAGTGGCAGCCGGGCGCTGGTGGGATGTGCCTACACACCATTATTCTCGATCCGAGCGACCCGGAGCGAATCTACATCGCCATCTCGTCCGCAGGCGCTTTCCGCACCGACGATGGCGGCAAGACGTGGAAACCGATCAACCGGGGACTGAAGTCGCCCTACATCCCCGACCCGGACGCTGAGATCGGCCATTGCGTTCACCATATCGCCGCCCACCCATCGCGCCCGAACGTGCTCTTCATGCAGAAGCATTGGGACGTGATGCGCAGCGACGATGCGGGCGACTCGTGGAAAGAGGTCAGCGGGAACCTGCCGACGGACTTCGGCTTCGCGATTGATGTTCATGCGCACGAGCCGGAGACCATCTACGTGGCGCCCATTAAGAGCGACTCGGAGCACTTTCCGCTCGAAGGGAAACTGCGTGTGTACCGCAGCCGCACGGGCGGGAATGAGTGGGAACCGCTCACCAAAGGTCTGCCGCAACGCGACTGCTACGTCAACGTGCTGCGCGATGCGATGGCGGTTGACAAGCTCGATTCCTGCGGCATCTATTTTGGCACCACGGGTGGGCAGGTGTACGCATCGGCCGACGCCGGAGACAACTGGGCGCCCATCGTACGCGACCTGCCGGCCGTGCTTTCTGTTGAGGTGCAAACGCTGCAATGATCCGAGTCGTATTGCCGCAACATCTACGCACGCTGGCGCGCGTCGAGGGAGAAGTGCAGATTGAAGTTGAGGGCGTGGTGACGCAGCGCTCGGTGCTCGACGCGCTCGAAGCCCGCTATCCGATGCTGTGTGGGACGATGCGCGACCACGTGACATTGAAACGCCGGCCCTTTGTGAGGTTCTTCGCCTGCGAAGAAGATCTTTCCCTCGAACCGCCCGATACACCGCTGCCCGACGCGGTAGCGACCGGGAAGGAACCTTTTCTGGTCATTGGGGCCATCGCGGGGGGCTAGTCCACGCACTCATTCTCGGGAGGCGGCTGGCTCTTGGAGCTGGATTCGTGGTATATTGTGTACAAGGAGTACACAATATGGAAACCGTTAAGATCGGAATTCGTGAATTTCGCGAGAACCTCGCAGGCTACCTCGAATCGGGCACACCCCTGGCGATCACCCGGCACGGTGAAACGCTCGGCTTCTACATTCCGGCGCAGAAACGGAGCCGTAAGGCTGAGGTCGAAGCCATGCGAGCCGCCGCGAGGGATTTGGACGAAATGATCGCCTCGTGGGGTGCCACTGAAGAAGGGTTGATGGAGGAGTACAAGGAGATCCGCCGCGCCGCGCGAGAGAAGGGGCGGGATGCCCAATAGAGCCTTGGTGCTCGACGCCAATATCTTGCTTTGAGCCTAAGGAGGGCACGATGCAAATCAACACGTATCTACTTTTCAATGGCAATTGCGAGGAAGCATTCAAGTTCTACGAGCGGTGTCTGGGCGGCAAAATCGAAGCCATGTTTCCCCATGCCGGCACCCCCGCCGAGGCGCAGGTACCGCCCGAGTGGCGCAACAAGATTCTTCACGCCCGCCTGACCGTGGGTGACCAGGCGATAATGGCCTCCGACGCTCCGCCGGGACGCTTTAGGGAGCCTCAAGGCTTCTCCGTGTCGATTCAGCTTAAGGACCCGGCAGAGGCCGAGCGCATCTTTCACGCCTTGGCAGAAAACGGAAAAGTGGGAATGCCGATCCAGAAGACCTTCTGGGCCGAACGCTTCGGTATGCTGGTCGATCGATTCGGCATACCGTGGATGATTAACTGTGGGTAAGCCGCCTAACCCTTCGGCGTCCAAACAACGGTTAGGGCAGCCGCGAAAGCCCGCGGAGCGGGCGCTGTCATTTAGCCCACGGCGAGCCAGCCGTGGGAAACAGCGGCATGATCAACGGTTTTGAGCCCCGGCAGGGGCGATGTCCGATTGGCTTTCTGACATCGGGCACCCCGTTTCGGATGCGAATACCCAGACGTCGCCCCTGCCGGGGCTCACAAAAATCCGATACGGTCACTTTCCCACGGCTGGCTCGCCGTGGGCTAAGGGACCACGCCGCTGCCGCGGCTTCGAATAACGCCATGGCGGCGATGAAGGCGCCCACGTTGCTCGTCTTTGGCGATGCCGACTCCGTCCGTCCCGCCCTAGCCGCGCAGTTCTTCGAACTCCTGGGCGGTGGCCAGCGCGACGCTGGCTGGGACGGAGCGGGAATGCCTAATGCCCGGCTCGCTATCCTGCCCGGCGTGACCCATTACAACATTTTCGCGTCGCCGGCATTGGCACCGACGGCACGCCGTTCCTCGATGCGCCCATGCCGGGAACCAAGTGAGGCGGCCCAAGGCGCGACGTCGATTTCGCGAACTCCTGTTCGACATATAGGTGGAACCTGACTTGAGTTTCGAAATCACAAGGAGGCAGGAACATGAGATTCATGATGCTGATGATTCCCAAAGGGTATGAGAAGGCTGCGCCAGGCACAATGCCGGACCCCAAGGCCGTCGCCGCGATGATGAAATATAACGAGTCGCTGCAAAAAGCCGGAGTGCTGCTCGCACTGGATGGATTGCACCCGGCTTCGGAGGGTGCCCGCGTCTCGTTCTCGGCCGGGAAAGCTAAGGTGACTGACGGGCCGTTCGCCGAGTCGAAGGAAGTTCTGGGCGGATACTGGATGATTCAGGTGCGGTCAAGGGAAGAGGCGATCGAATGGGCGACACGCTGCCCCGCTTCGGATAACGAAGTCGTCGAGGTTCGGCAAGTGTTTGAAATGTCGGAGTTTCCCTCCGACGTCCAGGAGGCTGCGGCCGGGTTTACCGAATTGCAAGCCAAGGTTGGGGCGCCCAGCGGATCCTGACGCACGGCGCCCCTGCCGCCGGCGCGGGTACCGAGGGCCAAGTCGCGTCACTCATTGGGTGCGGAGCTTTGGAGTGCGTGCAGCTTGCCGCCGCTTTTGCTCCAGCCAGCTTGCTGGCTGGGACTCCACCGTACTAGGGACGAAAGCAACTGCCGATCAGATCGCTGGTCGAAATCCCCGCAAGCAAGCTTGCGGGAAGGAAAGCGGCAGCAAGCTGCACGCACTCCAAAGCTTCGCTCCGTCTGCTAATCGAGAAGCGTTGTCCCTCTGGCCTTTAGCGATCGACTGCCATGAGGATTTCCGCGTACTGCCGACCGCTTTCCGCCTTCCGACTACTGCTTTCTGTTCTCCGCCGCCATGAATCCAAACAGCTTGCCGGAAACGGCGCGGCCGATTTGGACGTCAATCAGCCGGTTGGGCGGAACTTCCGAGCCCGGCAGCGCGACTTTCAGATAATTTGTCGTTAATGCGACGCGGGCGCCGTCTTCCATTTCGTCCAGAGTCACCGCGGAAAGGCTCTGGCCCACTTGCTCGGCGAGAAAGGCTTGGCGTTTGGCGTTGATGACGGCGCGGATTTCCTGGCTGCGTTCCCGCGCCACGCGTCCGTTCACCTGCCCGGCAGCAGTTGAGGCGGGGGTGCCCGGCCGAGCCGAGAACGGGAAGATGTGCAGGTAGGTGTAGGGCAGCGACTCGATAAGGCGCAGGCTGGCGGCGTGGTCCTGGTCCGTCTCGCCGGGGAAACCCACCATGACGTCAGCGCCAATTGCAGCGTTGGGAATCTGTTCGTGAATGGCCAAAATCCGCTCCGCATACTGCTTGGTCCAGTACCGGCGATTCATGAGCCGCAGGATGCGGTCGCACCCGCTCTGGAGCGGAACGTGGAGATGCCGCGCCATCCGGCTCTCACCGGCCACCAGGCCCACCAGCGCCGAGTTCACGTCCATGGGTTCAATCGAACTTATACGGATTCGTGCGATGGAGGTCTCGCGCAGGATGCGCTCCACCATGCCGAGGAAGTTAATACGCCGATCCAGGTCTCGCCCATACCCTCCCAGATTGATTCCCGAAAGCACTACCTCCCGATAGCCGGCGTCTTCCAGCTCGCGTACCTGCTCCACCACTTTTTCCGGCGGCAGACTTCGGCTCTGCCCGCGCACCGAGGGAATGATGCAGAAGGAACAGCGGGCGTCGCACCCGTCTTGAATTTTCAGTGTGGGGCGCGTGCGATCATCCGCGAACACGGGAGCGAAATGGAATTCTTCGGTAATCTCGCCCACGAGGACGACGGCGTCCGAAGAATCGGGTAATCGGGTGATCGGGTGATCGGGTGATCGAACTGCGTCCTCACTTGTTACTCGCCACTCGGCAACGCTGCTGGGCGTTTGAATCTGCACCAGTGTCGCAGCAGTCGACGGACAAAACTTAGCGCCGAGGTCGTTATCTTCCTGATCACCCGATCTCCCGATCGCCCGATCACCCGATTCCTCTGCCCGATCCGGGGCCAGGATGGAACTCACGAGGTGCTTATGTGAATTTCCCACCACCCAGGTGACGCCTTCCAACCGCGCGATTTCTTCCGGAGCGCGTTGGGCGTAACAGCCGGTCACGAGTATGCGGCACTGGGGATTGCGTCGATGGATCCGGCGCACGAACTGACGAACTTCCGCGTCCGCCGAGGCGGTAACCGTACACGTGTTCAGAACCGCGACGGCGCTGTCTTCCACGCTCGCGACTTCCTGAAGCCCCGCCTGAAGCAACTGTTGCTTAAGCGCGGCGCCGTCTGCCTGGCTGGCGCGGCAGCCAAAATTGAGGATGTGAAACGTAGCCATGCTCGGAAGAGAATTGTAACTGAGGTGGGGGTGGACCACCACGGAATCCCGGCGACCGGACAAAACTCGCGGAAAGTTGCTCCGCTTTGTTTGTCGCCGGACGCACGAGACACTTCCACGCCCAGGGGGAACCCATTGGGGGTGGGGGAGCGACTATGCCGGAGCAGCCGCAACCCGGCGCTGTTGGAAGCATTCCCGACAGTACACGGGCCGGCCTTGAGTCGGCTTGAAGGGAACCGTGGTCTCCTTACCACACTGCGAGCACGTGGTGGTAGTTTCAACGCGCTGGTAACCCTGGCCGCTCATCATCTGACTTCGTTTTGACTTGCAGGGCTTGCACCGCTTGGGTTCGTTCTTGAAGCCCTTATCGGCAAAGAACAGTTGTTCCCCTGCAGTGAAAACGAAGTCTGCGCCGCAATCGATGCACTTGAGGACTCTATCCCGGTATTCCATGCCTCGCTCCCTTGTGTGAACAGGACGTCCCCCGCGGTATCATACCGGTTCGTGAAGAAGGGCGCGGGTTCTCGCCCTTCCCCACTATTGAGTTCGGCAAACTAAACGATCAGTCCTGTTCGTGTCTGGCCTTCTTACGAGCCCTTTTACGAGCCAGTGCTGCTTTGACCCTTTTCTTCTCGCCTGGTTTCAGATAGAAGGAATGCTTCTTAATTTCTTTAATGATGTCCTCTTGCTGAACCTTCCGCTTGAAGCGACGCAGCGCATTCTCCAACGACTCTCCGTCCTGAAGTCTAACTTCAGCCAACGATCAACACCCCCATTTCAATTAGGAAGATGAAAGCATAAACCTGGGGAGCAGGTGTCTGAATTGTTACCTACCCCGAGATATAAGTCAAGGGCATTTTGGCGTTTTTAGGGAACGTTTTGTCATGGCTATGCGATCAGCCGCTTCCAGGAAGGCGACTTTTCAGGCCGAATCCCGCCAGGTGGCGGACCGCATCATCGGGCGGCAGGAGGCCAAAATCCTCTGCGAGGCATTCCTCTTTCGCACTATTGGTGAGAGGGGTGTGCTTCCCATTGGGCGTTCAGAATCGCTGTAGGGGGCTCGGAATTCGTGCCCTTCACGGACTTCCAGATGACCCGGTTGAGTTCCTCTTCCGGTGCCCGGTCGGGGCGGGTGAAGTCCCAACGGGCAGACTCTTTCGCGCCCGGCGCGTCAGGCGAATTCACCTCTTCCAATGAAACCTGAGGTTGCAGACGCTTGTAGCCTTCCAGCATGGGCTGCCGCTGGAAATCCACGAGCAAGCTTGGGGCGCGATCGTCAAAATAGGTGAGGCTCGGCAGTCCGAGGATCTGCTCGATGGTCTTCAGCACGGACGCGGTGGAGAAATGCGAGTGCTCTAGGATCCCACGCTTGACGTAAGGAGAGATGACCAGCAGGGGAGAGCGATGCGCATCGACGTGATCGGGTCCATCCTGCGCGTCGTCCTCGAGGACGAAGATGGCAGTCTCCGGCCAGAATCGGCTGTGCGAAACGACTTCCACCAAGCGGCCGAGAGCAATGTCGTTGTCCGCAACCATGGCGCGCGGGGTAGGGCGTCCGGGGCGCGTCCCGAGAGTGTGGTCATTGGGTAGGTGCATGATGGTTAGCTGAGGCAAATTGCCGTTCTTCTCGAACTCGTGAAATTCGCGCTCCCATTCCCCAATGCGCTTCTGGTCGGTGACCGCCCCGATTCCGTCCACATAGCGCGGATCATAATGGTCCTTGAGCCCCCGAACGTAGCAACGGGTCAGGCCGGGGTGGTCGTCTTCATCCACACACCACTCTCCGTAATCGCGGTAACTGACGCCGGCCTTCTGCGCCCGATCCCATATGAACCCCGAGGCCGGAACCGCGAAGGGACGGTCGTGCTGGTCATCGCCGTCGTAATCGGGCCCCACAAAATCATACTTCAGGCGCTGGGCGTAGATCGACGGCCAAAGCTTGTTGACGTAGTCCGTGCTCGCAGCGGCGGTAGACCACACGTGGCCGTCCACGCTCACATCGCCATCAACATAGAAATTGTCAAAGAGAACGAACTGACGGGCCAGGGCGTGATGGTTGGGGGTAACCGGTTCGCCAAACAAGACCAGATCGGGGGCGCCATCACCTTCCTTCATATCGCCTAAGACCTGATCGTACGTCCGATTCTCTTTGATGATATAGATGACGTGCCGGATGGGAGCGTGCCGGTTGCTCTTGGCGGAAAAATAGCGAATGAGATCGCTCGAACTCTGGGGAAGTTCCGGCGGGGTTTCTCCATACACTTGCTGTGCCAGAGTTCTCGCTCGCGCGCCCTGCGTTGTAATCTCATCGTCCCCCAGCGCTTCGATCCCGCCCCCGAGCAAGTAGCCGATGTAGTCAGTCCGCGAGCCGGAGTCGGTGATGTGCCTCTGCCCGAGCGTGCCAGGAAGCGTGGGACGGCGGCGCGGCTCAAGCGGAGCGGCGGACCCCTCGGCGCCTTCCTTCGGAACTTTGAGCGGGGAGCTGGGGCCCGTCACCAGGTTGCGGCCGTCAGCAATGAAAAGCTTGCGTGCAGTGAGCGAGTAGACGAGCGATGTCGGGTAGGCGCCCACAGGGATGATCCCCTCGATCTTGGCCTCTTCATCCTTTGTATCCAAGTTAACAACGGCAAGAGCATTGACGGCGGCAAGAGCGACAAAAAGCTTGCTGGAAGCGGGATTCAAAGCCAGGGCGTTTGGCTGCCCGCCCATGACATCGGAATTGGGAACTTGGATTTTCACGCGGCGAACTTCCCTCAGTTCTTGCAGGTCAATGATGGAAATAAGATCGGCGTCCGAGCACGCCACGAGTAAATGTCGTCGGCTCGGAATCACCAGCATGTCGGACGGATGACTGGCTACAGGAATCGTCCGCAGGACTTCAAGATTTTCGCCGTTCAGGATGGAAACGGAAGATTGGCCCCAGTTAGTAACAGCGATCTTGCCACCCGGCAGAACCCTCACCGCATAGGGGAACTCGCCCACTTTGGCGCGATTCAGGATCTTGCCGGTCAGAAAATTGAAGCGGATGGCTTCGTAGCTTCGATTACACGCCACCACAGCGGTGGAGTCATCCTGAACTGCAAGGCCCGCGGTCAGCTCGCAATGATCGAGGACAATTTCGCGCGGCTCACCAAATTCGCCGGCGTGCAGTGGGATGACCACAACGGACGTAGCACCCGTCGAAGCCAGAATAGATTTTTGACCGGAAGCATAGGCGAGGCCGTACCACAGGCTCGGAAAATCGATGCGGTCGGTAATCTTGTTGTGCCCCTCATCGTAGGCCTGAAGATACTGTGCGCCATAACCCGAGTTGGTGCTGATCAGGAATCCGTCCGGGGTTTCGAGGAGGTTCAGCGGCGTGTCCGCTGGCTCTACCCGTTGCGCTGCGGAACTCCCGGTGTGACGTGAAGCGCGGGGAGCAGAACCAGAATTAAGCGGAATAAGACTGACCAGCAGGCTCAGCAGGACGGCACGAGCCATCAATTTCATTCGTTGCCCTCCCTGCTTACTGTCCCGGGTACAGAAGATGAGGAGCGGTTCCCAGTCTGGCTTCGGCCTATGGCGTTGCGAAACCGCTCCTCATGAGCCCGATCAGAAGTACAGCTTGGCGCCGAGCTGGATTATACGGCCTGGATTGGCACTCCGAACATATCCGAAGTTCACCGGGTCGGCATAGTCGGAATAGTTCAGGATAAACTGCGCATGGTTGAAGGTGTTGAAGAACTCCCCGCGAATCTCCAGGGTGGTGCCTTCCGTCAGGCGCGTATCCTTGGCGAAGACGGCATCCCAGTTGTTGATTCCCGGGCCGTGGAAAAACCTGCGGCTGGCGGATCCGAGCACGCCCAGGGTCTCCTGGCTGAACATGCTGGTGTCGAAATACGGCTGCCCCGTGCGTGGATCCTGGAAAGTGAGCTTCCCGCCCGAGAAGTTCGGCGTATCGATGGGTAACTCACTGGGTCCCGAGCCGTTCGTTCCCAGCAGAGAGCGGTCGTCGCTGGCCAGAAGAGTGACGGGGATGCCCGTGGAAAAGCGCGTGATACCGCTCAAACGCCATCCCTGCGTCAGCCGCTGGGGGCCACCCAACTTGTCAAACGGGAGCTGGTAGTTGTAGCTGGTGACAAAGTTATTTGTTATGTCGAAGGCCGACAGCGACCGTTCATTATGGTCCAGGGGATTGACCGCCTCCCCGTAGCCCGAGGCGTTCGACAAGGACTTGCTGAACGTGTAGCCGGCCAGAAACTCCAGCCGCCCGGTTACATGCCGCACGCTGGCCTGGAAAGAGTTGTAACTGGAATTCCCCAGCGTCGCGAACCAGGAGTTGCTCTGAATCAGTGGACCAAAGGTCTGGCGCGTGGTCGGGATGACCGTACCGTAAGCCGCCGTGAAAGGTCCGTTCTCGCCATTAGGGCCGCACGGCTGTGTGCCTGGGGCCACCTCGCTCGGCTGGCTCAGGCTAAGGCACAGGGCTTGGTTTGCGGGATTGGCTTCCAGAGTGGTGAGC
>JBKQVI010000326.1:0-19816 GCA_052139985.1 Terriglobia bacterium
CACCTCGATAGCTGTGCATCAGAGGTGCGGTCTCCGATGCCACCCCTTTGGTGTGGGCTCAGGTCAGCGGTCCTGCCAGGGCGCCGCGCTTTCACCGTGCAACTTGTAACGAATTTGTAACACTTGAAGAAGGGAAAGGCCCAAAAATTCATTGACACTTTTCTAAAGTTTTTGTTACGGTACAAAATCCCATGAGAGAGCTAAAATTCACTTCCTGAGGCCGGATTTGATCGCTCTGGGATGCAGCAACTGAATCCAACCCCTCCAGGAGAAAGCAGGAAGCGGAATGTTCGTAGCCAAGCGGATGTTCCTGACTAAAGGTGTAGGAAAGCACCGCGAAAAGTTGACCAGCTTTGAGCTGGCGTTACGTTCCGCGGGGATCGCCCAATGCAATTTAGTGCGGGTTTCCAGCATTTTCCCTCCCCGATGCAAAATGGTTCCGCGCGCCGAGGGTGTGAAAGAATTGAGGCCCGGGCAAGTGACGTTTGTGGTGATCAGTGAAAACTCCACGCGCGAGCCGCATCGTTTGATAGCCGCTTCCGTCGGCGTCGCCATCCCCAGCGACCGGAATACCTTTGGCTACCTCTCGGAGCACCATTCGTTTGGAGAGACCGAGGAGGTGGCGGGCGAATACGCGGAAGAACTGGCCGCCGAAATGCTTGCCACCACGTTGGGTGTTGAATTCGATTCTGACCGAAGCTGGAATGAAAAAAAAGAGATCTACCAGATCTCCAACAAGATTGTCCGCACCATGCACATCACGCAATCGGCGATCGGTGACAAGCGAGGACTCTGGACGACGGTGCTGACGGCCGCCATCCTGCTGGGAATCGACGAGTGACAGACGGCCGAGCCACACTCTTCCGTCCACCCTCCTGACTGCTGCTGGGAATTCCAACCGAAACACCGAAGACCATCCAATTCCTAGGGGCGGCGAAATGTGTAAAAACGAAATTCTCTCTACTCCGACATGGTCACCGTGCACTGCGATTCCACCATCGCCATGCCCGTGCTGGTCTCGGCACTATCTTAAAACGGCGCGCTGATTCGTAGCCGCAAGAAACCCGTGTTCTCGATGGGACGGGAACTCAAGTTTACGTTTCCGAAGTAGCGGCTGGCCCGGCCCTTTTGCGGGCACAGGAAACGCAGCGCGGACCTGATTTGCAGGTCCGCGCTACACCCTATTTACTCCCCGCTCCTCTAACGCATTACACGGCCTACCCTTAATAGCTTCCGGCAAAACCGTCATTGCAAACGCCGGTTGAAAGCGTTTTACTATGGGCCGCGCCCGAAGGGGAGAAGTAACGACTCGAACCGACTCATAGCATCATATAAGGACGGGACTCATGAGAAGACGTGATTTCGTAAAGAACCTGGTGGCAGCAAGCGGGGCGCTCACCTGCTCGCCTGATTTCCTGCCCGGGTTTTCGACCACAACTGGCCCGCCGGATGTCAAACGGGTGCTCGTAATGTTCAAATGTCACCTGGACGTAGGGTTCACCGACACGCAAGCCGGCGTGATGCGCAAATACTTCGACGAATACTTCCCGCGCGCCATGCAAGTCGCCACGGCGATGCGGCAGTCAGGCGCGGACCGGTATGTCTGGACCACGGGCTCGTGGCTTCTGTACGAATATCTGGAGCAAGCATCGAGTGAACAGCGCCGGCGAGTTGAACAGGCCGTGGCGGCGGGCGATTTGGCCTGGCATGCGCTACCCTTCTCGTGGGAGAGCGAGACCCTGGACCGTTCCATGATCGAGGGCGCGTTGGGTCTCTCGGAGTCGCTCGACCGGCGTTTCGGCCGCACCACGACGGGCGCCAAAATGACCGACGTACCGGGCCATTCGCGCGGATTGGTGGGTCCGCTAGCCGCGCATGCAGTGAAGCTCCTCGACATCGGCGTCAACGGCGCCAGCACTCCCCCCGACGTTCCTCCGCTGTTCGTTTGGCGAGACCCGGACGGCGCGTCACTGATCATGATGTACCACCGCAAAGGATATGGGGGAATTGTGCAACCGCCGGATTCCGAGCTCGCCGTGGACATCGAGATGCGCAACGATAACGACGGGCCACATTCGGTGGAGGAAATCAAAAAGATCTACGCCGATCTCCGGAAACAATTCCCCCATGCCCAGGTGACAGCCGCGAGCCTCAGCGAAATCGCCACGGCGATTGAACCCTATCGCAGTACACTGCCTGTGGTAACCCAAGAAATCGGCGATACATGGATCTATGGAGTACCGAGCGACCCAGTAAAAGTGTCCCGCTATCGCGAAATGGCCCGGCTGCGCAAAGAATGGCTGGACCAGGGAAAATTCCGCGTGGGCGACTCGACCGATTGTGCATTGCTGCGGCGGCTAGCGCTTTGCGCGGAACACACCTGGGGGGTCGACACCAAACGCTTGAAGGACTATAAGCATTACACCCCCAAGGACTTAGCTGTGGGACGCGCGCTACCGGCGTTCAAGTGGGCGGAAGCAAGCTGGGCCGAGAAGCGGAAGAATATCGACGATGCCGTCTTGAGCCTCCCGGAAGCTCTCCGAAACGAAGCCACTGCGCGATTGGGTACTCTCTTGCCGCGCCAACCGAACCCTACCGGCCTCCAGTCCCACCAACCCGGATCGGAGGTGGACACACGCCACTGGGTGATCGCCCTCGATCCCAAAACCGGCGCAATCCAAAAATTGCACGCGAAGAGCACAGGACGCGAATGGGCCTCTCCGGAACACCCGCTGGCGTTGTTCAGTTACCAAACGTTGTCGAAGACGGACTATGATCGTTATGACGCAGACTACGTCACCCAAAGAACCTGGTGGTCCGTATTGGACTTCGGTAAACCTAAGATTGAGGACTTTGGCGCGCAAAGCCGCGTATGGACCCCGGCACTTGTAAGTTGTTGGTCCGGAAAGGTTGAAGGCGGGCAGCGGCTTCTGGCGCAACTGCGGATTGATGACGCCAAGGCGGAAAAATCCGGCCTGGTTGCCTGGCCGGAGAGGATGTTTCTCGACTTGTTCCTATCCGATGCGGAACCGATGGTTCAAATTAGTTTCTCTTGCTTCGCCAAAGCAGCCAACCGGCTTCCCGAAGCCATGTGGCTCAGTTTCGTTCCCCAGACCCCGGCGCCAAAAGGGTGGACGATGGAGAAGGTTGACCGCCTCGTATCGCCGTGGGAAGTTGTTCGCGGCGGCAATCGGCAGATGCACGCGGTTTCCGGCGGGCTCCGCTACTCCGATGCCCAGGGTAGTTTCTCTATTGAGACGTTGGATGCACCCGTGGTGGCACTCGGTGAAAGGTCGCCGATTGCTTATTCCCCGGCCGAACCTGATATTGCCAAAGGCATCCACTTCAGCCTATTCAATAATGCATGGGGGACAAACTACATCCAGTGGTTTGGCGAAGACACTCGCTTTCGTTTCATTCTGCGGGCGTGATTCCCATGGGTTTGAGCCTGCAAGCGCGCTGTCCATCGTGCACGCTTCAGGCCGCCGTGCGCCGCTTCCCTTGTATAATTGCGGGGAGATCAATCCACAAGGACTTTCTCGCCGTGAGTCACTGCTATGTCTGACAACCAACTTCCCGATCCGACCCTCCCCGCGAACCCGCAAGAGGTTCTACGTGTCGTCCGGGATTTCGAGCAGCGTACCTTGGTGGGGCTGGAGGGGCATTTCTGCCAACTGGTCTATCTCGCCTCGTTGCGCGATTACAACACCGGGCGCTACCACCACTACGGATTGGAGTCACGCTACTCGGTGGAAGCCATTGATGAAGGCCTGCGCCAGTGTCACCTGCGGATCTTTGAAGATATTGTTTCCCTTCCGCTTAAGGATCAAACCGAAGATCTCCTGAGTTTCTTCGAATCCTTAAAGGAAGACAAAACCCGTTTGGTGAGTGTGTGGAGACGGCTAAGATCTTATCAAATCCTTCCGCCGGAGGACTGCCATCCCCTGGGGCGGGCACTTTTTGACAAGAATGTCGAGATCATGCTGAGGATTCTCCGCGAAACCGATCTCTGGCCCTTACTGCACGATGCGCATCGCGACGCCGACGACCTGCCCTAGCACTTCGCCATCGTCGGGAAGCCGGATGGTTTGCGGCCCCGTGGGAGACAACGGGTGGGGAAGCAAGGTTACTTCCTTGCCGCGCTGGTAACACCAGCAACATTCGTAGCTATAACGGAGTTCTAGAAAGTAGATGGGGCGATCATATTCGGTCAGCCATCCGGAGTTCACAATTTTGCGTCGCGAGTCGTCAACCTGAACGATCGACCCCGGCCGCAGGAGCGGCACCATCATCTGGTCTTCCAGGCCGATAAACCCGTAGCGGAACTTCTTAAAGTCGAGTTGGCTTAACAATCCCGCCGGAATCTCGCCCCAGGACTCAATCAAGCGGGAGAGGAAGGCCGTCTTCTCCGGCCGAAACCCTGGATCAAAGCGGACGGGAAAGCGGATGGGCCGAGCGGGGTCGCCGATCTCGACGGTAAAGAGATGGGTCGAAGATTGTAGCGTGGCGTGGCGATGTTGCTCCATTTTGCCCAGATTGATTCCATACAGCCCCATCATTTCTTCGATGCTCAGCCGATAGATCACTGCCAGGGCATAGAATTTGTAGATGCTGGGGAGCGACCCGTCGTTTTCGATTTGATTCAGGCGCGCCGTGGAGACCACATACTCCGAACTCCGCTCGGCGTCGGCAATCTCCAGGCTGGCTTCCTCCACTTGGCGCAGGGTCAACCCCAAACGCTCGCGGATTTGCTTCAACCGGAACCCTGCCCGTTCACTGAGGGTAACCGTCGTGGGCGGCGTTGTAACGGGAAGAGATTGGGACATAGTGCTTGTTCTTGTCGCGAACAAAAACATCCCCATGCTCCGGCCATTCGAGGGCCGCATTCCAAGGAGCTCGGAGATAAATCAAAGTCCCGGGGGCGCGGACAGCGCCCCCCTCGGTTACACATTCTACTACACTGTAGGCTTCAGAGATTACAATCCGACCGGACGGACGCTGGCGCAGAAAACCTGACCGCAGCACCGCGGGGCACTTCTACCGGCTTGACAGGGTCTGCCGGGGTGCGATAATCCCAAGGTTGTGGCAAGCGTTTCATTCGCTTGCTGGCTGGGGGGCACCGGCAAGAACCGGTTCGCGAAGCCGGACCGAAGAGGACGCAGGACGTTAACGCAATCGTCGGCCAGCCAACCACAATTCCCGATGGACGAGGCTTGATCTCATGACGTGCTTTCAGAAAACGGTGGGCTTGGCTGTAATGGCAATTCTTCTTTCCGGTGCTCTCCTGCTCGGCTCCGATGAAACGGTGAAGCTGCAAAAACAAAAGGACTCCGTTGCGGTACTCATCGGCGGCAAGCCCTTCACTACATACTACTTTGGCCCGAATGCACCCAAGCCGTATCTGCACCCTTTGCGCTCGGCGCAAGGCACAGTAGTAACGCGCGGGTTCCCGATGCGGACCGATATCCCCGACGAGCACCGTGACCACCCGCATCACCGCGCCTTATTCTTTGCTCACGGGAATATCAATGGAATTGATTTTTGGGGTGAGGCCCCACCCACCAAGGCCGCGCAAACCGCCAACGGCGTGTACTACCCTACCAGCGGGGAATTGCCCACGGGTCGGACGGTCTTCCGCAAGCTCGATACGGTCAGAAGCCAGGGCCAAAGCGGAACCGTGAAAGCCGAATTTGAATTGGTGGGCCCCGATGGCAAGGCCATCGGCGGTGAAACCCAGGAGTATACGTTCTCGGGCGACACCTCCACGCGCATAATCGACTGCACCTTCACCCTAAGCGCCGACAAAGGTATTCCGCTTAAAATGGGAGACACCAAAGAGGGCACGTTTGCCATCCGGGTCGTCAATGGCCTGTCAAAACCCAACGTCAAGATGTTGAACTCAGAGGGCAAGGTGGGGGAAGACGAAATCTGGGGCAAGCGCGCCAACTGGGTGGATTACTCCGGCGAAGTGGACGGTGAATCCCTGGGAATCGCAATCTTCGATAATTCCGCCAACATCAAACACCCTACTTTTTGGCATGCGCGCGATTACGGGCTGTTCGCAGTCAATCCCTTTGGCGAACACGACTTCTACCATGATCCCAAGCGCGACGGCAGTGTCACCATCGCCCCAGGTGAATCGCTGACCCTCCGCTACCGCGTGGTCATCCACCACGGCGACGCGGACGCGGCCCAGATCGCCGCAGCTTACGGCCGCTACGTTGCAGGAAAGTAAGAAAAGTGGCAAGCCGTTTTCGGACGAAGCAAGGAAATCTACTACTTCCGCGTCAAACCCTCGCAGGGCTTTGGGTTCATTTGGACTTACACTGCCGAGGACGACCCAGAGGGGTTTTCGGACGCTTTCGTCGTCAGAGATCGCGACACGGTTCTGTTACCGAAGGGCTATCACCCCGTCGTCGGCGCGCCCGGCTACGAACTGCAATACACTTGGGTGCTCGCGGGTGAGGGGCGACGATATGGCGCATGGGCCGAAGACCCGCAGCATGCTTGGGTAGGGAATTGATAACCGTGTGCGTCACCACGCCGCCCGAAGCGAACTTTCTGTAACGCCTGAACTAGTTCAGGATTCAATCACATACCACACCAAGGAGACTCGTGCCTCTCTCATCCCCGGATCGCTCCGACTCTGTCGCAGACCATTCTTCCCACCAGGACTTGGCAGGTAATTTCCAGATTCCCCATCTTCGCTGGGTCATCTGCGCGATGTTGTTCTGCGGCACGCTGGTCAACTACATCGATCGGGGCACGATCGCCATTCTCGCCCATCACTTACAAGGACTTTTTCAGTGGAAGGAGAGTGACTACGGATGGATTGTCTTTGCCTTCCAGTTTGCATACGCCATTATGATGTTGGGATTTGGGGTCATTATCGACCGCCTCGGAACGCGGGTTGGCTACGCGCTAGCCATGCTCTGGTGGTCGCTGGCAGCGATGGGTCACGCTCTCGCGCAAGGAGTAAGGTCCTTTGGCGTGGCGCGGTTCCTACTGGGAGCTGGCGAGGCCGGTAATTTCCCCGCTTCCATCAAGGCGATAGCGGAATGGTTTCCCAAGCGTGAGCGTGCTTTGGCGACAGGCATCTTTAATTCCGCGGCTGCCGTGGGAACGGTCGTTGCGTACCCAGTTGTAGGTTGGCTTTTTCTCAAGTGGGGATGGCAGGCGGCATTTATCGGTACCGGAGCGCTAGGTCTGGTGTGTCTGGCTGCTTGGCTGGTTCTTTATCGCTCCCCCCGGAACCACTCCTGGCTGACACCGAAAGAACTCGCCCACATTGAGACTCAATACACTGACGAAGACGAGGATCAGCCGGGCGAGACCCTATCGTGGCAAAGTATTCTGAGCAACCGTAAAGCGTGGGGCTTTACGCTTGCCAAGTTTATGACCGACCCGATCTGGTGGTTCTACATTTTCTGGCTCCCGAAGTACTTTATCGAAGTGCGTCACTTTTCCATCGCTACCCTTTCCTTGTTCGGAATCATTCCGTGGGTCGCGGCAGTGCCGGGTTCTATCGGGGGCGGATGGCTTTCCGGGTTTTTACTTTCCCGTGGGCGCTCTGTGACTTTCGCGCGCAAGACTGCTCTGCTAGTTTGTGCCTTGCTAATGCCTGCCGGAATACTGGCGGTCCTCGCCCCTAGTCCCTGGTGGGCGCTCGGATTCGTCTCCATCGCCACCGCAGCGCACCAAGGTTGGTCGGCCAACGTCTACACCCTGGCTTCTGACATGTTTCGCAAGAAGGATGTAGGATCGGTGGTAGGATTGGGCGGCGCGGCCGGCGCCGTGGGGGGCATGATCATCGCGCCCGTCGTCGGCTACACCTTGCAGTGGTTCCACACGTATGTTCCACTCTTCATCGTCGCCGGGGTCATGCACCCATTGGCCATGGCGGTAGTCCACTGGCTCCTGCCGCGTATCGAGAAGACCTCGCCCCAAACCACTGCGGCTCCTGCCGTTTAGACGCTCGCCGCAGCATCGCGAATGTCGGCTTCATAGGTGCCGTCTCGACCCAAGGAAGCAGACCAGTTCACTTTAACATCGTGTAAAGGGATACGAAATTCGATCCATAGTCCTGCCGTTTTTCTACCGCGCAACGGACAAATAGGCATTACCCAAGGGTAAGATCGAACATCCGCCTGGGACTCGCACCTCTGGTGGCACCTCCGCCGGACTTCCGGCATGGAGTGCGCAAGGGCAGAGCCAAGAGACACGCAACGAAAAACGTCAAGATGTCGTCTTCGTAACAGTGATCTTTCGGCTACAAGAAATGAGCAGAGGCTTCTTGTGTACCCCAGAGTTAGCGTCACGGCCCTGCTGGAGATGACCACGCCTGATTGAATCAAAGGGACTTTCGCTTTGGACCGCCCCATAGCCCGCAGCCTTTATGCCTGCATCTAAATGGATGAGAGAATTTTGGGATCGGAACAGGCTGGTGGGACTTGTGGTCCTAGAAGGGAGACCAACGAAAAGAGGTTCGAGAGTCGTGAGAATGGAGCACAGCAGCCTCTGCGAATCTGACGATTTGACTCCAACTAGCGAAATTTGTTATAGATAGAAATGGCAATCGGCGCGGCAGGTTGCTTCCTTACCCCGGCTGACTGCCTAAGACATAGAAATGAAAACACTTAAACCGACAAAACGTCATGCAATGGCAAGGCCGCGAAAGTCTGCGTCCGGGGTCGGCACTACCTCTGCTCGGGAACGAAGCACATCGCGATCAAAAGTCCGAGCGCGGCACAGCGAGGGGACGAGACCTACTTCCCCTGGGAGGGCTGATTCCGGCCATAAGGACTTTCCCTCCATGATCGCTGAAAGGCCTAAGGTTGACGTTCAATACCAGACCGCCGTCAAGAATTTCGAAACGGGCGTGCGAGCCTTCCAAAAACAGAACTACGGTAAAGCGGCGGAGATCTTTGCCAAGTTAGTCAATGCCGAAGCACGCGACGTGGCCGAGCGCGCCCACGTGCACTTACGTCTTTGCCGTCAGAGGACCGGACGGACGGCACCGCTTCCCAAGTCGGCTGAAGATTTTTATGCGCTGGGCATTGCGTGTTTGAATGCACGCGAGTTTGGGCTCGCAGTCGAGCACCTGAGCAAGGCCGACAAAATGAAGCCCCACCAGGATCACATCGAGTATGCACTGGCGGTTTCGCACTCACTCGCAGGTAACCCCGACGCGGCAATCGTTCATCTGGAAGCAGCTTTTGCCTTGCGCCCCGAAAACCGCATCCACGCGCGCCGCGACGAAGACTTCCACGGGCTCGCTGCCGACCCTCGCTTCCGGCGCCTGATTTACATGTCAGCAAGCTAGCGGGATTGCCGATTGACGATCAAGACTAGCGATTTTTCGCTGGTACAACTTGCAGTCGTCATTGGGCAATCTTCTGCCTTGCCAGTCTATTCCAAGGATTCATACTTTTTGATGAGAGTAGTCGCCATCGGTGGGGGCACGGGTTTGTCAACGGTTTTACGTGGCCTTAAACACCACGTCACCGAGCCCGGCCGCCCTGCCAAGCTTCGGCCGGAGGTGACCCGGCTCACCGCCGTCGTCACCGTCACGGACGAGGGCGGCAGTTCCGGCCGCCTGCGGCGTGATTTCCGCATTCTCCCTCCCGGCGACATCCGCAACTGCCTGGTGGCCCTCGCCGAGGATGAGCAACTCCTTACCCAGCTTTTCAATTACCGCTTTTCCAGTGGCCGCGGATTGCGTGGCCACAACTTCGGCAATCTCTTTCTCACCGCGCTGACGCACTTAACCCACGACTTCGCCAAAGCTGTCCGTTTGACGAGCGGAGTGCTGGCCATTCGCGGCGAAATCTTCCCCGCCACCCTCGCGGATGTCCACCTGAAGGCGAAGCGGACGGATGGCGTCATTCTTCGAGGGGAGCGCAGTATCAACAAAACCCGCGTGCCCATCGCGCGCCTCACCATCGTCCCCAGCCGCTGCCGTCCGCTGCCGGAAACCTTGGAAGCGATCCACCAAGCCGACCTTATCACACTGGGGCCTGGCTCGCTTTACACGTCTCTGGTCCCGAACCTGCTCGTGCAGGGCATTGCCGAAGCCATCGCGCGATCGCGAGCGGCAAAAGTGCTGGTGTGCAATCTGATGACCCAGCCGGGCGAATCGCGTGGGTACTCCGCCGCCGACCATATCAGGGCGCTCCACCAACACGCGGGACGCAAGCTCTTTGACCACATCGTGCTCAACACCGGGCCGCTTTCGGCGGGGCTTTTGGAACGCTACGCCGCCGATCGCGCCGCACCCGTTGAGATGGACCTCGACGCCGTCCGCGAGCTGGGCGTCAAGCCCCTATGTGCAAACCTGCTGATTGAGGAACACGTCGCACGCCACGACTCCCGCCGCCTGGCCCGATTGCTGCTGTCTCTCGCCAAGAAGCGCGGACGATAGACGTTTGCGGTGTGATGCGAATAGCATAGTGGTATCGACTGAACGTTGCGCCTTGACATTTAGGCGTTCGCTTGTTAACTGATACTTATCGCGCCTCGGACAATCGGGAATCCATGCAGTCCCAGGCACGGTTTGAGGTTTCTATGAACACCCATGAAGAACGTTACGTTGTCGACAGGAATGGAAATCGGGTAGGCGTTGTCCTCGAGATGAAGGAATACAAGAAGCTAATCGATGACCTGGAGGAGCTTGAGTCCATCCGCGCGTTCGACCAAGCCAAGACCTCCGGGGAGACGCCCGTACCGTTTGATCAAGCCGTGTCCGAGATTGAGCGGCACCAGACATGAACTACTCCCTCTTCATACTGCCGCGCGCTTAGAAAGAACTCGCCCAACTGAACTCTGCTATGTATGTTCGCGTCCGCGACGCCATTCGCGCGCTCGCCGAAGACCCCCGACCACCCAACTGCCTCAAGTTAACAGGGCGCGATGGTTGGCGCCTCCGTGTCGGAGATTTTCGGGTTGTCTATGAGATCGACGACAAGCAGCGTAATGTCACAGTGTTCCACATCGGCCATCGCCGCGATGTTTACTGATAGGCCGGTTTTCCCTGCAGGTAGGATGAAACGAGAGGCAGGCAACGAGCCCCTACTCCGGGATTTCGTAAGGGAAAGCGCGGCGGAGGTCTTCCGGGCGCTTGTCGGGATGGAAGCCGGAGGTTAGGAAGTCGAGCCACGCGGCGATTTCCTGCGGCTCCACGGAGGACCCGCGCAAATCGATTCCGCCATAGCTGTAGCGGTCACGGCTGTATGGAACCAAGCTCTTTTTAAAGAAAAATATCAGCGTGTGGCCCGGCTTGGGCGATAGGATCTTCATCCGGGCGCGATTGGGAAGGCCGTTGGGCAGCGGCGCTCGCGCCACAATATCGAGGGCGGCGCCGGTCGTTTCAATTTCGAACGGATCGGCGGCAGCTTCCGCCGCCGTGGCCACCGCGGCGGCAATGGGATGGGCCTCGATTTCCACACTGAGCTGCGCCGTGACACCGGATTGGACCCGATTTTGGATCATGCCGCCGTTAGGATTTCCGAAGCTGTGATGTCTTTCGGTCGCATCTTCCACGCGAAGTACGGCCGAGCCAGCCAGCGCGCCAGTGCCATTTCTGCGTGGTAAAAAGATGATGCCAAGTTACGCGGGGCAAGATATCGTGTGTCGCCCGGCTGGACGATCAGGCTGACCTCGATGTTCGGCGTTACGTCGATGGGAATGTTGTTCCGGCGGCAGGCTTCGTACAGATGATGAAAGACCACCAGCATGTCTTCGTATCGCGGCGATGGCCACTGCTCCATGTCGGAACCAATGGTGGGGCGGAAAATGCAGATGGTCGGGAATGCGCCGATGCCGGTGATGTAGTCGATGGCCTTTAGCGTGTCTTCCAGCGGTTCGATGCCGGCGATGATTTCGCCCGAGCACGATCCTTTGCCCAACTTTTTCACCGTGTATTCAAGGGCGCGGAAGAAGGTTAGCTGGCCCACCAGTCCCTGCTTGCCCGGAAGAAAGCGCGCGAAATACTCCGGGTTGTGAAACTCGTAGCAGAAGCTGAAGTGGTCCGCGCCGAGATCGACCAGGCGATCGTATTTCCAGAAGTCGAGCGTAGGAATCAGTTGGAGCCCTACCAGCGTACCCACGCGCGACTTGACCGCCTTCACGTAGGGCGCCGCCTCGTCCAAATCACGGTCGGTCTGATAGCCGGAATTGAAATGCACGAACGTGACGCCGGACTCCTCTTTGGCCGCGCGCGCCACTTCCACCACATCATCGATGTCCTTGCGGCCCACCTCGTTTACACCTACGTTCAGGCCCGTCGCGCAAAACCTGCAATTCACTGGCGGCGAGTGGTACCAGAAGCCGCACGAGTTCGAGATGTAGATGCCCAGGTAAGTTCCTTGCAGCACCCCCACCTTGTGCATGGCGGTGCCGCGCCGGGTCGCGCGCGTGTACCATCCCGGCTCCGGCGGAATGCGCACGCGGTAGACATGGCCTGCCCGAGTATCTGTAACTTGGTACTCCCCCTGTTCGCGGACCAGTTCGTAGCACGACTGCTGCGCGAAGTCTTCCTCCACCGGCACGTTCACCCACACATCTTTGAGGGGGCCGGGAATCACCAGTTCCAGTCCGCTTCCCAACCCGGCGCGGGTGCGGGAAATGAACCGCGCGTCGGTTTCTAGCGTGCAGGAAGGATCAATGCGCATTCCTTGGCAAAAAAGGTCGATTTCGAGTTCGCAGGGATTAAGTGGGACAAGGCGTCGCTGAGGTCGGGTAGACGCTGCTGGCGGCGTCGGGGGACCGTCTATCGCGACATTTTGTCCCATCGTGGACATTAACTCACCTTGCCAACTGTCTGCACGCACTGGGCCAAGAGAGGTCATCGGGTGATCCTATGATCGGGTGATCGAAACGACGAGCCGAAATGGGGTCAAACGCCAAAAGCTGACAATGTGTCAGACAGAGTGTGGCATCGTCTCGCAAGACAATTTGTCTCGTCCTTTGTTTTCATCAACATGTCCGGATGAACCTTCATTTTAGCAATCGACATCGGTGCAATATCAATGGACTGCCTTCGATTGGCAAGATGTCCGTCTCGCAAAGAACGAGTTTTCGAGAAACACCAATCGATTGCACCATCCAGAAAGTCTTTGTATAAGGAAGGAGTAACAAGGGGTTGGAGAAGTTCCCGCCGTAGCACGCACGGTTTCAATTTAGCGCCTCTAGCCTATTTGTCAAGTGAAAAGGAGCCAGACGGGCGGCAGGTCCTGAGACTTCTACTTTTGCAATCTGACTTCGAGTCCGATGCGGCCCTCTTGAATGTCCGCGTGCTGGAACTCGGTTTGGGACACAAACTTCTCAAACTCACGATTCACCTTCGCCTCCTGCGCGTTCTGGCGCGCGATTTCGAGAAAGGTCTTGCTGATATCAAGCCCGGTAATCTGACAGCTTGAGAGTTTCGCCAGTTCGATGGCAAAATACCCTGGGCCGGGGGCAAGTTCCAGCACCACGCTGCCGGGGGCCAGATCGCTCGAGACGCGGCGCGCCAGGGCGCGGAAGTCCTCCATGCTCTTACCCGTGTTGGCGGCGTACCACCTGGCGATCCAGCCTTCCATCCCGATGCCTTTATAAGCCTTGACGGACGCGCGCTCCATACGCATACTCCTTACAACGCAAGATGCTTATAAAATAAGATAAAAGGAAAACCATGTCAAGCGCAAAACGCGGAAAGTTGGTGCAGTCGCTCACCGGGGAGGTCCGCCGGTTTATTGCCGGGGCGATCTTGTTCAATCTGAGGGTCGCCGATGAGGTGGGTTTGAACGGCACCGACATGCAGTGTTTGAACTTGCTACAGTTGCAGGGTTCGGCGACGCCGGGAGAATTCGCGCGATGGGCTTTTCTCACCACGGGGGGAGTGACGGTGCTCCTGGACCGGCTGGAAAAGGCCGGCTACGTTCGTCGCGAGCCGAACCCGCAGGACCGGCGCAGTTCCATCGTCCGGCCTGTCCCCGCCAAATTCCGCAAACTCTATGCCCTCTACCAGTCGAAGGGTCAGGCGCTCGCGCAAGCGCTTTCAGCTTACAAAGAGCGCGATCTCGAAGTGATTCTGGATTTCTTCACGCGCGTGAATCGCGGAGGTGGGGAGGCGGAGTAGCGGGAATCCTTTTGAAGGGAAGCAGCCCAAGGACCGCCTTGCTGCGAACGGTGTCTTAGCGATACGGCAGACGGTGCTTCTTCAGTTGTTCTTCACGCCCAAGTTCCATGATTCGTTCCGTCAGCCGAGGGACACCCGTTGAGGGGTTCCCGCCTTGCTAGCAACATCCTCGGCCCGGAGGCCGTAACCCATAGAGCGATGTTGGAGCGCGACCTGGCCGCTCTCCATTTCGCGAGTCCACTTTTCCGAGTCTTCACGGGCCTTTACCTCCACCAAATAGCCTCTGGCATCGCCGTCAACAATGAAGTCTGGGGTCTTTGAAGATGCGGTCGGAACCCGACACACTTGGAGGCCGAGCTCTGTCAGAATCCGCTCAGCCTCTTGCTCGTCGGGACGTAAGGTTGAATTCGCCATACTCAGGCCTGATTATAGCATTCAATGTAAGCCCTCAGGCCCGCAGCGTCTGGCACGGCGGTCCAGTCCGTCTTCAGGGGGCGAGCGAAGGCGAGCTACTCGAAGATTATCCGCACTTGGCGCCCGAGGACGTTCCGGCGGCAATCGCTTACGGCGCGGCGAGTCCTACCCTCGCACGGCTGCCAAAAACTCTTCGATAGTCAATCCTGCGCGGGTGATGAGAGCGCGCAAGGTACCTCGCGCAACTTGGGGATGGTCAGGAACGGAGAGGGTTGCAGGGTGTCCGGGTTTGGTCAGAATGATGTGGCTACCCCGTTGCCGAGCCACTTCCCATCCGAGATTGTGGAAAGCGGCCACGACCTCCCGAGGCCGAAGCACTGGGACGGGTGGCATCAGCTAACAACTTCCACTTCGCGCGTGGTGACCGTAAGCGGCATATGCTTTTCCGCACGTACGGCAAGGCATTCCTGGATGGCTTGGCGTATGTTTTTTTCCGCTTCCTCTTCACTGCTGCCCTGGCTCACGCAGCCCGGAATGGAGGGGCACTCAGCGATATAGACGCCGTCTTCGTCTGGGTAGATGGTAATCAACAGCTTCATTTTGATTCCTGATGTGACTATATCACATTTTGTTCCCGGAGACTGGCCGCGCCAAGCGAACGACCGAACGCGTACCAAATCGGTACCACTTGAGCGTTTTTGCCGTGCTTTTGGGTGCCTTTGCTTTGCCAAGCGTGCCGCAAAATCAACGAGATAGACTTACTTATCTAGCTTCGGGAACTTCTCCCTCGCAGCGAACCAGCATGCAGGGACGAGGCTCGGCAAAATGCTTACGACGCCGCAGGTCGTTGCGTCTTCGCACCATCAGCGCTCGGCCTTGTCTAAGTGAAGGTTCGCAACAAAGTCCGGTGAACCAATGAATGGCACTGCTCCGTACCGCCCCTGTAAGTAGCCGCGTTCGAGGTTCTCATTTTTCCTGGGTTTGAAATCCGTCAGTGGATAGAGGTGCGTGCCACCCTCGGCGTCCTTTTCGGTAAACCAAAGAGTTCCCCGCTGGGGAACATTATCATTTGTCGTTCAATTGAAGGACTAGGGACCTTGGACCTCTCTAAGATCCCCGCGCGATGTTTCTCTGGCTGCACCCAAGGACTGGAAGGCCAGGGCGCGAACAGCAGCGCCCTTGCTCATTTCAAGTCCTGCTGCCTACTTACGTGGACCGTTCCCTCTAGCCCGCCCTCCCTGCGCCGCAGGCTTTGGAGTGCGGTAGCAGCAGCTACCGCCTTCCGCTCGTGGTTGATACGGGAATGATGACATTGCCGGAAAACCGGCGGATGCAGCTACCGTCTTCCCCCTCGGTACTACTATTTCCAGGCTTCGTCGCGGCACGCGAAGGTTTTGTGACGCGGGCTTCCCGCCCGTGGATCGAGTTTCTACATTTCCGATCAGGGTTGCAACCGAACTACTAGTTTCCCGTTCCCCGCGGATCGAACTCCTGCCGCTCGCGGACCAATAGGGATGACTGTGTGCGAGGCACCTTGGACTGCGTGCGGCTTGACGCCGCCTTTGCCTCGCTCTTCGGATGAAGAGAAGGCGAGACGAGTCACTGTCTCACTCCGGACGTCATTTTTAAGGCGGCGTCAAGCCGCACGCAGTCCAAGGTGCTTCGCACAGCTATTTTTCGCGAGAGGAGCAGCAAGCGCTGATTCCGTCAGGAATTTTAGGGATTTATCCCCCAGCCGCACGAAAATGCAGAAACTCCGGGGGCGGGCTTCCAGCCCATGACCGGTCACGGGCTGGAAGCCCGTGCCACGATTGGGTTGCGGCTCTGCCGCGCTGTGTTGAGCCTTTTTTCGCCAATCGTCCGTAAAGCTCGACTGGGGCCAAACCATCTTCGTATGAACCACAGGCGGAAGGCGGTAGCTGCCGCGACCGCACTCCCAAGCTTGCGGCCCAAGCAAAGTGCCGTTCCCGGAGCGCGGTTAGGTCACCGACACGGAAATCGGTGTGCTATGGGTAGCGCTCGGGGACGTACCGGTTACGGTGACAGTCCCCGATTCGGGCGGCGAGGATGTCGAGCCGCCTCCGCCCCCACTACTGCCACCGCCACAGCTCAAACTGGCAAGGAACAGGGCCGCGAGAACCGCGCCGAGCGCCACCAGCCGCAGGTTACGGATCGGCACACCGCCGTACCGCAGTCTGGATAGGCCGATCAGCAAGAGGCCAAGCAGGGCAACGGAGACCATCCACCATGCGCCGAAGCGAGGACCGCGGGGCAGCACGGGATAAGTCGTCGCAGTAGTGGAAGCAGTTACGGTAACGGTGAGGCTATTGCTAGTGCCCGAGGTGCTGATCGCGCAGGTGACCCCCGCGAGTGAACTTGACACGGCGCACGTTGGGGTCACGGTGCCGGAAAAGTTGTTGATCGCAGTCAGCGTCACCGTGGACGTAGCACTGCCTCCGGGAGCAATCGTCAAGCTGCTGGGTGATGCGCTCAGCGAAAAATCCCCAGCAGGGGTTATGAAGTTGGACACACTCGACCATGGTCCATTCAGGCTGCTGCCGGACGCTGCCAGGGCCTGCACCTCCCAATAGTAGGCTGTTCCGCCGGCCAGTGCGGTGGAAGCAGGGGTGTAAGTCGCCGCTGTGGTCGTCGTACCCGCCGTGCAGCCTCCGCACGTCCCTATCGCAAGACTGGTGGGCAGCGCGCTTTGCAGGGGGGCAATGAGTATTCGGTAGCCGGCACTCCCTGTAACCGCTGTCCAGGTAAAAGTGGGCGTCACCGAAGTCAGCGTCGCGCCGGTGGTGGGTGCAGTCAGCGTCGGCGCTGTCAGCGTGCCGCCGGTAGTGGTGAAGCTAAAGACTTGTGACCACGCTGCGGTCCCGCTGCTCGACGAGGGCTCAAGGGCTTGCACCTGCCAAAAGTACGCGCCCGCGGCGAGCGCGCTCGTCGGAGTGTACGAGCTTGAATTTTTGGCGGTGGTGTCAACCACCGTGCACGCGCTGCAAGTAGTGGTGGCGGGATTGGCCGTCAAATCCGACGCACTGGTCGCGATAAAGATGCGGTAACCATTGTTGCCGGTAACCGCCGACCAACTGAAGGCGGGCACAAGAGCCACCCCGGTCGCCCCGTTGGCAGGAGCGGCTAAAGTTGGCGCAGGCAAGTTTCCGGCGCCCGATGAACCCCATTCCATAACCAGGTTATAGGCATCGACGGACCCCAGGCCGGTCGCCTGGTCGTAGCCGACGCCGGCGCTGTAGCCAATCTCGCCGCCGCTGGGACAACCCGTGGACCCAGTCTGACAGGGCTCCATGTTGTTGCCGGTGGTAATGTCGTGAAAGGCCGCGGGGGAAGTCTGCGCCATCGGGTAGAGCATCGTGTTGATGTTTCCCTGCCCCTTGGGCGTGTTCATCTGCTCGTTGATGAGGGCGACGATCCCGGCAAAAGTGGGGGCCGCGGCGGAGGTTCCACCCACCACCGAGAGGCCCTGGCTGCTATCGCGAAACCCATTGACGCAGCTTCCCTGGACACAGAGCAGCAAGGGGTCGTGAATGGGGGAGGCGTTTAGGGAAAGGTCGGGCACGTCGCGAGCCCCATCGTTGGGCACGCCGGGTCCCGTCTGCCAAGCCGGCTTGGTGGTGAAGTAGCTGCTCACACCACCGCCCCCCGCCAACAGCCCGTTGCCGGTGTTTTCCGGCGAAGAAGTATCGTTCCACGCCATCTCGGGAATATAGGAAAGGGCGGATGTGACGATATCTCCTGAGGCGGACGTTGTGGCTTGCCAATAATTTCCCGAGCCCTCGTTGAACTCACTTCCGCCCATTCCGGTAACGTAAGGGAGACTGGCGGGGGCATCCACCGCCAAACCCTGCGTGGCAACCGTGATGACGGAGGTCTCCGAGGAATCGCAATCCGTTGCGCCAGAGTCGCCCGCGGCAGCCACAATGGTTTGTCCTTGGGAATTCGCCTGCTGGCCCCATCCCGCCAGGACGCTTAGATTGGAGCTGCCCCAATCCGCTTCGCAGGCGCCATAGCTGATACTAATGACGGGCGCCACATCGTTGTCAATGGCGTACTGTAAGGCGTCAAAAACGCCATTGCCGGTATTAGGATTCGCGTACACGTAGATAATCGTCGCATTCTTGGCGACGGCGCCCGACCACTCAACGTCCAGGCTGGCTTCCTCGACATCCCCCGAGCCGACTCCCGGATCGGTGACTCCGGGAATCAGCGTCATGGTCAGGCCACCCCCGGTCAGTCCCGACGCAGCGCGGAAAGCGGAGACGTCGCTCCCATTGTTATAGAGGTCCGTCTGTCCCATCACCGCAATGGACTGCCCGGTGCCGTCGATGCTGTTGTTATAGAGAGCGTTCACGTCGTAAATGACGGCAAAGTCGCCGGGAGTGACGAAGGTATTTCCGGACAGGCTGGAGGTAAAATTCGGCTTCGTCTCGGCCGTCACATGGCGGACGCGAATGCGCGGTTTGAGCCGGTAATTGTCCAGCCCCCGAATGCCAAGCAGCACATCGGCGAGGGTAGCGGGCACGGCAGGCTCCGAGGCATTGGCATAGTACGTTTCGCCGTGCACCGAAAAGCGGTGAATCTCCGTATGAAAAGCCGCTTGCACTTGCGCGGCGGTTCCGGAGAACGATACCCAATTGCGGCCGCGGGCCGTTTGAATCACTTGGAAGCCTTGCGCCTGCAACCAGGCTACAACCTGGCTGACGTCGTTCACGCTCAATCCAAATCGGCCGGCGTACTGCTCCGGCGTGAGCCAATGACGATAGTTGGGCGATGAGGCGTCCTGCTGCTCGGCGAGGAGTGCCGTGAGATCCGCCTGCTGGACCGCCGTGAGCTTGAAGGCGAGGGACATGTATTCGAGCTTCAGAGAACCGTCAACCGGCCCGGTGTCGTTTTCAGGCTGGAACATGGGGCGAACGTTGCCCTCGAGCCAAACGATCGGAGAACCGGCAATCGGCGCCACTACGCGGTCCCGCTGCGGAGACTGCGCAAAAGTAACCTGGCTAAACATCAAGGCCAGTCCCAGGAGTGCGAGGCTGCTAGAAGTTAGGATGGTTTTGCGTTGCATGGGCCTTCCATTCAGTCGGGAGTAAGCATAAAGCCGTGGGCGGTAGGCAGTAGGCGATATGCACGAGGCAATAGGCAGAAAACAGCTTTGCCTTCGGCCTGCCGGAACCCGCGAATCCCGCCCATTATACAGAGCGACAGAAGCGATTGCGCACTTTGTTGTAGCGGCGCTCTCCGACCGCCGTTCGGCGCTCGGAGAGC